>CAZNCX010000131.1:0-2500 GCA_964571655.1 uncultured Elusimicrobium sp. | reverse complement strand
GGAGGCCGAAGTCGTCGATGCAGTGGAACCGGACGTTGTGCGGCGGGTAGTTGGGCATCTCGGCGGGGGTCGCGGGGGGTAGCCGCTCGGTCAGGAGGATCGTCGCGGTGGTGGTGCCGGGGTTGTTGAGGTACACGGATTGCGCCTGGGGATAGTACCCCTCGGCGGCGGCCGTGGCTGTGTAGGGGCCGTAGTCGGCGGAGAACGTCGCGGGGTTCTGGGTGCTCTCCTGGCCGTCGCTGAGGGAGATGGTGGCGTTGTGGAGGTTGTCGAGCGAGGTGTCGTCCTTGGCGGTGACGGTGAGGAGGAAGTGGCCTTTGAGCGCGAGGTTGTAGGGGGTCGCGACGGTTTCGACGGTGACGGGCTCGCTGAGGGCGTCGTGGAGCGGGGCGGAGGCGGAGATTGAGTACGATCCCGGCGTGACGTTGTTGAAGAGGTAGAATCCTGTTGATGATGTCGTGGTACTGCCGTAGCCGTCGAGGGAGACGGTCGCGCCGCTGATCGGCTGCTGGCTGCCCTGAGTCTGGACGTAGCCGTAGAGCATGGATTTACCCTCCTCGATGGGGTCGTCGGGGGGTGCGTCGGGGACCATGAGGATCGGGACATACCACTCATAATATGAGGGGGCGGCGCTGTAGTGCAGGGAGGCAGGCATGTATCCTGTCGCGGTTGCGGAGATGGAGACGGGGTTGCCGGGCAATAGCCCTATGGCCGCGATGCCTGATGTGTAAGCTCCGTTAGAATCTGAGACCATCTGAATAGTGCGCCCGATGTTTGGTTGGGAGGCGGAGATGGTTGCGCCGCTGATTCGTGCCCCGGTATAAGCATCGATGACCTCTCCTGAGAGGATGGTTTTTTCCTCAAGCGGTTTTTCGACCTCGCAGGACGCCGAGACCGACGCGAGCGCCGCACCGGTCGCGGGGGGCTGGTGGTCGCGGATTGTCGCGGTGACGGTCCAGGTGCCGGCGCTGGTGGGGGTGAACGTGGGATTATGGGCGGCGGTCTCGCTGGAGGGCTCGAATTGCCGGGTGGATCGGTTGTAGTACTGCCAGGTTGACCAGTCGTCCTGTGATTTGGCATAGGTTAGGTACTCGACGTTGCCGTTGGGGTCGGTGACGCTATAAGTGATCTCGCTGAATCGGGGGGTTTCGGTCGTCGTGCTGAGGGTGGCGGTGACGGGGCTGTTGACGCTGGGGGCGGCCGGGGAGAGGGAGAGGGAGAGGATGCTGGGGGAATCGATGGGGGTAATCGCCCAGCTAAAAAACTTACCGGAATTTGATTGGAGCGTTAGGTTAATGTCGGGGGTTGTTAATATCATGCGAGGTATGATGATATGATGATCGTCAGAAGACCATGACTGAGAATCCAGGGTATCCCCTCTCGCAGCATCAGTAATGGTATATGTCGACAAGCAACCGTAACGGATTATGTCAATTTCGTAGCCTGTAGAATCGTCATAGCTGACGTCAACCGTATTATGCCAATTACGACTGATCAGGTATAGATTACTCCCAAACTGCACAAATCGAGGTATCGCATAGCCGTCATCGAACATAAATCCGGCCTTATGAGCCTTAAATTCCGCAGAACTATCATCACTGACGGTGTAAGATGAGACAGTAGGCGCCTTAAATTTCGGAACTATATCTGTATTCCATGTCATTTTTATTTTTTGGGGACCTGTATAGCCATATGGGTCGAAATTTTGTATATTATCTACCCACAAAATAACATTTATAAAGTCACCGTTTTTATCATAGTTAATATTATATCCTAATCGCCCCGTAAATATTATATCGTTACCAATTTTCCCTACAACGCTCGTAAAACCCGTATCAGGGTAGCCGGTAAAACTTTCCTTGACTACCCTATCAGAGACGAGTACAAGATGCTGTAAATCTCGGAAATAGACAATATCCGATAGCCAGATACTACTGATTTCTTTATTGAGGGTTGAGGACGTTCCGCTAAAATTCCCGTAAGCATCAAAAGAATAGGAGTCTGAAAAATCTTGAGACTCGTGATAGGCTGAAATAGGCGTTATGAGTATCAGTGCGAGCGCGAACGCTGTTAGTAATCGGCAGGCGGTCCGGTGCGGACCCCCAGCTGGGGGCCGGGTGTGGGAGTTATGAGTCATTTGCTAAACAGCCTCCAGAAGAGCAGCACCACGCAGAAGATCGTCCCGATGAACAAGGCGGCGACCATGACGGGCGGGATCGTGGCCTTGAAGATGTTGATAGCTTCCAGCGGGTTGTCGAGCCAGTTCGGGGAGTAGATGAGGACCTTCTGGGAGAGCCCTATACCCCTCTTCGTGGTGCAGAACCACAGTTTCGGACGTCACTCTAACCCTCCCATCAGCCGATTATACCGGATCTTGCGGATCACGACGAGGTACACATACACGAACGCCGACCCGACCGAGAGCGCAATGATGAGCCACAACCACTTGAAGAGCGGCATGACGACCGCGACGAGGGGGTTGTCAGGCTGCCCGAGGAGC
>CAZNCX010000130.1:0-2560 GCA_964571655.1 uncultured Elusimicrobium sp. | reverse complement strand
AACCGGCGGCCCCGGCATGGTGCACGCGGCCTACAGTTCCGGCAAGCCCGCAATAGGCGTGGGTGCGGGCAATACCCCCGTAGTAATTGACGCCACGTCCGATATAAAAATGGCCGTAAGTTCTGTCATAATGAGCAAAACTTTTGATAACGGCATAATCTGTGCAAGCGAGCAGGCCGTAATAGTTGAAGCCCCTGTTTACGACCAAACCAGAAAAGAATTTGACCAGCGCGGCTGCCATTTTCTTACCGCGCAGCAAAAAGAAATACTGGGCAAGTTTATAATGAAAGACGGTAAGCTGAACAATGCCATCGTCGGTCAAAGCGCGGTTAAAATAGCGCATATGGCCGCAATTGAAGTGCCTTACGATACCAAAATTTTAATAGCCGAGTGTGAAAAACCAGCTTTATCGGATCCTTTTGCGCACGAAAAACTTTCCCCCATACTGGCTTTTTACAAAGCGGCGGATTTCAACGCCGCAGTAGAAGCCGCCCAGACTTTGGTAGAACTCGGCGGCGCGGGCCACACTTCCGTTTTATACACCGCCGAGGCCAATGAAAAGCATATTGCCGTATTTCAAAAAAATATGCATACGGGAAGGGTGCTTATAAATATGCCCTCTTCTCAGGGCGCGATAGGAGACGTTTATAATTTCAAACTCGCCCCCTCACTGACTTTGGGCTGCGGCTCGTGGGGCGGCAATTCCGTAAGCGAAAATATAGGAGTAAAACATCTTATGAACATAAAAGCCGTTGCAGAACGCAGGGAAAATATGCTTTGGTACAGAGTGCCCCCCAAGATTTATTTTAAGCGCGGCGCGCTTAAACTCGGCCTTGAGGAATTTAAGAACAAGAAACGGGCCTTTATAATTACCGATAAAAATATGGAAACCTGCGGCTTTGTACAAATGGTGGAACAAGTGCTTGAAAACCTGCATATTACCGCGCGCATTTTTACGGGCGTAAAGCCCGATCCGGATTTAAGCACAATAAACTCCGCCCTGAGCATAGCCGAAAACTTCCAGCCGGACCTTATTATCGCTCTAGGCGGCGGCTCGCCGATAGACGCCGCTAAGATGATTTGGCTTCTATACGAAAATCCTCACCTTCGCTTTGACGATATCGCAGCACGCTTTATGGACATAAGAAAACGCATCTATCACCTGCCCGATTTGGGCAAAAAGGCCGAACTTGTGGCAATACCCACAACTTCCGGTACGGGTTCTGAAGTTACGCCCTTTACCGTAATTACCGACGAGCGCACAAATACCAAATACGCCATTACCGACTATACTTTAACCCCGCATATGGCCATTGTAGACCCCGAGTTTGTAATGAGCATGCCAAAGAGCCTTACCGCCCACAGCGGCATGGACGTTATGGTGCATGCCATTGAGGCTTATACTTCCATATTCTCCACAAACTTCACGGAAGGGCAGGCTTTGGAAGCTTTGCGCCTCGTCTTAAAATATCTAAAATCTTCTTACGACGAAGGCGCGCAAAATCCCAACGCGCGCGAAAAGATGCATTACGCCGCCACGATTGCCGGCATGGCTTTTGCAAACGCGTTCTTGGGTTTATGCCATTCCATGGCGCATAAATTGGGAGGAATGTTCCACGTACCGCACGGGCTTGCAAACGCGCTGCTTATAAGTTATGTAATTGAATATAACGCAACCGACAAACCCACCAAACAAGGCCTGCTGCCCCAGTATAAATATCCTTTTGTGAAAGGCCGCTACGTAAAAATTGCCGATTATATGTATCTAAGCAAAGAAAACGACGATAAAGATATGAAAGTGGCCCGCCTTATTGAAGCGGTGGAAAATATGAAAAGCGGCCTTAATATCCCCGCATCAATAAAAGATTACGGCATTGCGGAGGCGGACTTTCTGGCCAAAGTTGACGAGTTAAGCGAACTTGCCTTTGACGACCAATGCACCGGCGGCAACGCGCGCTATCCTTTGGTAAGCGAAATTAAAGAACTGTTCCTTAAAGCCTACTACGGCAAACCTATAGAATTATTGAAATTGCTTAAATAAGTAAGCCGTTTCCCGCAAAAGACCGCCCGCGCTTTTCAGCCGCGGGCGGTTTTTTTATGTCTAAATATTTTTACAAGTATTTATTTTCTTTGTCTTTTTATTTCTTATTATCTTTAAGAAAAAGGGATATATAGTTGTTCCACTCTTCGTCAATACCTTCTTTGGGCTTAGCAGACAATAAAGCGCCTTCTTTAAGATAATTTTTAACAAAGTCCCCATCGGCCGGATCGGAAATATTATAGATTCGGCTGATGTTCTGGGAATTTTCGTACACACCGTTCCAATACTGGTGGTCTACGATTTTTGCCGCTGTTTTGGCAAGGCCTTCTTCTTTCAAAGCGCTTATTGCTTTTACCAACTCTTCAATGACTAAAGGATCGTTCCCGTATCCTTTTTCTTTAACTAGTTCCCCGCAGGATTTGTAAAGTTTCTTATGCGCTGTTTTTATGTCTTTAAGAGCGTTTGCATATTCGGGATTATTTTTAATCAAAATATCCAAAGCTTTTTCGGCGTTCTTAA
>CAZNCX010000129.1:0-2562 GCA_964571655.1 uncultured Elusimicrobium sp. | reverse complement strand
TGTCGCGATTTTTCAAGTTTGAGGCAAATTTGCGTTTGACCTGAAGGCCGCGTGGATACTTAAAGCTTGTTTTTTCCTCTGCCACGCGGACTGTTCCCGCCGCGTATCGCGAAGTTTGAGGCGAATGCCCAAACGATACGCAAGGGACAGAAAAACGCAAAGTTGACCAAAATTGAAAAATTGTGCGCCCGATACTATCTGCCTCTAACACCAAATTGTCGTTGTTGTATTTCTGCTGTTTAACCGAAGATGCGAAGCTTGGCATCTGC
The DNA here is from genome assembly GCA_964571655.1 of uncultured Elusimicrobium sp. Classification (GTDB taxonomy): domain Bacteria; phylum Elusimicrobiota; class Elusimicrobia; order Elusimicrobiales; family Elusimicrobiaceae; genus Proelusimicrobium. Next base: position 2,293 of record CAZNCX010000129.1, on the reverse strand, counting down.
CAATCTTAGCTTATCCGCGTTTGGCACGCCTAAGCGTGCATAAAAATATATTGACAAAACCCTCCTACATAGCTACAATCTTATTATGAATATCATTACCCATATCCGCAAATCTTTCTCTTATTCCTTCGGCAAAGGTTTTCTGTTCGCTATGCTGGACGCTCTGTTCCGTCTGACGGCGCTTTTCCTGTGGGGGTGTTTTGCGTGGCTGTGTCTAAGCTTTATTTGGGACGCTTTGTTCTACGTCAAACCTTTCACTTCAAAAATTTGGTGGCTTACCTATTCCTTACTGTCGCTAAGCACGGCGTCGCTTTTGGCATATGTAGCCGTAATTGACAGAGCGGAAAAATAAAAACCTCTTATCCCCGTCGGCGGCAGCTAAGGCGGGTTTTTTTATATAATAAAAGTATAGCCAAACCCTGCAACAGGATATTAAATGCCAAATTTTGAAAATATTTTGTCAAATAAAGCCAAAAACGTTGAAAGCGCCCTTGTCAAATATATCAAAACCATTCCCAATGCGCCGCAAATAATTATTGACGCTATGTACTATTCCCTTTCCGCCGGCGGCAAACGCGTGCGCCCCGCCCTGCTTATGATGACGGCAAACGCTTTGGGCCTTAAAGACAGCGACGTAAAACCCGCCGCCTGCGCAATTGAGATGCTGCACACCTATTCCCTCATACACGACGATTTGCCTTCTATGGATAACGATAATCTGCGCCGCGGAAAACCTACAAATCATATTATCTTCGGCGAGGATACCGCAATACTTGCCGGCGACGCGCTTTTAACTTACGCTTTCCTTACCCTTACTCAAAACGGAAATAACAAGAAAATCGGCCCTGCGCGCGCGCTTAAAGCCGTTGAGATTTTGGCCCTGCGCGGCGGCGTAAGCGGTATGGTGGGAGGGCAGGTTTCAGATATCTTCGCAGAAGGAGTTTTAGACGGCAAAAGCAAGCGCGCGGCCAAAATCAAAGATAAAAACCTTGCCAAAAAGAGTCAAAAATACTTCCTGCTGCCGCAGAAAACAAAGGAAAATACGCCCAAGGCCCTGCTCAAATATATCCACGAGAACAAAACCGGCGCGCTTATATGCGCTGCCGTTGAAATGGGGGCCGCGCTTGCGGGCGCGGGCAAAAAAGATTTCAAAAATATGCAAACTTACGCGCAAAACATAGGTTTTGCCTTTCAGGTAGCGGACGATATTTTAGACGTAACTTCCACAAAAAAACAGCTTGGCAAAAGTAACAGCGACGCGCAAAATAAAAAACTTACTTTTGTAACCCTATACGGCCTGCAAAAATCAAAAGAGGCCGCAAAAGAAGCCGCGCAAAAAGCCCGCGCCGCCTTAAATAAAGTAACGGGCGCGCGCAAAAAAGACTTGCTGCCTTTACTTAAAATGGCAGATTTTATTGTTGAAAGGACATACTAAAAAAGGTATTTATTTATGAAAATCTTAGACGAAATAAAAACGCCCCAGCAGCTGCGCCTTATAAGCACAAACCTGCTGCCCCAGCTTTGCGAGGAAATACGCCAAACTATTATCCAAACCGTAAGCAAGACGGGCGGGCACTTGGGCTCAAGCTTGGGCGCGGTGGAACTTATCTGCGCGCTGCATTACACTTTTAACACTCCGGAAGATAAACTTGTTTTTGACACGGGACATCAGGCTTACGCCCATAAAATCCTGACGGGCAGGCTGGATAAATTTAATACGCTGCGCCAAAAAGGCGGCTTAAGCGGATTTCTTAAAATATACGAATCGCCCTACGACACTTTTGGCGCGGGGCATGCTTCAACGGCGCTTTCTGCCGCTTTGGGCATGGCAATTGCCAGAGACCAAAAAAAGGAAAACAACAAAGTCGTAGCCATAGTTTCTGACGGCTGTATGACCGGCGGCCTTGCCTACGAAGCTTTGCAAAATGCGGGGCAGCTTAAAACGGATTTGCTGGTAATTCTAAACGATAATCAGATGTTTATTTCAGAAAGGGTAGGCGCGCTCGGTTCCTTTTTAACAAAGCTTTTAACCGCCAAATATGTGCAGGCCGCCGGTAATGAAGCGGAAAAGATTTTCGGCAATATTGAGTTTGCAAATAACGCGATGAAAATAGCAAAACGCGCAAGGGCAATTTTATTTTCGGGCGCGCTTTTCTCAGAGATGGGCTTTAAGTATTACGGGCCTGTTAACGGAAATAACGTCGGAGAGATGGTAAACGTCCTAAAACAGGTAAAAGGCGTGCGCGGGCCGGTTATTTTACACGTCGTGACAAAAAAGGGCAAGGGATATCCC
>CAZNCX010000128.1:0-2574 GCA_964571655.1 uncultured Elusimicrobium sp. | reverse complement strand
AGGCGACGAACGGTTGTTTCGTGAGGAGCGCTCGGAAGCAATCTTCCACTTTTTTGGCTGTGCGCTTTGCGCACGCTCAATAAATAAGCCAATACCCACAAATTACAAACTTCATTCTTTAAGTTAAAAAACAGATTGTTTTGCGCTTGAAATAATTTTATGTTGCGATAAGAACGTCGCCGATGTTTGACTAGTGCGAAGCTAAAAAGATACAATATATAAGGATTTCAGGAGTCATGGTGTAGCCCGGTTAACACGCTGCCCTGTCAAGGCAGAGACCGCGGGTTCAAATCCCGTTGACTCCGCCATTTAAACCGCCCTTGGGGCGGTTTTTTATTTGGCGGAGCAAAGCGGCCAAACTGCTTTGGCCGCGTCGGGATTTGAAAGGCGGAGCGTTATTTTTGTTTGAGCCGCTTTTGCGGCGAAAGGCAAAAATCGCGAGCCCGGCCTGCAGAAATTTCCCGTCAGGGAAATTATCGGAAGGCTAATCCCGTTGACTCCGTATTAATTTAAGCCCCGCGCAAGCGGGGTTTTTAATTATAGAAACAAAACTAGTAAATGTCCTCTTTTCAAGGATATTTATATCTTACGGCTGGGCTTGCAAACGGACTTGCAAATATTCCCGCAAACGGGCTTGCGGCAGTTTTGTAAATTTTTGTTTAATAATGTATAATTTCTATGGAGGATAAACTATGAAAAATCTTATATTGATTTCGGCGGCATTTTTTATATGTGCCTGCAATCAAACCCCTTCCGAACCCGCTTACGAAGAAACAAACGCAAAAAGCGGGCAGGAACTTTCTTCCTCTTCTGCCGTGCAAAATGACTACGAAAAAATCAGCGCTGTTCTAAATAATGCTTTAATAAGCGGCTCCGAAGAAGATTTTGAAAAAGCCCTGCCTTTGGCAAAAGCTTCCGACGGCGTTGAAGACGCATGGATTGACGGCAATGTCTTTTACATAAAATATAAAACGGGCGGGGTAATAACTTGGCCTATGACTATGCCTAAAACACAAACGGCTAAAGCTTCGTCTGTGCCGTCGCCTGCGCCAAGCAAAAGCGTAAAAGGGGAAAGTCTCACGAAAAGTTAGTAAACAGCTTACTTAACATTTTTCTGCTAAAGACAGACAGCCGTTTAAGGCTTGTCTGTCTTTTTTATACGCTTAAAAAACTTCCTCTCAAGTATTTTTTGCCATACATTTGCTACAATATTTGCGTAGTTTATCTAAATATAAATTGAGGGGGCAATATGAATTATTTATTGGATCCTATAAAAAAATACGCCGTCTTCAAAGGGAGAGACACCAGAAAACAATTTTGGTTGTTCTTCCTTTGGTATATGGTTATATTATGGCTGCTAGGGATTATCCTGCCTGCTTTTTTGGACGATCAGACCATAAATATTATTGTTTCAATATATCAGCTTGCTTTGCTTTTGCCTTATATCGGCATAGGCACAAGGCGTTTGCATGACTCCAATAAAAGCGGCTGGTGGTGGCTGATAGCATTTACGGGTATAGGCGTGCTGTTTCTGCTTATTTTCTGGGCTTTACCCTCAACACAGGGCCCAAACAAATACGGCGAACCTGCAATAAACTAATACTGCAAATTAAAAATCCCCGTACTTTTTAATACGGGGATTTTTACTAAAATACGCATAAAAACAAATTTCTTGCAATTTGATTTACAAAAAACGCGGCAAAACTTTACTTAGCATGGCTTTTAAGCGGTATTATTTGAGTTTAAGCCGCCGTATAATTAAAAATTGGCGGCGATGTCTTCCAAAGTGTCTCTGCGGCGAATTAGTTTATCTTTCCCTTCAGAGGTTATTAATACTTCGGCGGGTTTTAATCTGCAATTATAATTTGAGCTCATTGCAAAGCCGTAGGCGCCTGCGTCATTAACGACAATTATGTCTTTTTCCTCAATTTTGGGCATAAGCCTGTCTTTTGCGATAATGTCTCCGCTTTCGCAAATATTTCCCACTATCGTAGAAACTTCTTCTTTTGAGTAATCCGCGCTCCTTTTTACAACATTTACGGCGTGATAAGAGTCATACATCATCGGACGAACTAAAACATTAAATCCCAAATCGGTGCCGACATACTTGTGACCGTAATTTTCTTTTACGGAGTAAACCTCTCCCAGTAAAATCCCGCACTCTGCGCTGATATAACGGCCCGGCTCAACCTTGAAAATCACGTCTTTATTTTTATAATCTTTCAGAAATTCCGTCAAAGTTTCGTCTAACTTTTTGCTCAGAACTTCTAAATCCAGTCTCGGTTCATCTTCTTCATACGGGATACCAAAGCCGCCGCCCATATCTATAAATTTTAAGCAAGGAAATTCTTTTGCAATTTCCAAGAAATTTTTGACCCCTGCGATATATGGCGCGGCGTCCATAAACAAAGAACCTATATGCTGGTTTATCCCGACTAACTTAAGATTATGTTTGTTTAGCAGTTCTTTTACCTGCGGGATAAATTCTTTTTGAACTCCGAATTTTGTTTTTTTACCCGCCGTGACCACTTTTTCGTGATGGCCCGCCCCGATGCCGGCGTTAAATCTTACGGC
>CAZNCX010000127.1:0-2731 GCA_964571655.1 uncultured Elusimicrobium sp. | reverse complement strand
ATACAAGACTGCGAAGAGGGCTTTTCTGAGCGTCATAGTCATATTATATATTATATCAATTCGCGTCAAAAACTCTAAACCCGTGCGCCCCCGCGCGCCCGCGCGCGTCTTTAGCGGCCCAAAAGGCGCAAGGTATTAACTGCCTGTTTTAAGACGGGCCGATAAGATATCGGGCAGCCCCGTCTTTGCGAGTTTTGCCTGTACGGCCTCAATATCATAGGGCAGGCGTATGAGGCGGAAAGTATTTTCCTTACTGTCAAGAATGCCGAAGGAAGCCATGGAATTTGTATCGCGCGGCTGGCCTATGGAGCCCGGGTTAATCATATATCTTAACCCCGGCAGCATTTTGATGGTAACGTCGGAGCCTAGAAACAAATCAATCTGCGGCATATGATTGCTTTTATAGCTCATTATAAAGGGCACGTGGCTGTGCCCGACGAAACAAAGATGTCCCTTCCATTTATCAAGATTTAAGACAAACTGTTCGCCAGATAGGATATAGTCCCTGAAAGGGTCAAAGAAAGAGCCGTGGACCATAGCAAAATCTTTGCCGTGGTACTCAGCGAGAAAAGTTTTTATGAAGTTTAAGGAATCTTCGCTTAAATGCTGTTTTGTGTAGAGTATGGATTGTTTTGCATAATCGCTGAACCAGTTAAAGAAGTCCTCTCTGAAGAGGCTCATATCGTGATTGCCCATAATCGGTATGAGGTTAGGCAGCTTTTTTACTGTTTGGGTGCACAGCTCGGGATCGGGGCCGTAGCCTATTAAATCGCCGCAGAAAGCAAAAGCGTCCACACCTATCTGCTCAATCTTTTTCAGGCAGACTTGGAGGGCCTCGTAGTTTGAATGAATATCTGATATTATGGCGTATTTCATTAAGGCTCCATAACTGTGTGGATATTATATCTAAAAAGGGCTGTTTTTAACAGACCTATTTTGCCGTGGCAGCAGAAACGAGTTGCTTTGTTTTTGAGTCCTGATCCTTAAGATTTAAGGAGAGGACCTTTGAAACTCCGCTTTCCTCCATAGTAATGCCGTAAAGCATTTGCGCGGCTTCCATAGTGCGCTTGTTATGCGTTACCATAATAAACTGCGTTTTAGCGGAAAAATCTTTTATCAGTTTTACAAAACGCTCAATATTGGCTTCGTCCAAGGGGGCGTCGGCCTCGTCTAGAATACAAAACGGCGAAGGGTTGTGCGTAAAGAAAGCAAACAGCAAAGATATCGCCGTCAAAGCCATTTCCCCGCCTGAGAGGGAGGACATATTTAATACTTTCTTGCCCGGCGGCTGTACCATAATTTCAACGCCGGTCTCAAGCATATTTTCAGGATCGGTTAAAATCAAATCGGCTTCCCCGCCGACAAAAAGGATTTGATAAATATTTTTGAAATGCTCTTTTACCTGCTCAAAAGTATACTTAAAATTATCGCGCGTGGTGGCGTTTATTTTGGCTATGGCCGTCTTTAAGTCTTTTTTAGCTTGCTCCAAATCGGCGATTTGTTTTTTAAGGAAGTCGTTTCTCTGGGTAAGCGCGTCGTATTCTTCGGGGGCGGTCATATTTACGGCGCCCATATTTTCAATGCGCTTTCTCATCATTTTAACGCGTTCCAAATCAACGGTTTTGCCGCCCCACTTCATGCGCGCCTCTTCGGGGGTGGTGTTCCAGTTCTCAAGCAAAGTGTTGACAACGGCCGTCTTCTGCCGTCTGTGATTAGAAAGAGTATTTTCCAAATCGTGAGCTTTAAGGGTAAGTTCGTTTATCTGCGTTTTTTGTTTGCTTAAAGAGGAATTTTTTTCGTCATACTGCGTTTTTAAGGCGTTTACTTCGCCGCGCAGCTTATTTTCCTGCAATTCCAGTTCGGCGAGGACGTCGCGCTGGGAACTTAATTTTGCCTCGCACGATATTTTTTGCGCGCTTAAAGCTTTTATCCTTTCGTTTGATTTTAAGGTTTGCTCGGCGCGTTTTTGCGCGGCTAGCGTTAAAGAATTAAATTCGTTTTGCGCGCCTTTTAAGTCCAGCTCCAAGTTGCCTTTTTTGATTTTAACTTCGTAGAGTTTGGCCTGCGCCTGTTCCAGTTCTATTTTTAAGGCGGCGCCTTCCTGCTGGACGGCAGTTTTTTTTGCGCGCAGTTCCTCGGCGGCTTTTTGCGCGTTTTGCTTTTGTTCAGAGAGGGCTTTTTGCTCTTCTTTAAGTTTGGCGGCATTTTTCTTCTTTTGTTCTATGAGGGAAAATATCTGCGCCTTATTTTTTTGCAGATGCTCGGCAGTCTGATTTAAGTCGCCTGCCAGACGCTGTTTATTTGCCAGATTGTTTTGGAGGGAGTTTAGCAAAATCGCCTCCTCCTGATATTTGGCGCGAAGTTTTTTTATTTCTTCTTCGGAGGAAGAACTTTTGTCAAAATTCAAACTGATTTCCCGCGAAGCTTTTTCTTCTTTCTCAAGCAGCGTTTTAAGGTTTTCTTTTACCGTTTCTTCCTCTCCCCAGTATGCTTCGGGGGATTTTACGTTTTCGTCTCCGGCGCAAAACCAAAAACTGCCGCTTACTTTTGTGCCTTCGGTCTTAACGGAACTGCTCAGTAAAGTCATAAGGGAAGCAAGCTCCGAAGGATAGGAAATATGCTGCAGGATTTCTTGGCCCTGCGGCGTTACGCTGGGGTTGCCGGCGGGTTTTGGGACGGAATCTAAAATAACAAAACGGCAGCGCGCCTTGCCGTGCTTTTCCAGCAAAGC
>CAZNCX010000126.1:0-2745 GCA_964571655.1 uncultured Elusimicrobium sp. | reverse complement strand
GGCGCTTAGAACAGCTATCACCATTACTACGATAAGCAGTTCAAGCAGGGTAAATCCGCTCCACCTGCTTTTGTTTTTGCCACATTTAATTTTCTCAAAGTACTGTCTTAAGATGTTGTTCATAGTCGGCGCCCTCTGTAATAAAACGATACACAAAGCCTATCTTAATATTATATAACAAAAAGTAGAAATGCAAGAGGAAATATAAGAAATCAGCAGTTGCTTAAACTTTCGGTAAGTTCAAGCCATTTTGATTCCAAATCGGCTATTTCTTTGTTGAAGAAGGCCAGTTCTATGCTGGCGTCGGCATTGTAGCTTCTTATCAGGCGCGCTTCTAAGGCGTCTTTTTGCTTTTCAACAGCCTTAATCTGTTTTCTTATGGGGGCCTGCCTCGCGCGCAGTTGGGCGTTTTGCTTGCGCTTGTCCTTTACGTTTTCATAAGTCTTGCGCTCGGGCAAAGGTTCTTTTGAGGAGCTGTGTAAAACATAATTTTTATAGTCCTCCATATCGCCTTCAAAAGAGGAAATCGTGCCGCGGTCCACCAAAACAAGACGGTCGCAGACGGTTTCTATCATATTAAAATCGTGCGTTACCAAAACGAGCGCGCAGCAATAGTCCATAAGCGCGTCCATAAGCGCCTGACGCGAAGTGATGTCAAGATGATTTGTAGGCTCGTCTAAAATAAGAATGTGCGGCGCGCCTATGGTAATTTGTGCCAGAAGAAGCCTGCTCTTTTCCCCGCCGGAAAGTTTTTCAACAAGAGTGTCGGCCTTGCTCTTTTGCAGGCCAAAACGGCCCAAGTGCGTATAAACCTCGGTATCTTTGGCTTCGTACATAAGTTCTTTTATAATTTCAAAGGGCGTTTTTTCGGCGTCAAATTCCTCGGTCTGGTTTTGCGCAAAATAGGCAATCTTAATTTTGCGGGCGCGCGTAAGGCGCCCGCTTTGCGCAAGCAGCCTGCCCGCAAGAAGTTTAGCTAAAGTGCTTTTACCGTTTCCGTTTGCGCCCAAAAGAGCTATTTTATCGTCTTGAGCGATGGTAAAGTCAACGTTTTTAAGTACGGTTTTATCTTCGTAACCGCAGGATACGTTTTCAAGCGTAAATAAATAAGAGTCCAGGGGTTCGGGCGAAGGAAACTCAAAAGAAATGCTTTTTTCTACGGGAATTTTGGGGGCCTCTCCCATGCGCTCAATCATCTTTATCCTGCTTTGGGCCTGTTTTGCTTTTGTGGCTTTGTAGCGAAAGCGGTCCACAAAAGCCTGAAGGTGGCGGCGGGTTTCCTCGTAGCGTTTGGCGTCTTTTGTAAGCTGCTCAATTTGCTGGGTGCGCGTGCGCTCATAGATATCGTAATTGCCGCTGTAGATTTTCAGGGCGCATTCGTCAATCAAGATTATTTTATCACAAACTTTGTTTAAGATATTGCGGTCATGACTGATTATTAAAATAGTCTTGTCAGACTTTTCAAGAAAACTCTCAAGCCAGATGGAAGTTTCAAGATCAAGATGGTTCGTCGGCTCGTCCAGCAGGAGGATTTCCGACGGGATAAACAACGCTCCCGCCAAAGCCGCGCGGCGCTGCCAGCCGCCGCTGAAATCTTTAAGGGGACGCTGCAAATCTTCGTTCTTAAAACCGAGGCCGCCCAAAATTGCGCTTGCGCGCGCAGATGCGCTGTGCGCGCCTAAATTGGTAAGTTTGTCGTAAATTTCGGCCATGCGCACGCCGCTTGGATTTTTGGAAAGTTCGGCGTAAAGTTTTTTTAGACGTTCATCGCAGTTTAGAACGTAGGATAAAACCGTCTGTTTTGTATCGGCAATTTCCTGCTCAACGGCGGCAATGCGGGCGGAAGATTGTATCCTTATAGCGCCGCCGTCAGGATAAAGCCTGCCCAATATTATGTTCAGCAAAGTACTTTTTCCGCTGCCGTTTACGCCGATAAGGCCGGCTTTTTGTCCCGCGCCGATAAACGCGTTTGCATTTTCAAACAAAGCGCGTTTGCCTATATGGTAAGAAAGATTTTGTATATCAATCATAAATCTAAAATCAGAGGTATTTTTACAAATATAAAAAGTCTAAACTAAAGAATCAAAAGAGCTCAAAAGCGTAAAGAGCGCAACGCCGCGGCAAAATCTTTAAGAAGAGGTTATTTCTTTTCCCAAAAAGCGCGGATGTCTTTGAAGTAATTTATGCGTTTTCCTATTTTGGTGAGTTCTTTAGGATAAAATATATCTAAAGCGTCACATAGAGAAAGCATCCATTCTTTCCTAGTTTGTTTTGGACTTATATTTATTATCTTTGCATTAGCTATTTGTATTTGTCCCCAGCCCAAAGCGCCTATGGTAAGGCAATCCCATTTTAAGTGTTCAATAGGGACAAAAATTATATCTGAGAAACGGGGGTTTGCCCTCGCTATTTTGTATTTTACTATCATCAGGGCAAAAAAATTATCATCATCTTGATAAAATCTTGCCAGCCTTTCAACGGAAGTCAAATTAGGCATATTAAAGGCTGTATCTTCATTATGTGTCTTAACATCAACCATAATATAATTCTTATATTTGTCTTCAAAAGCTACGTCGGCCATGGCGCGGCGGGCAAATTTGCCTTGTACAGCCGTACCTATAGTTTTGGGAATCCCGTTGGCAAAATACTCCTCAATAAGTTCTTGCACGGCGTCGCCCACCATACGCGGAGAGGTTTCGTCGGAGCGTATTGCTGAGATGCGTTCGCGAACGGGGGAAATAAAAT
>CAZNCX010000125.1:2373-2821 GCA_964571655.1 uncultured Elusimicrobium sp. | reverse complement strand
CCTGGCGCGTTTTGACCATATCTATTAAATTTATGGCTTCCACCACGCGAGATTTAGCAACGGTCTTGGAATATAAAGGATAAGATATGGCGCTTAAAACAGCTACTATCATTACTACCACAAGCAGCTCCGACAAAGTGAATCCGCGCCACTTGTTATTTAGAAATCTTCTGATACGACGTTTTGTTTTATAAATATAAAGCATACCATAACCCCTTTACAAAAGTTCCGTATGGCAGCTGAGCAAGTAAATGTCAATTTATAGTATTAAACGAAGAACGGCGTCCCTAATAATAGTATATACGTAATAAAATGAAAAACAATATCCATCAGAACAATTTTTTTAATAATGGAGCACAATAAACAGCTCGTATAAACACTTCTTTATATACGAGTTTAAGAGATTCCAAATTTTATGATGTGTTAGTTTAGTGCGTCTCCCCTTTTG
>CAZNCX010000125.1:0-2363 GCA_964571655.1 uncultured Elusimicrobium sp. | reverse complement strand
AAGCGTGCGGGACGCAACGGTGCAAAAATAATATAATATGTTTTAGAGGCTTTTATGACGTTTATAAAATTGAGAGAAAATTTGCTTGCCTGCTTTTGGGGCAGAATTGTTTTGAAAGCGGCGGCTTTTTGTTACGGGGCGGTCGTAACGCTTATTTTATTTGCTTACGACAAACGCTGGCTTAAGACAAAAAGCGTATCTACGCGGGTTGTCTGCCTTGGTAATATAACGACGGGGGGCACGGGCAAAACGACGGCTGTTATGCTTGCTGCGTCAGAGCTGGCAAAGAGAGGCGTGCGTGTTTCGGTAGTATCGCGCGGCTATAAAAGGCAGGGTAAGAAAAACGACGTTACAGTTTTGTTTGACCAAGATTTGCTAAGCTGGCAAGAAAGCGGGGACGAGCCTTATATGATAAGCCGTCTTTTAACTCAGTATAAAATACCCGTTTTAGTTTGCGCAAAACGCTATTTGGCCGCCCAAAAAGCGGTAAGCGAGTTTAAGAGTCAGGTTATTTTGCTTGACGACGGTATGCAGCATCACCGTCTTAAGAGAGATGCCGATATTGCCCTTATTGATGCCAAAAATCCCTTCGGCGGCGGGCAATTCTTGCCGCTGGGCAACCTTAGGGAGCCCCTAAGTGCCCTTAAACGCGCAAGCCTTATAGTGCTTACGCACAGCGATTTGATAGACGCACGCGAAAAAGAAGACATAAAAGATAAAATCCGCCTGATTAACGACGAGATTGAAATTATTGAAGCCGTCCATAAACCGTCCTATTATTTTGATGTTCATACCCAGCAAAAGCTGCCTTTGGAGGAGCTCTCGGGCGCGGCGGCCGCATTTTCGGGGATAGGGGAGCCTTCTTCCTTTGAAGATACTTTGCGCGCTCTGGGCCTTGACTTAAAGCAAATCTGGCGTTTCCCCGACCATAATAATTACGAGGAGCAGGACCTTCATACTTTTGCGGCGGCGCGCGGCGCTATGCCTTTGATTACTACTTTTAAGGATTTTGTAAAGATGCCCGAAGGCTGGCAGGAAATTATAAAAGATAAATTCTACATTCTTGCCATAGATATGCAGTTTAGCGAAGAGAAATCTATGGATATTTTCCTCAAAATCCTGCAGCCTTCTCTTGCCCTCAAAACTTCCCAGAAATAAGAAGATGTTTTTTAAGCCGCGCGGGTTTTAAGCGTTGCCCGCTTTTGGCGCGTTGCTTTTATAAATGTTGTCAAGCAGGGCTTTTACCGTATCAAAAACCTTTGCAGGCGTTATATTTTGCATACAGGCAAGGGTTTCGCACTCTCCCCTAAAACACGGGCTGCATATAAGGCTTGGCCTTACGGCAAGATGCTTGCCGCTGAAAGAGGGCGTCCATGCTTCGGCATGGTTTACGGTATGTATGGTAACGGTGGGCACGCCGACGGCCAAAGCCATATGTTTTGTGCCGCCGCAGCAGCCTACAAGCAGGTCAAGCGCGCTCAAAAGAGCAAAGAACTGGTAGAGGTTGTTTGTCTTGGGAGCAAGCGTGATATAAGGAGGCATATTTTGAGTTACTTTTTGGGCGGCCTCAAATTCCCCCGGGCCGTAGAGAAATATTATCCTTGCGTCGTATTGAGAATGGAGCAACCGCGCCAGCTCCTGAAAATGCTGGTCGGGCCACTTTTTTGTTATGGCCTTGGGGGTAACGTAAAAGGCAAAGAGTTTCTGATTTTCTCTGGTCCTTAAATTTCCCGAGAATTTTTTTGCCCACGCCCGCTGCTCATCGTTAAGATAATATTTGGCGAGCGGGGCGTGTTCGTCGGGCCATTTTAGGCCCAGCTGGCGCAGGACGTTAAGCTTTAAGTCGGGATTATAAATGACTTCCTGCGGATATCTGAAGCAGAAATTATAAGCGTAGAATTTATGAAAATTCTTTTCGTTTCCTATACGCATGCGCGCGCCGCTTAAAGCGCATATCATCGCCGAGCGCGGGTTGGAAAGATAGTCTATAACCCAGTGATATTTTCTTTTTCTTACTTCAAAAATTGATTTTATCGGATGTTTATTGTCGTAAATTACGACTTCGTTTACATAAGGGTTGTTTTCCAGAACGGGCGCGCAGCGCGCTTGGGCCAAAACGTCAATTTTTGCATCGGGGAAATTGTATTTGAGGATTTGCAGTACAGGCTCGCAGAGCATAACGTCGCCTATGTCTTTTATTATTACGATTAAAATCTTTTTGCCCTTTTGGTTTATTTGCAGTCCGTCCTGCGTTTGGACAGGTTGTTCTTCGGCCTCGTTTATTTCTGCTGTTTCTTCCGTTTGCAGGTTTATATCTTCGCCTGCGGCTTTGGTTTCATTTATGTCTCCCATATTGAAACGCC
>CAZNCX010000124.1:0-2850 GCA_964571655.1 uncultured Elusimicrobium sp. | reverse complement strand
GTTAGCGAAGGGAAAAATCAAAATTTACCCAAATATGGAAAATTGTGCGCCTGAAGAAATCTGCTGTTACCACCAAATGTCGTTATATCATAAGGGGAGGAGAAACCAAAAAGCCGAGCCCTTCTTAAGTCCCGCACTATCCACCCCAATAATCCCCCCGTGCGCCTTAACAACGTCCTCGGCAATAGAAAGGCCCAAACCCCAGCCCAGCTTTTTATGCTCGCTGTCAAGATATTCCGACTGGCGAAACTTTTGAAAGACCTTTGCGCGCTCAATAGGCGAGACGCCTATACCGTCATCAAGAACAAGCGTAAAAAGCTGCAAGCCCTCTTTGATATAGCGGATTTCAATGTTACCGCCTTCGTTTGTAAACTTAATGGCATTGCTGAGAATATTGCTGAGCACCTGATTTATGCGGAATTTATCGGCCGAGAGCATTATTGGCAGGGGATAGTCAATCTTAGTCAAATTTATATTTTTTTGAGCGGCGATAAGTTTGAACTGATTAAAAATGTCGTCAATAAGCTGATTATAATTAAATTCCTTAAAAGCAACCTGTAATTTGCCGGATTCTAAGACGGAAGCGTCCACAAGGTCGCTCATAAGATGATTGATATTAGACGTAGCTTTAATAATATTATCAAGGATTTTTTGATCTTCTTTATCGGAATTTTCGTTAATTAAAACCGAGGTATAACCCTGTATTGAGGTAAGCGGCTGTCTTAAATCATGGGCGACTACCGACATAAACTCAGACTTAATATCGTTGAGGCGGCTTAATTCTTTATTTGAGAGGGAAAGGTTATCAACCATAGTTTCAAGCGATTTGACGCGCTCGGAAAGCTGGGAACGTAAAACTTCAATTTGGCGCGTATAATTCATGCGCGCGGAACGCAGGATTTTTTCTTTCTTACGAAAATCCCTCGCCTTGGCCAGAAAACAAACCGCCACCACAATTGAGCTTACGCCTATTATAACGGTAACTATATAAGCCGCGTCCATAAAATCACCAATTCCCCGACAGAAAATTTTTTATGCAAAGTAAGCAAAGCCCGTTAGAATATTATACCAATAGAAGAAGCATTGTCAAGATAAACGTTTTTTTATTTCCCTCTCCGTCAATACGCCCGCGCGCAAAATATGCAGCGCGCCCGCGCTTACATCTATAACAGTTGAGGGCCTGCCCTTAAGCCTGCCATTGAGAACTATTATATCGGCGCGGTTTTGAAAAGTTTTAAGGATTTCACCCTCGGTAACGCAGACTTCTTTGCCATGCAAATTTGCGCTGCTTGCAAAAAGCGGGCTTTTTATAAGTTCCAAAATATTCAGGATAAATTTATCCTTCGGCACGCGCAGGCCGACGGTTTGTTTGAGCAAAGGCGGCAAAGCTTTAAGCAAAGCTTTGCCGCGCGCGGAAGCTTTTGCAACTATGGTGCACGCCCCCGGCCAAAAAGATTCTGCCGCGCGCGCAAACAAACCGTCGGCCGCTGCGCCTTGTGCAAATACGTAAGCCTGTTCTAAATTTGCAAGCAGCTGAGGCGGTTTTGCCGACGGGTTTTCTTTAGCCGAGTTTAATTTTTTAAGCGCGTCTTTACGCAAAGCGCAAACCGTCAAGCCGTAGACGGTATCTGTCGGCAAAACGGCAATTTTCCCGCGCGTTAAGGCGGCGGCGATATCTAAAATATCGGTCTGCGTAAGCTTATTGTAATAATAAATTCTCGCGCCCTTTATTTCGGCTTTCACTTTATTTTTTATCTTCGCTTTAGGCTTACACAACGGAGGTTTGAGGGCAGCGAGTTTGCAGGCGGCAGGTTTACGGGCCGCGGGTTTGAGTGTCATTTATAATCCTCCCGCGGTTCTTCGGCTGGGTTTTGCGCGGCCTCGCCAATATCTTCCCTGCCGTCAAGGATTAAAACA
The DNA here is from genome assembly GCA_964571655.1 of uncultured Elusimicrobium sp. Classification (GTDB taxonomy): domain Bacteria; phylum Elusimicrobiota; class Elusimicrobia; order Elusimicrobiales; family Elusimicrobiaceae; genus Proelusimicrobium. Next base: position 933 of record CAZNCX010000124.1, on the reverse strand, counting down.
AACTCCCCCAAAATCTTTTTGCGCGCTTTAAGGTTTGCCAAAACTTCGCCTAAGGAAGCGCAGAGATATTCCTCAAAAGTTTTTGTAAGTTCGCGCGCAAGAACTATTTTCATTGACGGGCCAAACGTTTGGCAAAAAAGTTCCAGCAGTTTAATTATGCGGTACGGGGATTCGTAAATTACCACCGGTTTGCCTACGGCTAATGCCGCGCGCGTCAAAGCTAAGGCGCGTCCCTTTTTCTGCGGCAGAAAGCCCAAAAAGCAAAATCCCCCGCCGCTTAGCCCGCTTGCGCTTAAAGCACAGGTAAGCGCGCTGGGCCCGGGCAGGGCGCATATTTTTATCCCCTCTTTTCGCGCGGCGGCGACAAGTTTATACCCCGGATCGCTTACGCATGGCGTGCCCGCGTCGCTGACCAGCGCGCAGGTCTTGCCCGCTTTAAGCAAAGACAAGCTGTTTTTAAGGCTGTTAAAATCGTTCTCGTTATATCTTACGGCGCGCGCGCTTACGCCAAGGGAGGATAATAATTTTTGCGTATGTCTTGTATCCTCGCATAAAATAAAATCCGCCGTTTTAAGAACTTCCTGCGCGCGCAGCGTGATATCCTGCAAATTGCCTATCGGCGTGGGGACTATGTAGAGCATAAATAAATTTTACCAAATACCCTTTGCGTTTTGTAAAATATATTATACGTAAAAAATAAACCTTTGGGAGGTTGACGGATACAAACAATGGAAAAACTGAAATTCAACACCAGCATTATACTGCTGAGTTTGGTTATACTGACCGCAATATGCACTTGGCTTATACCGGCAGGACAATACGATAAACAAAATATAGACGGAAGACAGGTTTTGGTGGAAGGCTCTTATCACACGATAGAAGCTTCCCCGCAAAATGTTTTTGACGTCTTAAAAGCCCCTATGCAGGCTTTCA
>CAZNCX010000123.1:0-2852 GCA_964571655.1 uncultured Elusimicrobium sp. | reverse complement strand
AAATCATTATCGGCGTTGAAGGCAAGTTTAATGCCACGAAATTCAAAAATGACGGTAAGGACGTTGACAAAGACCTCCAATACGTTACGGCAATGGTAAAAATCGGCTACAAATTCTAAAAAACAAACAAAACAAAAAGCCGCTTGGTTATGAAACCGAGCGGCTTTTTTATTTTATAGATTCTATTTATTTAATAGAAGTTTTTGCAATGTCTACGAGCTGCTTGAAAGAAACGGGATCTTTAATTGCCATTTCGGATAACATTTTTCTGTTAAGCGTTATATTTGCTTTTGTAAGCCCGCTGATGAAAGAAGAATAGTTTAAGCCTTCTTCTCTGACTGCGGCGTTAATCCTTGTTATCCAAAGGGAGCGATATGTCCCCTTTTTATCCTTCCTGTCCGTATACGCGTGAACTAAAGATTTATCAATCTGCTGGGTAGCCATTCTAAGGCGGCGGGATTTATCCCCGTAATAACCGCTGGCGCGTTTTAGAACTTTTTTCTTTCTTGCGTGTCTTGCGACGCTGAATTTTATTCTCATTTTTTCTACGCTCCGACCTTATTTCATCGGAAGGTACTTCTTTAGAAGTTTGCCTTCCGCCGAGTTTGCGGCGATAATGCCGTTTTCTCTTCTTTCTCTTTTTATGCTGGCCTTTTCAGGGGCGAGTAAGTGCCGCCTGCCGGCCTTCCTGTTTTTATATTTACCGGTAGCTGTAATTCTAAATCTCTTTTTGGCACCGGTATGATTTTTAAGTTTTGGCATCTTATATCCTCTGTAATGCTATGTTAATTTTTAGGAACAAAAGTTATTGCTATTCTGTTGCCTAAAGTCTGCATAGCGCCTTCAACATCGCCAATCGCAGAGAGGCGTACTTTCATATCCTCCAGCATAGTTATGCCGATGTCTTTGTGCTGGTTTTCGCGGCCGTAGAACACTACACAGACGCGGACCATATCTTTCTTTTTAAGAAAGCTCTCAATTTGACGCACCTTAACTTCCAAATCGTGCGCCGCTATCCTTGATTTAAGCCTTATTTCTTTTAACGAGACGGCCTTTTGCTTCTTTTTGGCGTCTTTGTTTTTCTTTCCCTGTTCGTAAACGTATTTGGAGTAATCTAATACTTTACAGACCGGAGGCTGTGCCGTAGGCGAAATTTCCACCAAGTCAAGCTCTTTATCTTTTGCTACGCGCAGGGCCTCCTGTAAAGAGACAATGCCCAGCATTGTGCCGTCATCATCTACCAGCCTTACCTGAGATGCGCGTATGTGTTCGTTCTTTCTTAAAAGATCCTTACTGCTTCTTGTGTTGTTTAATTTTATCATTTAATCGTTAAACAAATAGTCCTTTTTTGAAGAACATATATATTATATCATAAAAGAATGCCGCCGTACTTTAAGCAGCTTCCCTTTTTGCCGCCAGCGTCTTAGATATAAGCGACGAGGCAGGATCTGTTCCATACCTGATTATAAGTTTTGTTAAGACAAAAAGCCTCGCATATTTTATGGCTCAGAGAGTCCTCCGCCCCGTTACCCTCGTAGGTTATGGCCCCCTTTTTTGTCCCGCCGTAATCGTAGAGAGAAACATAAAAATTATATTTATTTTCCCCCGAGGGAGCAAACTTAAACATTACCGCCACCTGATTAATCGCGTTTTTAAGATTACAGGAGTAATTAGCCTTATCATCGGAAGGACAGCGGGTAAAAGTCTCGTCCAAACTGTCCCAGCTTGAAGCATACCCGCCGACAGCCAAATAATATTGCTGCTGCGCGCGGTAAATATCAGCCGCAAGCTGCATTCTTTCCGCAGCGTGCGTTTTTTCTATTGCGAAACGATATTTTGGCACCATTATTGCCGCCAAAACCCCTATTATTAAAACAACCGCCAGCATTTCAACTAACGTAAATGCTTTGTTTTTCATCTTTTATTTTCCCCTTTTTACGATAACAAAAGGCGCTTAAGAGCGCCTTTTGTTATTCTCGTTAAACAACAAATTACTGATACGCACAATTGCAAGTGGCCTGTACAGATCCCAAATAGCAATGCGAGCCTTCATCGGCGCAGACCAAAACGTTTGCGCTTTCACTTTTTTCCACCCCATCCTTAATAGAGCAATTATTTTTAATATCCTTACTGTCCAAAAGATTCAGAAGCATACTGTCGGACTTCTGGGATAGAATCTCCAAACCGTTGCAATCATCAGGATATAAGTTGCTGCTCGGATCCGTACGCTCGCGACACGCCCCGGCCCCTAAATCTATCCACTCCACGGCGGAAACGCCAAAATTACATTTTAAGACAGGCTCCGCCTCGTGCCAATAAAGCCATTCGCCTGCATAAGCTAAAACACAAGCACATTTGGTGCATTTTACAAGATTATTTGCTCCAGAAGTAGATCCGCCGACTATAGCACAAGTTTTACCTTTATAGTTACTGCATCCGCCGCCGCTTGCATCACCGCTAAAAGGACAATCTTCCATTGTCGTGCTGCTTTTATAATTTTCACAGGCTTCGGCTGTTATTTGCTCCTGAGAACAGTCCCACTCGTATCTGTCTTCCTCCATCCTTTTATGATAAGTAATACTCCCGTCGCAGGCGCAAGTTCCCGAAAAAGTATGGGCAACGCAGTAAGTACCGGGGTCAGGATACCGTCTCGGATAATTTGGATCATCAAGCACACATCCGACAAGAGTCTTGTTGCCCAAAGAAGTTTGTCCCGTATAAGATTTACATACATTCCGTAAATTTGAAAGCCAACTTCCGTTGTTATAATTAGTGAAAGTAGTCATTTCCGCTTCATATTCTTCCGAACCTTTGTTAGAGCAATATTGCCCTTCACCTTGGAAAGCATCGCA
>CAZNCX010000122.1:0-2865 GCA_964571655.1 uncultured Elusimicrobium sp. | reverse complement strand
TTCAAGTCAAAAGGGCTTACGATAGTTCCTTCAAGCCCGCTTGTCCCGCATGCGGACCCGACTTTGCTTTTTACCTCCGCCGGAATGGTGCAGTTTAAGGCCAATTTTTTAGGACTTAAAAAAAATCTAAAAAACGCGGCCACCGTACAAAAATGCCTGCGTACTACCGACATAGACAATGTGGGTTTTACAAAAAGACACCTTACTTTTTTTGAGATGCTGGGTAATTTTTCTTTCGGCGATTATTTTAAGAAAGAAGCCATTACGTGGGCATGGGATTTCCTTACCAAAGAGCTGGGGCTTGATAAAGAGCGTCTTTACGTAAGCATTTACAAAGGCGGCATTGCCCCGCGCGACGAAGAGGCCTATAATATTTGGTCAAAGATAATTGATAAAGAGCGCATTTTTGAGTTCGGCGAGGCCGATAACTTTTGGACTATGGGCCCCACAGGCCCCTGCGGCCCCTGTTCCGAAATTTACTACGACTTTGGCGAGAAAAACGCCTGCCCCCGCTGCAAAGACAAAAAAATAGCCTGCGACTGCGGACGTTATGTTGAAATTTGGAATTTGGTCTTTACCCAGTTTAACCGTCTTGAAGACGGCTCGCTTGAAGCCCTGCCGCAAAAAAATATTGACACCGGTATGGGCCTTGAGCGTCTTGCGATGGTAATGCAAAACGCCGATAATCCATTTGATACCGACTTATTTTTGCCCATAGCAGAACATGCTAAAAAAATACTGGAAATTAAGGGCAAAAATAAGCTTGAAAATACAGCCTTAAGAATTATAGCCGATCATGTGCGCGCGGCCGTATTTCTTATATCCGAAGGCGTTTTGCCCTCTAACGAAGGCCGCGGATATATCCTGCGCCGCCTTATAAGGCGCGCTGCGCGCTACGGCAGGCTTATGGGCAGAAGCTCCCCTTTTATGTGGGAACTTGTGCCTACGGTAATTTCCGTTTTCCAAAATATTTATCCCGAACTTGTTTCAAATATCGTCCACATACAAAACACGCTTAAGACAGAGGGCATCGCGTTTTACAGAACCTTAAATGACGGCGAACAAAGACTGCAGGATATCATCAAAAGCGGCGCAAAACAGATAAGCGGGGAAGAAGCTTTTTATTTGTACGAGACTTACGGATTTCCCCTTGAGCTTACAAAAGAAATTTTGGCGCAAAAAAAGATTTCTCTTGACGAACAGGGTTTTTACGCCGCGCAGGAAAAGGCAAAAGAATGTTCCAAAACACAATGCGACGAGTTTGAAAAAGAAAAAGTTTTAACCGTGCAAAAACTTGAAAGCAAATTGACGGCAACCAAATTTGTCGGCTACGAAACTTTGCAGACTAAATCTAAAATTCTGGCTTTGCTAAACAAACAGTACCAGCCCGTTGAGGCGCTTACAAAAGAAGGCTACGCCATTTTTGATCAAACGCCTTTTTACGCAGAGTGCGGCGGACAGGTGGGCGATATCGGCACCGTTGAAATAGACGAGGAAAATTCCGCCCGCGTGCAGGATACGCAAAAACCGCTTGATAAATTATATCTTCATAAAATAAGCGTAATTACCGGCGCAATTAAAACCGGGGACGTTGTCAACGCAAAAGTGGACACCATGACGCGCTTTCTTACTTCCGCCAATCATACCGCCGTGCACGTGATAAATTACGCGCTTAAAAAAGTGCTGGGGCCGCAGGTAAGGCAGGCGGGCAGCCATGTTAATTCCGAAAGGCTGCGCTTTGATTACACCTGCTCCAAAACGCCTACGCCTATGGATTTTTTGTCCGTCTGGACGGAAGCAAATAATATCGTTATGCAAAGCTACCCTGTCTGGATAGAACAACGCCCGCTAAGCGACGCAAAAAAGTTTGGCGCCACCGTGCTTTTGGGCGAACATTACGCCGATCCCGCACGCTTTATCCTTATAAACAGGGAAGGATTTTCAAACCCGCAGGATAAAATAAGCCTTGAACTCTGCGGCGGCACGCACGTAAAGAACACCATAGAAATTATGGCAATAAGGATACTTAAAGAATTTGCCGTATCCTCCGGAGTAAGAAGGATTGAGGCCACCGCTTCTTTCAGCGCGGTGGAATATCTTAAAATGTATGCGAACAGCTCTACGCTTGCATGCAAGATGCTGGGCACTTCGGTAGAAGAGCTTTGCCCTAAAGTTGAGAAACTTATAAACTCCGAGCGCGAACTTAAAAAGGAAATCGCCCGCCTTAAAAAACAACTTTTAAGCGGCGCAGCCGATAGTTCCCTTCAAAAAGAATTTACCCTAAAAGACGGTGCGGCCCTAATTGCTTTTAACGCGCAAAATACGGAAATAAAGGAACTGCGCACGCTTAGCGATAATATGGCCGATAAAAACCCAAAGAAAGTAATTTTAATTACTACCGACGGCGCAGATAAAAAATCTTTCGTCGTAAAAAGCTACGACGGCGGGCCCGACGCGGGCGCTTTGGCAAAGCAGATATCGGCCCTTATAAACGGACGCGGCGGCGGCAAACAAAGCTTTGCGCAAGGCGGCGGCGAAGCTTTGGCTTGGCAGGATTTTCTTACAAAACTTTCCGAACTTTCTTAGTTTGCACAACAACGACAATTTGATGTTAACAGCAAACCGCTGGCGTCGTTGTCAACTAGGCTGTCTTTGCACGAGGCGAAGCCACGTAGTAGCTTTAGCGAAGACGGACGAGCACTCGGAAGCAATCTTCCTCTTTCTTGGCTGTGCTCTTGGGCGCACGCTCTTTTGGCTCGCGCGCCAACGGCGCGCCATACGCAAATAAGCTAATATTCGCAATGTCCAAACTTCGCTTCTTTTGACTCGCACGCTTACGCGTGCCAAACGCGCATAAGCTAAGAT
>CAZNCX010000121.1:0-2926 GCA_964571655.1 uncultured Elusimicrobium sp. | reverse complement strand
CGCTAGTCTTGAAAAAAATCAAAAATAGCCCAAAAGCAGAAAATTGTTCACCTGACACTATCTGCCTTTAAGTTGTTATCTCTACCTTGCCCCCCCGCCCCAATTATGTTAAAATCATTTATATGTAATCTAAAGGAGGTCCTATGGAACCAACAACAGCCGCCGCCGGAGCGCAGGCGGGTTTAGGAATGAACGGCTTATTTTTTATGATGATTATCTTCATCTTGGTATTTATGTTTCTATCAAGCAGAGGACAAAAAAAGCGCGACGCGCAGCAAAAGAAATTAATATCTTCCCTTCAAAAGGACGACAAAGTAATTTTAATAGGCGGAGTTGTGGGAACCGTCTGCGGTTTTAACAACGAGCTTATTGAAATAAAAGTTTCGGAAAATACCAAACTTTCAGTTTTGCCTAGCGGCATCGTATCCATTTACAAAACGTCTAATCCCGACGTAAACAACGGAGCAAAACAAAAATGAACAGGCTTGCTATAAGATGGACAATAATACTAATTGTTTTATTTGGTTCTTTGGCGCTTTTATATCCCTCCTACGACTGGTATTCCAAAACGCCTGCGGAAAGAGCAAAAATGGAAGCTTCCGGCGAGAGGCCCAAAAGAATCCTTAACTTAGGTTTGGATTTAAGAGGCGGCTCTTCGCTGTTGCTTGAGCTTGACGTTTCAAAACTTGACGCCAAAGAAACCTTAAACGACGCTATGCAGCGCGCCATTGAAATTATAAGAAACAGAATTGACCAGTACGGCGTAGGAGAAATACCCATAACCCGCCAGGGCGAGAAATGGATTTCCGTCCAGCTGCCGGGCATCGCAAATCCCCAGCAGGCCGAAGCCTTAATAGGCAAAACCGCTATGCTGGAATTTAGGATAGTAAAAGATACGCCCGAAGCGCAGGAAGCCGTAAATAAGATAAACGAGCTTGAAAATCCTTTTACTGCAGAAGGCGCTCTTAGCGAAGAGGCCCAAAAACTGGTCCCCGCAGATACCGTGGTAATGAAAGATAAAGAAGGCTATGTTATGGCCCTGAGCGCAAGCGCGCCTGTAACCGGTGCAGATCTTGAGGACGCGCGCGTTTCCCCCTCCGGCGAGTACGGATATCCCGAAGTTAATTTTAAGTTTAACACCGAAGGCGGCAAAAAGTTTGGCAATTTAACGGGAAATAATATTGATAAAAGGCTTGCCATAGTTCTTGATAACACCGTGCAAAGCGCGCCTAACATACAAAGCAGAATCTCGCGCGACGGACGCATTACCGGCAGGTTTACTATGGAAGAAGCAAGACAGCTTGCCATTATCTTAAGAGCAGGCGCTCTGCCCGCCCCCGTCAATATTATTGAAAAGCGCGTAATAGGCCCGGGACTGGGCGAAGACTCTATAAGAAGCGGCGTAAAAGCTTCTTTGCTGGGCTTTATTTTCATCGTGCTTTTTATGAGTATTTACTACCGCTTCAGCGGCGTAATCTCAAGCGTGGCGCTGGGCTTAAACCTTGTTTTCCTGCTTGCGCTTATGGCTTATTTCTCGGCAACGCTTACTTTGCCGGGCATAGCTGGCATCATCTTATCGCTTGCCATGGCCGTTGACGCAAACGTGCTTATTTTGGAAAGAATGAGGGAAGAACACCTAAAAGGTCAACCCCTGCCTATGGTAATAAAAGAAGGCTACGATAAAGCGTGGAGCGCCATTTTTGACTCCAACCTGACGACGTGGATTGCCTCGCTCTTACTGTTCCAGTTCGGCTCGGGGCCCGTTAAAGGGTTTGCCCTCACTTTGACTTTAGGTCTTTTGGTGGGCGTGTTTACCTCGGTCTACGTAACGCGCTCAATATACGAGCTTTTGCTTACGGCTAATCCCAAGGAGATAAGCATATGAAATTCTTTGAGCTTCTTCCCAAAACCCATATAGATTTTATCGGGATAAGGAAAACTTTTTTTATCATCAGCGGCATAATAATGCTGGCGTGTTTGGCCTCGGTAATTTTTAAGGGCATGAACTACGGCATTGATTTTACCGGCGGCACTATGGTGCAGGTACAGTTTGAAAAAGACATTACCATCGCCCAAGTGCGTAACGCCGCCGCAGACGCAAAAATCAACGCCGATATACAAACTTTCGTCGGCAAAAACGCTTTTGCGATAAGGGTTAAAGGCAGACAGGAAAATGTAAATGAAATTTCTTCGGCCATAGAAAACGCCCTTAAAACAACGCAGGTGCCCTTTAACGTAGAGCAGATTGACTTTGTCGGGCCGACGGTCGGCAATCATTTGGCAAAAAAGGCAATATTTGCCTTTGTGCTGGCTATGGGCGCAATGGTAATTTACATAGGATTTCGCTTCCAAAATATTATTTGGGGCGCAATGGGCGTGGCAGCTTTATTCCACGACGTGTTTTTAACCATAGGGTTATTTTCTTTCCTGCATCTGGAGGTGGACTTAGTTATAGTGGCCGCATTTCTTACCATTGCAGGTTTCTCGGTCAATGACACTATTGTCATCTTTGACAGGGTCAGGGAAAATATTAAAATCAACCCCAAAATGCCGCTTAAAGATTTGCTTAATTTGAGCGTAAACGACACTTTGTCAAGAACTATAATAACTTCTCTTACTGTTGTAGTGGCAACCGCTATTTTGTTCTTCATGGGCGGGCCGGTGTTAAGGAACTTTTCTTTGGCGATGCTCGTCGGCCTCATCTCGGGCACTTACAGTACGGTAATGCTGGTGCCGGGCCTTGTGTTCCAATGGACCAAAGACGGCGATTACAGCGCGATGTCCGGCGAACATAAAGTGCAAAATCAGGCTGACAACGGTTTTCAAAACCCTAAAAAGAAAAGTAAAAAAAGATACAGCTGATTTTTCGGACGCGCCACCGCGGCCAGCATGCGCGGGCGCAGCCACCGCTTCTCGATGGTGAACG
>CAZNCX010000120.1:0-2959 GCA_964571655.1 uncultured Elusimicrobium sp. | reverse complement strand
CCCTGCGGCACAAAGCCGAGCTCTTTGTTTAAGATAGCTTTCATATAATATTTTGTGTCCACAAGGCCTTTAATAAGGAAGTCGCCTTTGCCTTGCGCCACCTGACGGGCAGCTATATTGCACATTTCGGGCACGTCGGTGCATTGGATAAAGGTAAATTTATCTTCTTTGAGGCCGACTTTTTTCATCATTGCTTTAACGACGGGCTCGTCTCCTATAAGAATACCGCTTGAGATTAGGCCTTTTTCGTCTGCCATTTTTATTGCGGTTAAAGCTTCTTCGTTATTTGCTCCGGGTACTACGACGCGGTTGCTTTTGCCTTTTACAAGGTCAATAAGCTCGCCGAAACTGTTGAATTTCATTTTTTACTTTCTCCTCTAATTATTTGAAGTTTACTTATATTCTTTTATCATTGCAGGGTTATTAAGCGCTCTTACGGCGGCTTCTCTAAGGGCGGCTTTTTCGTCGCTGCCCGGGTATGAGAATACGGGCGCAAGCCAGCGCACCTTTTTTTCAAGGGTTTTGCGCGCATAGTCGTCATACATTACCGCGCCCGTTAAGATAACGGCGTCCAGCCTGCCTTGCGCCGGCGCCGCCATATAAGCGATATACTTTGCAAATTGATAAATCATGGCGTCAACTACTTCTTTTGCTTTCTCCTGCGTGCAGGTAATATGCGGGGCTTTGCTTTTATCGCCCGTTTTAATGAAGGCCGAAATTTCCCTTAAATCCTGCGTTCCCGTGTAAGCGTAAAGACCGCCGTGTCCTTTGATTTTTAAGGCCATCTGCGGCCGCGTGTAAATGCCGCTGTAGCACAAGCGCGCAAAAGCGCCCGTGGGCAGGGTGCCGCTGCGCTGCGGCGTCATAGGGCCTTCGCCGTCAAGGCCGTTTGTAGCGTCAACAATCCTGCCGTTTATGTGAGTTCCCACGGTAACGCCGCCGCCTGCGTGCATAACTACAAAGCGGCATTCTTCATAAGGCTTATTTAGTTTGGCGGCCGTGTGGAAAGCGACGCGTCTTTGACTAAGCGCGTGGAAAATCGGTATTCTTTTGAGCTGCGGCATGCCGGTATATTGTGCTTCGGGATACATTTCGTTTACGACTTCAGGATCGGTAATCATAGCGGCGCAGTCGGCTTCTTTTGCTATCTCGTGGGCCAGTATGCCGCCCAAATTACAGGGGTGTATGCCCAAAAAGCCCTCGCGCAAGTCTTTAAGCATGGCGGCGTTGACGTAAAAAGTGCCGCCTTCGGTATGTTTTGTAAGGCCGCCGCGGCCCATAACCACATTAATTTCTTTAAGATTAACATTGTGATTTTTAAGATAATCAAGTATAATTTTCTTCTTGAGGGGGGCCATCTCAACTACATTTTTATCTTCATAAGGGGCCATATCGGCAGTGGAATACTCAAGACGGACTTCAAAGACGGTTTTATCCCCGCTGTAATAGCCGATATCGTCGGAAGTTGACCCGGGGTTTATTACCAGAATGTTAGCCATAAAAGCTCCTCTGTATGCTGAGAAATTGGTGATGTTGCTTATATTCTAACATATTTTATAAAAACGCAGACAAACCGCGTTACGGCCGTGCGCGGGCCTATGAGGGCCTAGGCCTAAATGCCCTTGCAATACGTCCGTGTATTTATTATCTTATTTAATTAAGGGCATATAAAACGAAGGCGGCCTATAAGCCCTATATATTTAATTTTATTTATCCGTATTGACGGCGGAGGTTATTTTTTTATGGTAAAAAAATATGATAAATCTTTTATTAAGGCGATAAAAAACATTATAGGCCCTAAAACAAAAAAAGAGACGCAGGAAGAATTGGAAAGTTCTATATTAAAAAGCGCGGTGCAGATATTTTCAAAGATGAACACACCGCACATTATTTTTGATTCCGACCAAAATATTTTATATATAAACCCCGCTTTTTTAAGCTTAATAGGCGCAAAGGAAGCGCCGGTAAGCGTAAACGATTTGCTTTGCGCTAAGGAACAAAAAGCTTTTGCCAAGAAAACGGCGGAAGTTTTTTCTTTTGAAGAGCCTGTTGCCTTCAGCCTGCCGTTGACTTTCGGCGGTGTCCTTTGGCAGACTGCGGCCGACGCCGCTTTTCTTACAACCCACAACAGCGTAAAGTACGCAGTTTTATGCGTGCGCGACGATACGGAAAATGCCGAGCGCAAAAAACAGGAAGACCAAATTTTGCGCGACAAAAATCTTTTGCAAAGCATTTTGGATTACGCCCCTTTTGGCATCTACACGCGCGGGGCAAAGGGCGGCGCTACGTTTTGGAACAAAAAGACTACCGAGATGCTTGAAGACACCGATGAAACCCTAATGACACCCGGCGCGCATAAAAACCAAACAAAGGAAGAAATACAAAATTACATTTCGCGTGAGGAAGAAATTTTGCGCGAAGGCAAAGTTGCCGTCTACCCGCAAGAGTCTTATACAACCCGCGAAGGCAGTAGAATAATGCTGCACTTAACAAAAGTGCCCATACCGGCCACGGGCAGCAATCCCGCCTGCGTGCTTACCATAGCCCAAGATATAACTGAACGTTATTTGCAGGAACAGGAAACCGCAAAGACGCAAAAACTTCTTCAAACAATCATAGATAACGCGCCCGTTGCCATTTATGCAAGGGATTATAACGGGCAGGTAATCTTCAGAAATAAAAAAAGCATGGAAATCCACGGCCCTTACGACGGTGAGCAAAACGAAACCCCCGAGCAAAAAGAATTTTATAAGAAGCGCGATAAGGCCCTGTTTACCACCGGTAAACTGCTGGATTTGCCGGAAGAAGAATATACCGTAGAAGGCAAAAAGCGCATAATGCATTACATTAAAGTGCCGGTCTTTGACACTGATAAAAAACCGCTTATGGTCGTAACCATCGGCGAAGAAGTAACGCAAACGAGGGAAAAAGAGCACGAAATTGTCCGCAGCCAGAACTT
>CAZNCX010000119.1:0-2971 GCA_964571655.1 uncultured Elusimicrobium sp. | reverse complement strand
CCAGACGCCTTCGAAACCATGCTCCACAACCCCGAATCAGTCTATAACAACCTGTTAATGGTGAAAAGCCACAGTTACGGCAACCCCCCACCAGCGTCAGAAGCATACGGAGAATCCGAAGAAATGCACCACCACTTCAGCAGTTACGGAGCCATACCCCGAAGCAACTACGGCAGCCACGACGAGGTAATCATTGAAAGAGACAGAATCGAAAGACAAAACAGATTATAAATCAATTCCAATCGCGAGTATCATATCTAGGAACTTCTCGCGTTTACTTTTTATTTTTTGCCGCTTAGTAGCCAACCTAATCACTAATAACATAGTTATATAACGCAGTTATATTCTTTTTGGAATAAATTATATGAGAAATATTCAGGGCGGGTTCGGGTGGAGAACCCCCAAGAGGAAAAGGGATGAAACCCCTCGGGGGAGAGAGCCCGAAACCGCGCCCATCGCAGCAACGCAGTGAAGACCTATTACATAAGAAAAAAGAAGAAAAATTAACTTTTGAAAGTATCGTCAGGATATTCCAAGATCGGCACATCACGCCAACTCTTCAACAGAACCTTTTCGCCCACAGTCATAGCGTAATACTCGAAAAGAGCGCGATCCTCTTTGTTGTCACTTTCCTTCAAGTCAGCCATCCACTTCTCATAAGCCCTGAAAATCTCGCGCATCGTCAACTCGCGCTGATACAGCATAAAGTAAGGCACATTAGGCTTAATCACTTGAAGATCACGCGCATTCTTATCATGCTTGAACCAAATGAACTCTTTCTCGGGAAAAGCACCCTCTTCAATCATACCGCGAATCATTTTCTTGAAGCCATCCCCCGCTTTAAGCTGAAGGGCTTCCAACACAATATCAGTCTGACTACGCGCTTTATCCTGAGCTTGCGGCAACTCCCTGAAAAGAACATGATTGGCTTCAGCCCTAACGTTAGGGTTTACTTCACTGAATTTCTGGCTACCAAGAAGCCAAGAAGTCCGGCGCTTCCTAACCTTCTTAATTGTCTGAGCAAGCGAAGCACTAGAAACCGAAGTGTCAGCACCAGTCCCAGAATCGAATTGAACAGGCGCCAAATTACTAACCTCGTCAGCGAAAAGCATCATGCCAAAGCTTTTGTTGTTAAGCCGCCATCGACAGAATTTACTCATAACTTCAGCAGAAATCAAGTTATCAGGTTTAGATTTGTCCTTTCCTTCACCCTCTACACGGTCAAGATTCATCACGTTAATTATCCCGCGAATATCAGGATAACCCATCATCCAAGCCCTATATCTAAGCAAGTTAAGGATACCCGGGCTTTGCTTATAGCTAACAGGCGTGTCGAATTTCAAGCCAAAAGAAGAAGGTGATTTGATTAAAACGATATAGTCCCAAATTGTAGGCGGGTTAGCCTCAATATCCTCGTCAGAAACATGTTCACCCTTTCGTAAAAAGGTTAAATTAACTGTGGGTATGCCATGCGGCTTAACCTTCATACGATCAAGAATCTCGGTGAATTTCTTGGTTTGAGTGATTTCACGCTTTCGCCAAAACATCGGCAAAGAAGCCAATTTCAAACTGTTAGCATCATCACCTAAAACGTCTAAAACAACACATTGATCCCGATCAACAACTTCCGCGATAATATCAGACATTACAGTCGTTTTTCCTTTGCCACTCGGACCAGCTACAAACGTTACTCCCGCATCGCTTGGAGAACCCAGATATGGGATGTCTGTAAGAGGTTGATAAATCAAGTTGTTTGACAATCGACCTCTAATCCAGAACTCATCAGGTAGTAGTGCAGTAGCGTAATAGGGATAAATTATTTCTTTCTTGTAGTCCCTGATTTCCAAGTAAGTTACGGATCGCTGTTTCCGCTTTTCCCGAGGAATAACCGTTGTTGTCCTAATTTCCTCATTAATCGAGTTATAAAGACGCGAATATTCCACACGTTTATTATCATACTGAGCTAAAGCACCGCTGCAATAGAACTTGTTATGCAAGTGACCAAATTTTAAAACATCACAAGCCACTCTACACAAGTCTTCAATTCGAGCAATTTTTAAATCTGCGAGAGTAGCACGCACTAGAACCATCAGAAGACATCTTTCCTCTTTCGCGAATCTGACATCCCCCGCTTCATAGTAATAGAAAATTGAGTCAAGCTTATCCTTGAGTTTTTCATTGATAAACTGGAAGTTACTATCAAGATGCAATTCAGAACGTACAACCGAAAAGACCCTCTTTAATGCGATAAAACCATCAATGTATGCCTGAGCCAAACAGTCATATGCAGCAGCCATAAACACTGCTTCAGGATTCGGTGCAACATCCATATCGACAAGTTGCTCAGTTATTTGAACATATTTCGAATCAATATCACCCCCACAAGAAGGACAGCGCCGAGGCGTATTACCCATCATTGGAAACACCCGACCGCACTTAAGGCACACATTATCAAGAAGCATCGCAATTTCTTCTTCCCGTACCTTCTCAGGCCGCGCCAAAGCCTCCTTTGAACATTTCACAATCGCAGTATCATAAAAAGTATGATTACGACTCATTGAATTAACAAGTTCTGAAATGTCATCGACGTAATCAGCATTATCGAGCCACCAAATAAGAGTTGGAAAACCACCCTTACCGCTTTCTAAAGAGATAAGCAGTTTTTCTAGGCTACGCTCAAAAACTATTTGGTTAAGCCCAAAAGTGCGCGGTTTCTTCTCTAAAGCAACTAATTCCGTCACTGCTTAGGGGCTCCCTGTGAATACTGAGAAGATGAACCAAGAAGGCCAAAGTAGAACTTTTTGATTTTTGAAGCTGCATCGTTGCTTTCAGTGTCAATCCAATCGATTGTGCTTATGAAGCTCTGAGCAAGAGTTTCTTCTTTCTGCTTTTTCAAGTCATAAAGCTCTTCATCCTCTCCGGGGGCACAGTTAGGGTTTGTGTCTTTAGTGACTCTTTCTTGCATTACATC
>CAZNCX010000118.1:0-3140 GCA_964571655.1 uncultured Elusimicrobium sp. | reverse complement strand
TCGCGGTTTTTCAAGTTTGAGGTAAATTTGCGTTTGACCTGAAGGCCGCGTGGGTACTTGAAGCTTGTTTATTCTTCTGCCACGCGGACTGTTCCCGCCGCGTACCACGAAGCTTGAAGCGGCAGCTCAAGCGGTACGCAAGGGACAGGAAAACGCAAAGTTGCCCAAAATTGGAAAACTGTGCGCCCGACATAATCCGTCTTTACCACCAAACCGCCGTTAATAACCCATATTGATTTGAGAGGTTAAATTTGCTATATTATCGTTGGGAAAGGTTCCGGAGATCAAAAATGATAATAACCGACTATTCCCAAACCCCCGCCGTAAACAGAAGCGTAAACCTAAACAAAGTAGCAGTTCTCTCGGACGGACGCTCGGACTGCGTCCAAGTCCTTGCCACAGGCACTTTAAGCGCAGGAACGGTAAAACTAGCCGTCAGTCAGGATAATCAGCATTTCTACCCGTTAAACGATGAAAACGGCGCGCAAATCGTTTTAACGCCCGCCGTTCCCGTCTATCTAAGATTTGCAAACCTCTTCATAAAGTGCGATTTAACCGGCGTAACCTCTTCCGACTTAAAAGTACAGGTACAGTAATGCAATTGCCGATTTTATCCCAAAAATCGCTAAAGACAAAATCTTTAGCTTTGCCGTCGTTATCGGCAAAGGAAACAAGCGGCGGCTATCTTAAACCTTCCGATTGGCCCGATATCCGCCTTAACTGTCCCGCAAACGCAATAGCCATTCTTGCCTCCCACTCCGCTGATTTTACTTCTTACGACAAGCTTGGCTTCAAGGCTACTGTTACGGGCGGATATAAAGTCCTCATTGACGGCGTGCAATACGGCTCTACTTACGCAAGCGGAGCGCAATGTTCTATAACGTGGAGTACCGCAGGAATTACTACGGGCTACGATATTACCACTCCCATAAGCTTGCGCGCTCACATAATACATATACTTCCAGCTGCAGAGGGCAATAATATTACCGCCTATCAGGGACAGAGGGTTGCCACAAGCGGGCTGGAGGCTCAAGGCATTGTCTGGCTTCATTTTAACCTTGATACCTCTATAGACGTGGCTGCTGCCACGTTTGTCGCGGGCTATTATCGCAACGCGCTCTTAACGGCCGTTACGGCAAAAAACAATACGCTTAAGACTTCCCGCTCCGAAAACTGTTTTGCTTACTCAAGTTATCTTTCTTTCCTGCCTACTTTTGATTATCAGCAAAACGCTTACTCAAACGCATTAAGAGCCTTCCTTACAATGTATGCGTTCTATAATACAAATCTTAAGCAGATAACATTAAAGAACACTTCGGAATACACGTCCTCAATGGAACTTTTCTGTAACGGATATTCTTCCTTAAAAAGCGTAAGCGTAATAAACGGCACGTTAAAACCGACAGACCTGCGCGCCGCGTTCAGGTATTGCAATTCCCTTCTCAAACTGCCAGATATTGACTACAGCAATTGCACGCTTGCGGCAGATTTCCTTACGGAAGCCGCTAATCTGCAGGATACCGTAATTGATATGCGCACGGCAACCGCTTTAACGGCCGTGGGAGCATACGGAACGGCAACGTATCTCATGCGCGGGCTGAAAGGTTTGCGCGTATCTTCGTCTGCGCCCTTTACGTATGCCACCGCGCCGCAAATTAACATTGCCTATACGGGACTTACGAGGGAAGCGCTGCTTACGCTCTTTGGCGATTTGCCGACGGTAAGCGCGGGGCAGATAGTTTATATCGTGGGCGCAAGCGGAGCGGCCGACTTGACCGCCGAAGACATCGCCATAGCCACCGCTAAAGGCTGGACTGTAACAAGATAAAGATAACAAGATAGCGAGGTAATTTATGTTATATAAAAAAACTGAGAACTTAGAAGGTAAATACGAGGATATTTCTGGACAGCGTTTTGATTTGCTTGTGTGTAATGAGGCTTTTGGCCCGCAGGCGAGAACATTCTTGCCATTAGCGGACCTTGCCGCCGCGCTGGATAATTTTAGTTTGGAGGAGGTATAACGTGGACGAGGATTTGGAAGACTATTTGGAGGAAGAATGATGGCAATACTTACACCTATGAAAGACATCTTAAGCGCAGTTGCAATTGTTATTACGTCTATCGGAGTGATTGCCGGCGCGGTTTGGGCGGTAACGCAGTTGTTTTATACCTTCGCGCACTTTTTTATTCTTAGCGGCGTCCTGATAGAGGGTTAAACTATCTTCGGAAGCTTCTCCGGCAAGTTCAAACATACGTTTATACACGGCACGGCCAGCATCGCTCATATCCACAAGCGCGCCATTATAAATTTGCAAAAACCATTCGCGGAATTTGTCAAAAACACCTTGCAGGGCGGGCGTTGGCGCTTTCCCTTCGCCAAGGTATGTTTCAAGCCCTTTGGCAAGTTTTTCCTGTTGTGCTTTAGTATAAACATAACGCCCGTCTTTAACTTTAGGCTTGCCTATCCACTCGTCTAACTCTTTGCGAGTATTATCAAATTCTTCTTTGCTGTAAATATCCTGCGCGGTATAAAGCCACAAATGCCCCAGTTCGTGCATAATTGTGGTTTTATCACTTTGTTTCATTATTTTTACCAAGGCTTCATAAACTCCGCCTTTTTTGCTTAAGTTAATGGAGCCGCGCTTATCTTGTCTATTGACATTAATCTTTTTATCCGATATACTATTTATATCCCCGCTACGAAAAGGCGTAATTTCCTTGTCTCTGGCGGGGATAACTTTATGCCCCGCATAATTAAGTCTATCGTCATTTAAAATATCAGCTCTGAATTCAACGTTATATATTTCTTTTCCTATTTTAACTTTGTTAAAATAAACTTCTTGCCCTTTATTGTTATGTTCTCCATCGTTAGCAAGAAAACCCGCGTATTTAGCTTCTTCAAAAATATTTTTAAAATCCTTATAAATTTGGTTATGGGTAGGCTTTCGTTTATTTTTTAAATCCCTACGAACTCCACTTTTTGACACCTGTATCTCTTGTCCGGTTTCTTTTATTTTTATAAAGCCTAAAATGTCTAACTCCTGCGTTATATAATTAAGCAGTTCCCGCGTCGTTTCAAACTGTGGAACTTTGCCTCGTATTTCAATCGGAGTTATATTATCTAAATCTTTTGAAATGGC
>CAZNCX010000117.1:0-3163 GCA_964571655.1 uncultured Elusimicrobium sp. | reverse complement strand
CGTTGCAGGCTCCTCGTATAAACAAAAAATCCTTTGAAAAAATATATTACCCGCTTAAACTATAGATAGCTTCGCTTCGGCTTCTTAAAAAGAGCAATTTGATTAAAAAACTTATTTGCAAGACCTAGAGCCCGGCCTGCAGGAAAAATCCGTCAGGATTTTTACCGGAAGGCGAATCCCTCCCTCTCCGTATTACTTTTTAGATTTCTGTAAAAAGCTCCTTTTTAGCCTTTAGGCTCGTCGGGGCTTTTTTATTTTACCCAAACAGAGCATTTTTGCAGCATTTTTTATGGCCTTGTAGAGGCCTTTATGCTCTTTTTGCTAAAACCGCATCTCCGTTTTGCCAGTAAATTTAGAGAATTTTATATAATTACAGAAATAGGTATTTAGGATTAAGAGAAGGAATAAAGCATGAGTATTTTAGAACCATTCAAAGTTTTTATGGATTCGGAAGCTTTTATTAATAAAGTTAATAAAATTGTAGATACAACTACCGATGCCGATGCCACAAATATGCGTCTTAGGCGGAAGGAATGGTCTCTTTTTTTGTCAGAAATTTTTCCTATAAAAACATTGTTAGAGGCAAAAAGGAACCGTTGGGCTGGAATTAAAATAAAAATGTTCCTGGATAAGGCTGCTAGTCCTGATGCCGAAATAGAAGGGCTGCAAAATATAAAATATTTAGAAATTACAGAAGTGGGATTTGATACATATGAGCTTTACAGTATGACAAGATTGAACAAATGCCACTATAGTTTACCTTCTAATCCGTATAGAAAAATAAAAAATGTGGATGAAAAAGTTAATAGCAATAAACCAAACGCCAAAGTTTATTCAGATACGGAGAGATATGAAAACTCCATAAGAGCAATAAGCACAAGGATTAATGATAAAAAAGAAAAGTATGCCAGTGCCTCAAACAATAAAACCGCCCTTTTAGTTTCCTTTGACGATTATGGAAGACTTGGCCGCGCTGATGATAACGATGATTTTCGTAATTTATTAAAAGAAAGCAAAATAGAGAAAGGCCCTTTTGTAAATATTTTTGTTGTGGGAAGCGGTAAAAATTCATTATATTTAGAATTATAAGTTATGCCCAACTACGCGCTCCGTTTTTTCTTCGGCTTTTTCGTTTATATTTCGTTGCTTATTTTAACGGACAGTTCTTAGACTTGACTGTTTTTTGCTATAATAGCCTTTATAAAAAACTCTCACGGCGAGAATGTTGCAAGTTTATCAATAAGAGTGTCCCAAAAAGGATAAATTTATAAAAAGATTTACAAAATATTTACAAAAAATAAGAGAAGGAGATTTTATAAAATGGATATTCCCAGAATATTTAATATTACCGAAAGCGCTCACCGCATACATAACCCTTTTACTCCTGAAAAGTATGCCGCTTTAGGCGCGGCGTTGCGCATGAAAAAGGGCGCGCGCATTTTAGATCTTGGCAGCGGCTCGGGGGAGATGCTTTGCACATGGGCGCGCGATTACGGCATCGTCGGCACAGGCGTTGATATGAGCGGACTATTTACCGAGAAGGCAAAACTGCGCGCCGCGGAACTTGGCGTAGAAGATAAAGTCAAGTTTATTCATGGCGACGCGGCGGGTTTTGTTTCCAAAGAGAAGGTTGACATTGCGGCCTGCGTCGGCGCTACTTGGATTGGCGGAGGAGTCGCCGGTACTATAGAGCTTTTGGCGCGCAGCCTTCGCGAGGGAGGTATTATCCTTATTGGCGAGCCTTATTGGAGACAGCTGCCTGAAACGGAAGATATTGCCAAAAAGTGTCTTGCCACCTCAATCTCGGATTTTCTTACCCTTCCTGAACTTATCTCTTCTTTTGGCGATATTGGCTATGATGTTGTTGAAATGGTTTTGGCCAATCAAGACGGCTGGGACAGATATGAAGCGGCCAAATGGCTTACCATGCGCTTGTGGCTTGAAGCCAATCCCGACGACGAGTTGGCTAAAGAAGTTCGGGCGCAGCTGACTTCGGAGCCAAAACGCCACGCCGCTTACACGCGCGAGTATTTGGGTTGGGGCGTATTTGCGCTTATGCCTCGCTGAGAGAAGTTTGCGCGGGATGCCCGCAGAATGGGGCACAAAGAAGCCGCGGAATTGATTGAAAAATTGTTTAACAATTAGAAAATATTTTAGGATAATAAAAACTGCCGCTATAATTTATAGCGGCAGTTTTTATTTCATCAAAGCGCGAAAATATTATTTCTTTTTAGCCGTATGCTCCGGAAATAAAAGCGTTACCGTCAGGCGGACGCCCAGCTTATTGCTGCCCAGCAGTTGCGAGTCATAAGTAAGCATACCGGAAAGATTTACTTTCTGTTTTAATACCGTAAATAAATTGCTTACGCCAAGTTCAAGGGGCAGGGCGGTCCATTTGCTTTGTTTCCAGTCGTAAGTGCTCTCCAGAGTGGCGTTTAAGGTAAGCCCGCCGCGCAGCGTGTAGGCGCCGAAAGGTTTTATGTAAGTCTGCGAGAGGTCGGAGCGGTCTTTATGTCCGGCAAAGGACCAAATGTGGTTCATCAAAAGCCCTATGGTCCACGGCCCGCGCTGGGTAAGCGCAACGGCGGTCGGGCCCGCGCCCCATTTCTCTGCGCCGAGCAGGGACTCGCTTGCCGTCGGTATATAGAATATCGGCCCTACGCCCCATATTATGCCGTGCTCGGGAGTTTTAGGCGTAAAGAAGAAGCTTTGCTGCAAGTCGCTTACGCCGCTCTGCGACGTCCTGCCGATGATATTATGCTGGTTTACGTAGGCTATTATAGTGCGCGACACCAAATTAAAGTCATCGTTAAACGGCAAAGGGATAACTGGCTGCAGGCGCATTGTATAAACGGTTCCGTCATGCTCGGGGCCTACGTCCCAGTTATAGTTATTTTGCAGCGGCACGTTTATTAAACTTGCCACGGGATTTTGCAGCGTTTTTGCCAAATCCTCGTCTGACATATTTGCGGCCGCCGCGGCGCAGGTCGGAATCGCCAAAAGCAAAGCGGCAATTAAAGTCTTTATTTTCATAAAAATCTCCTTTAAGTTTAACTTATAGTCAAATTATATCTTAAAAATATGTAAATCTGCGCATTTTTTGTATATCGGCGGCTTTATAAAAGGGATAATTTTATGTAAAATTTAATCAGGCGCTATCCTT
>CAZNCX010000116.1:0-3197 GCA_964571655.1 uncultured Elusimicrobium sp. | reverse complement strand
ATTGTCTGGATAATATAGTGTGTTTTTTATATCCTCTAAGTAAATGATAACTATACTGAAAACAATTTCTTTTAATATTCGCAAAGAAAGGATTAAACAGGGCTTAACGCAAGAACTCCTGGCTGAGAAAGCGGGTTTGCATCCTAATTACATAGGTCTTCTTGAACGACAGCAAAGAAATGTAAGTATCTTGTCTTTGGAAAAAATAGCAAAGGTTCTTAATATTTCTGTAATAGATCTGTTAAAATACAGAGGGTGATATGACTACAAAATTTTCTTTAGAAAAATTTACAGAATTTTTGAAAGGAATAGACTTAGAGAAATACCGTAATCAATATTCTAAGATAAAGATTGTTGAAATGGATTTGCCAAAGAATATTCAAGCATTAAAAACTATATATGAACAATATTGGCAAAATGCAAACAATAGGGAAACTCCTTTGTCTTTTGATGAATACTATGATGATATTTATTTTAAGGCCAATGAAGAATATATCAATCCATTTTGGGAAACTACAGGTTTTGGGCTAAACTGCGATTGTTTTATTAAAGGCTTAAGAGCTAGAATCTATAGGACATGGGCCTCCTTAATAACACAAATACATGGAGGTTATGTTGCTGAGTCTGTTTTTGGACCCAATACTGTCAAGATGGGGATGGAACTAGACTACAAAAATATTGATATATTGGTTACTAAATCTGATAGGCAAGAAATTAAAATACAAATTAAAAAAGAAACACACAGACCTGAAATAGCCAGAATGAGAAATACTGCTAGCAAAGATGGAGTGGTTGATATATATTACATTGTTCCTTCCAAAAAAGATTATGAAAATCCATATTATATTGCTAAAAAACGAAAAGGTGAACTGAGGGATTCTTTAAAGGAATTTATAGAATTTAATAACAAAGGAACACTAGACCGTTTAGATAATGGGTTTGTTATTTTTACACCTCAAGCCTTCTTAGAAATTAAGCAAGCAAACTAAGGTTATCCTTGTAGAACTTTATAACAATAATCAAATAAGGAAGGAGTGCTGTCTTTCCAATCCTTTAGAGATGTTTTGGAAGTATTTGGCTCCAATTCATGTATAATTGCTTTTTCCGCCAATAGACAATATTTAGGATTTATTTCAAATCCAATAAAATGACCGCCATTTCTAATTGTTGATATACATTCAGATCCGCTGCCTGAAAAGGGAATTAGAACGTTGAAACTATTTTGGTCTGGCCTGGCAGCTTTGATTAATTTGTCTGAAACTTCATATGGTTTTTGAGTTGGGTGTATTAATAAAGTGTGGTTTTTATGTTTGCTTCGTTGTTTAGCATCAATTATCGTTTTGCAATTTTCACAATAAATAATTCTTTCTTTTAATGAAGCGCCCCCGGCCAATGTTGATACTTTTATAACATCTCTGGGCAAAGCGCCTTTTTCATGAGCATTATAAATAGTTTTTTTACCGTTTCTATTAAACCTACATAATGTTCCTGTGCGTATCTTGCCAGCAGAATGTTTAAGGAAAGTTTCAGTATATGGTTCTCGTATATCATCACGATTAAATATAGGATTTTTGCCTTTCCAGCAACTTATTATAGATTCATGGCTTCTTTGCCAAAAATCTAGTGAGGGTATGTTCTTGTTAGTGTAATGCCACACAAGCCACTTTTGTTTATCAATATCTATCAGACATGATATATGTGCTAATATTTCGCTAAAGCCATAAATATAAATTGTACCGGCAGGTTTGATAATACGAAAACATTCGGCAAGCCATTTTTTGGTCCATAGCAGATAATCCTTTAAAGATAGATTGTCTTTATTATTTCCAAAATCTTTGCCAATGTTATAAGGGGGATCTGCAATAATAATATCAATGGAATTATTATCAATACTTTCCATACCATTAATGCAATCGCAATTGTAAATTTTATCCCATTCCATAATTATCCAGCCTCATACATATTATATCATTCTAAGCGATTGCATCAGATTTTTATTCTTTTTTCTTTTCGGCGGCGGCATCGTTGGAAACGGTGGCTTTGGCGTCGGCAACGTCATTTTTATTGCCGAAAAAACGCTCGTTGTAAATAAAATTCTTGCTCATATATAAAGCCGCCGCGGGGTTGTGCCCCAAGGCTCTGTCTTTGACGATAAGAGGCGTGGTTTCCGCTTTGCAATTGCGCAGAAACATTATGTCGTGCCCAAGGCACAGGCCAAGCATTATATTAAGGTCCGTCTTCTCGCGGTTTAGGATTTCTGCCTGCATTATCGGGTTGCACGTTCTCTCAAAAGGTATCCCTATTTTCTGCGGGTCCAGTTCGCCGCAAAGGCATATTACCGAGACGGCTTCAAAACCGTTTGCTTCAAGAATTTCCGTCAGTAATTTGGCCTCGTAAAGAAGTTCGCCGCAGGTGCCGATGCCGATTTTTTTCATACCGCGCAGGCGCGCGTATTCCATTATTTCGTCAACCCTTGTCCAGGCGACTTTTTGTTTTGTCTTCTCGGGATTTACAACTTTGCTTATATAGCCCAGCCACGCTTTGTTTATTGCCTGATTTTCCGGCAGCATAAGTTTGGCGGCGCATTCTTCAACCAGATCGCGGTATTTTTCCGTCGGGCAAAACGGCGGAACTTTTTTGTTTACATCCTTGGTGCGGCATCTTACTACCGTGCATTTTGCACACTGCGGATAAAGCTTTTCCATAATAAACCCCTCCATAACCTTTATTATTTTTATTACTTATTTTTTTATTACTTATAATTTTTACGCCGCTTTATTTTAAGACGGCGTGCAAATACTGCTCCCACTTCCTGACCGCGTTATCTGCCGTAGTAAACAGGCATAGGCCCGCGTCAAAAACCGTTTGCTTGTAATAGGCAAATTTACTGCCGCATGATACGCTTACAAAAACCGGCAGTTTATATTTTTTGCCTATCTGTGCAAGCCTTTCCATGATATCGGGGTGTTCGCTCTCCAGCGTTTTTACGGCGGGGCTCAAAGGTATTGTGGCAAAAAATATCGCGCCGTAAAGCCCGCTTTGCGCCGCGCATTCTATTATTTCTACGGCGGCGTCGTCGGGGCACATAGGCGTGGTGTCAAAGGGGTTTCTTACGTCAACTATATTATCCAATTTATATTTTTTTACTATTTCCGCCATTTCGTTTTTTGTTTTATCGTCGGGGAAAGGCAGTTTTA
>CAZNCX010000115.1:1616-3261 GCA_964571655.1 uncultured Elusimicrobium sp. | reverse complement strand
CATGCTCTTCTCGTCGCGCAAAGCGTGGCGCGTTTCGTTAAGGTCGCGTTCGCGTTCAAGGGCGCGTTCCAAAATCTTCTCTCTGTCCAAATCTTCTTCCAAAATTGTGCGGCGCGATTCCTTTACTATTACGCGCACTTTTTGACATACGCCATCAAGATGCTTTTTGTCTTCCTCGTCAAAATAACCACCTTCGCGCGCTTTTCTAAGCAAGATGGCGGCGCGCTCCCCGTGGTCGGCCATTTTTTCAAGATGATTGGTAATGTCAAATAACTTAAGCAGTTCCCCCGCCACATCGCGTGATAACTGCTCATGCGTAAGATTGCGCAAAAAGTCGTTAATCTTATACTCAAGGACATCGGTGGCTTTTTCCTCGTCTAAGACTATCTTCAAATCACGGTTGAAAAACTTGACGTCCTGCGCGTTAAGAGCGTGCGATACTTTTGCCAGCATAAACTCCACACGGCCCGCCATGCGGTCAATTTCTTTTCGGCTTGCTTCCAAGGAAAGCTCCGGCGTGCCGGAAACCATAGACTTCAGATAAAGCAAATCCGTCTTTTTCTCCTCGCTCTTTTTAATGGGCATAATAAGCATTATAAGCTGCTCAAACTGCTTGATGAAAATAAGCATTACACCCGTGTTGATTACGTTAAACAAAGTATGCAGCGCAGAAAGGTGATAGGGTATGCTTACAAGAAGTACTTGCTCGGACATGCCGGTCGTCGCGCCGGGCACTATTTTATCAACGAGCGAAAGCAGCGGGTGAAAGAAAATTACCGCCCACGTTACGCCCAGTATGTTAAACATAAAATGCCCTAAAGCCGCCCGCTTTGCCGTGCGCGGCGCGCCTATAGCGGCAATATTTGCGGTAATAGTAGTGCCGATATTTTCGCCGAGGACCAAAGCGCACGCCGTAGGATAATCAATAAGCCCTTTGGCCGCGCAGGTAAGCGTAAGGGCCATGACCGCGCTTGAAGACTGAAATATAACCGTGAAAATTGTGCCTACGCCTACAACGCCCAGTAAACTCAAAAAAGTGTCGGGACGGAATTTGGCTATCCACTCCATAACCAAAGGGGAATTGTTTACGTTGGGTATAGCCTCTTTTATCAAAGCCAAGCCCAAAAATAAAAGGCCGAAGCCTAACATCGCTTCGCCCGTTCTTCTTACTATCGCCCATTTTTGTACAAACTGCGAGAAAAATCCTATGCCAACCATCGGCAAAGCAAACATCGTAATTTGCACCTTAAAGCCAAGCAAGCTGATAAGCCACGCCGTCGTAGTAGTACCGATATTTGCGCCGAAAATTACACCCAGGCTCTGCGTCAGGGTAAGCAAACCCGCACTCGCAAAGCCGACCACCATTACAGTAGTGGCCGAGGAAGATTGTATTATTGAAGTCGTCAAGAGTCCGGAAAACGTCGCCATAAAGCGATTGCTTGTGGCGGCGGAAATAATCTTTCTCATGCGGTTGCCCGCAAGTTTTTGCAGACCGTCGCTCATCATCTTTATGCCAAGCAAAAAAATGCCGAGCCCGCCCAAAAGATTTAGAAGCAGCAATAAGGCTTTCATTATCCCCCCTCTTTCTATAAGTTTTAACTATGCTATAATCAATTATATAATAATAGAAGCCCCGTATAAATAT
>CAZNCX010000115.1:0-1606 GCA_964571655.1 uncultured Elusimicrobium sp. | reverse complement strand
GACTTAATTATGCTCAAAACAGCCGAAATTCTTGCAAACGCAGCAAAAAATAAGCAAACCTCTCTTACAGAAGCCCAATGTTACGCCGTTTTTGAAGATATCGGCATAAAAACCCCTAAAATAATCACCCTAAAAAATACTTCGGAGTTAACGCCGAAACTGCTTGAAAGCTTTGAAAGCCAAAAAATTGTAATAAAAATTTTATCCTCCAAAACCCTGCATAAAACCGAAGCGGGCGGAGTTAAAATCGTCCTAAAAGAAGACGCAAAAAAAGTTTTGGAGCAAATGGCCCGCGATTTTAATGACGCGCAGGGTTTTATGCTGGCCCAATTTATTGATTACCCGCCCTTTGCGCTCGGACGCGAACTTTTGCTCGGCGCGCGCTGTGACAACGCCTTTGGCCCCGTGATAACTTTAGGCGCGGGCGGCACTTCGGCGGAATATTTGGCGGGCAGTCTGAAAGAAGGCATAAGCGTCTGCTCGGCGCGCGCCGCGCTGGAAGATAAAAACACGTTGGACCATTTTTTGGCATCCTCTTTTGTTTGGCATTACGCCGCGGGCAAAGCGCGCGGCGCAAAGCAGTACGCCAAAGAAGAGCAAATAAAAGATTATATCCTGAAATTTGCAAAAGTTATGACGCATTTTGACGGCAAAAATTCCCCTTACCTGATAGAAGAGATGGAAATTAACCCGCTTGTCGCCGCCGAAGGCGGCCTGATTGCGCTTGACGGCGTCCTGCGCTTCAAGCAAAGCGCGCAGACGCAAAAGCGCGCAAAAGCGCCAGTCAGTCCGCTTGGCATAAAGGCCTTGCTTGAGCCTAAAACCGTAGCCGTTGCCGGCGTAAGTGAAAATAAGATAAATATAGGCAGAATAATTTTAAGAAACACCATTGCCGCCGGTTTCCCCAAAGAAAATCTATTTATACTTAAGGAAAACTGTTCTGAAATTGACGGCGTAAAATGTTACGCAAGCCCAAAAGATTTCCCCAAACAAATTGATTCTTACGTTATAACCGTGCCTGCAAGCTCGGCCGCGCAGGTGGTAAAGGACAGCGCGCTCAGCGGCAAAGTAAACGGCGTTGTGCTAATCAGCGGCGGCATCGGAGAGAAAGAGGGCAGCCAAACTATCCGCGAAGAGGTGGATAACATAATTTTGGAAGGCAAAAAAATAAATCCCCTCTTTACGCTTAACGGCAGTAATTCTTTAGGCATAGTTTCAAACCCCGCCAAAATAAATACTCTTTTTATACCGACAAGCAAACTTGTGGCCCCATTGGGCGTAAACCCCAAACTTGCGCCGTGCGCTTTTATAAGTCAAAGCGGGGCCTTTGTAGTATCTTCCCTTGGAAAGATGGAAAATATAAAACCCGTCTATTCCGTTATGACGGGCAATCAGCTTGACGTTACCGTAGCCGATTTGGCCGCTTATCTTGCCGACGATGATAAAATAAAAGTGCTTATGCTCTATATTGAAGGCCTTAAAGAGGGCGAAGGCATTTTGCTGCAGAATGCCGTCAAAAAAGCGCGCGCGCAGGGCAAAAACGTCGTCATATACCTTGCGGGCAGAACTGCAGCCGGCCAAAAAGCGGTTATGGGCCACACGGCTT
>CAZNCX010000114.1:2499-3270 GCA_964571655.1 uncultured Elusimicrobium sp. | reverse complement strand
TATTAGAACATGTCTGCCACGAAGAGCATTCGCTGTAATCCCACGTACCGCCACCGCACGACGGAGTGCATATTGCCGTACCCGAACAGTAAGAACCCGAGTAAGACGAACACGCCATAGTACCAAACGTGCAATAAGGCTGGGAACAGGGATTAGTCGTATAATTGCAGGCGCTGTAGTCGCTGTTATGACGGTCGGAATAGTAAGTAGCCCAGTTGCTCCAGTCGCCGTAACCCGTGGTGGTGCATGAAGCCCCGCAGCAGGTTTGATAAACGTCCCTGGCGCGGCTTTGATAGTTTGTATAGTAATAAGTGCGCGTCTGCGTGCCGCTGGCCGTGGAACCGCAGCCGTAACCCAAAGCCGAACAGGTCGAAGAGCAGCTCTGGCTCTCACTCTGAGTGGTGCCGTCCACAACCTGAAAACGTTCTTCCGTATCGGTCGGATACGTATAGGCCGTGCAACCCGAGGTGGAGCCGTAAGTATATGCCCCGTAACTGCCGTAAGTCGTAGTGCCTGTGACTGTAAGCGTCGTACCGCAATAGGTGTCCGTACGCGAGGTGGACCTGCTGTGAGACCTTTGCATAGTGCCGCTGCAATACTGCGCGTTGTAAGCCGAGCAGTTTATAGTGGTAGTTTCCGTATCCGTTCCGGTTACGGTCTGCGTGGCGGGAGATACGCAGGAGCCGTAATTCCAGCTGCTGTAGCTCCACCCCGTGCCGTACACGCAGCTGCGCGTTCTGTTGGCAATGCCGTCGCAATAAGCGTTGCTGT
>CAZNCX010000114.1:0-2489 GCA_964571655.1 uncultured Elusimicrobium sp. | reverse complement strand
GGAAGACAGAGCGCCCGTCGGCGCAGTGCACAAAGCCCCGTTCCAGCAATATCCGCTGTTGCATTGAGGCACGCAGCCATAATCATAATAACCGTTGCTTAAAGTGCCGCAACTTGTGCATAAACCCGTCGTTGCGTTGCGGTTGTAGCCCTGCGGAGTTACGCACGCACTGCCGTTATAGCAGCCGTTCGCCGAAGGACAATAGACCGAGCAGGTAGAGCCAAAATAATTTGCATCGCAGGTGCATGACGACCAAGTGGTATATTGCCAAGTAGTTCCGCTGCAGCTGCTTGCCGTTCTTGTGCGCGTGCCGTGGCTGCTGCAGCCGGTTCTGTCGGACAGAACCTGCGCAGAGTTCGCGCAACACCCCGTGCCGCCGCTGTTAAGAGTGTATCCGCTGTCGCACGCCCACGGGCAGGAACTCGTAGTGCCCGTATAATGAGCGTTAGAGGGTTTTGTTGTACAAGCCGTACAAACAGTGGTAGTGCTGTTCGTATATTCGCCTGTTACAGGGGAACGGCAGGTTGTATTATCTCTACAGCCCGTTATACATTTTGTACAGTCCGTACCCGTAAATCCGCTGTTACAGATAAGAGAACCATAGGACCAATTGCCCCCAGAAGAGCAGGCATTGCCTACTTTATAACCAAAAGTTTCATAAACCGTCTTTGTAGAATTCAGACAACATCCCGTGGGATTGCCTTTTGCATCTGTAGCTACATAAGTGTATCCGCTCACGCAGGCCCATTTACAGCCGCTGACGCTGTCTCCTCCGGTACTTGTCCAAACCGTATTGGATATATTACCGTTCTGACAGTCCGCGCAGGGATAATGGCTTGTAGAGTTAGCCGTATTTCTGTATACACCGTTGCTCAAAGCGTAACAACCGTCTACCCCGCTGACTCTCTTATAACAATATCCGCTGTTGCAGCCGAAAGAGCAACCCGTTGCGCTGCTGCCGCCGCCGCTAATATATGAAGCGTTAGTCAGACTGCCCATATTAGTACACCCGAGGCAGGTGTTAGCATACCTCGGCGCCGAGCCCGTGGATCTGTAATACCCGTTGGGTATCGTAACGCAGGTACTGCCTGACAGACATTTGCCGCCGTCGGTGCATTGCTGGCAGTAAGGCTCGCCGTCATAGCCGGTATTGCAGACGCAGATCGTGCCGTCTCCTCTCGTGGACTGAGGATATGTTGACAGACTGTAACAGCTGCTGTCCCAAGCGCAGTAACCGGAAGGCGCGCTCCACCCGCAGGTGTTTGTAGTGCCGCCATAACCCGTATAAGAACCGCCGCTGCAACTCATATTGCTGCAGGAGCTGCAAGTGCCGTTCGCCGCCCTGTAATATCCGACAGGGCTTGCGCTTACATTGGTAAGGAAGCACTGCGGGCTAGGGTTGGATACGCAGGCCGCTGTAGAAGTGTTCCTAAATAGCGTTGCGCTCGTTGCCACGCAGGCGTTAGAGCCGTTGCGGCAGGTGCCTGTCGGCACCGACGACGCGCAGGCGTTTGTTGTCCCGCCGTAGCCGGAATATGTGCAACCCGAAGCGTTGGTACAAGCCGCGCAGGTACCGTCTGTAGCCCTGTAATAGCCTGTCGGGCTTACGCTTGCGTTGCTCTGGAAGCACTGCGGGCTCGGGTTAGAGACGCAGGCCGCTGTTGAGGTATTTCTAAATAGTGTTGCGCTTGTCGCCGTACAGGCATTTGTTGACGTATTGCGGCAGGTGCCCGTCGGCACGGAAGAAGTACAGGTATTTGTAGTGCCGCCGTATGTTGTATAAGTACATCCGCTTGCGTTGGTACAAGCCGCACAGGTACCGTTTGTTGCTCTGTAATAGCCCACGGGGCTGCCGCTTGTATAAGCCGCCAAAGTTCCGCACGCACTTGCGCTGTTGCAGAAGCACTGCGATGTCGGATTAGAAACGCAGGCGCCGGTGGAGCCGTCTCTGAATTTAGTCGCGCTTGTAGCTTCGCAGGCGTTTGTTGACGTGTTGCGGCAGGTGCTTGTCGGTATGGACGAAGTGCAGGCGTTTGACGTACCGCCGTAATTTGTATAAGTACATCCGCTTGCGTTGGTACAAGAGGCGCACGCGCCGCTGGTAGCTCTGTAATATCCTACGGGCGAGCCGCTTGTATAAGCCGCTAATGTGCCGCAGACGCTTGCTCCGTTGCAGAAGCATTGCGGGCTTGCGTTTGCAACGCAGGCGTCCGTTGAACCGTTTCTAAAGAGCGTTGCGCTCGTTGCCACGCAGGCGTTAGAGCCGTTGCGGCAGGTGCCTGTAGGTACTGAGGAGGCGCAGGCATTTGAAGTCCCGCCGTAGCCCGAGTAAGTGCAGCCGCTTGCGTTGGTACAAGCCGCACAGGTACCGTTTGTAGCCCTGTAATAGCCGTTTGGCGAACTGCTGGCGTTACTAAGGAAACATTGCGGGCTGGGGTTAGAGACGCAGGCCGCCGTTGAGGTATTTCTAAATAGTGTCGCGCTTGTTG
>CAZNCX010000113.1:0-3281 GCA_964571655.1 uncultured Elusimicrobium sp. | reverse complement strand
TAGAAAGCGAGACTGACCCTTCTAAATTTACCCTCAAACAAAAACTGGCGGAACGTAAAAATATCGCCAAAGAACTTTGGGAAATGCGCTCGTATCTGACCAAAATGCCGACTAAAGATAATAAAGATTATCTTGAAGGCGCTTTTACCACTTCCTCCAAATTCCTCGTGCCGACCGTATACGACTATATGGTGCCCATATGGCTGGATCTTAATACAAAACCGCAGGAAGAAATTTTGGAAGAAAGCTATAAAATAGGCGGCTCAGAGCGCAGCGCCGCCGCAGAGCTTTGGCATATAGAAAGAATACTTATGATACGCGACATCCCTAACGAAGATATGGCGCAGGCTTTGGCCTATGTAAGCGGCAATGCAAGTTCCTACACCAAATATCCGCAGCTTACGCCTTATATGTTCAGAGCGGGAGAAGTGCTTGCCAAGGCAAGGGCGGCCTCCAAAAGCGCCTACTTCTATAATCAGGCCGAAAAATATCAAAGCGCCGTGGATCAGGCCGATTACTGTCTGCAGCTGCCGCTTAACTTTGTATCCGAGGAATGCGGAAATATAAGAAAAAGCATTGTGGAAAACAAAGCCCTTGCCCTAACCGCGCCGGTACCCTTTAACCTGCCCGTCGGCAAAAGCACGGACTTTAGAATTACCACCAAGAATATGAGCAAAGTCTATATGCATATTTATCCGCTCACACCCGACGATTTTGCAACAGAAACAGGCGGCAGTCCTTCCAAAAAATCCGCAAAAAAGAAAAGCGGCAAAGCCACCGATTTAGAACTTCAGACATGGATGCAGGAAGTCCCTTGGCAAAAGAGACAGGAAATACTGAAAGCCGTCCCCGCGCGCACTTTGGGACTTGCCATACAAACTTCAATTAAATACGAACCTGTAGTAAGCGAAATTTCTTTGCTGTTTACCGATAAAGGCCTCTATGCCATAGTTTTAAGCGAAGACAGAAAGCCGACTGACAACGATTTAATGTTCTTCGTCAATTTTACAGAGCTTGCCTTATACGCAACCGCCTTCAGCACTACCCCTGATTTGAGAACTATGCAGTATCAAAACAGCTATTTCAACATCTATGCTCTTGATCCGCAGAGGGGAACGCGCATAGAGGGCGCCGATGTTATAGCCAACGCCCGCAAATATATAACGGGGGAAGACGGTTCGGTCAAAATACCGCTTGACAATAAGGATAAATGGCAAAGTTTAAGCCTGCTGGGATATGCAAACCGCAGTTTTTCAATAATTCCAAACATTAACTTTACTGTAAGACTGCCTGAAAAATACCGTCTGGCCGTAAATACCGATAGGGCCGTCTATATGCCCGGCCAAAAAATAAACGTAGCCGTGAACGTCATTGAGTACAAATCGCCCAATTACTTTGCTTATAACGGACAGCTAGGCAAAGATAAACTAACCGTTACGCTTTCCGACGCAAACCATAAAGATATCGCCGAAAAAACCGTAACCCTAAACGATATGGGCGCCGCAGACGTATCCTTTACCATACCCAAAAACGCCATGCTGGGCGCTTTTACCCTCAAATCAAAAATAGGCAACGCAACCGAATGGGAGAGCGTACTTGTTGAGGAATATAAAGAGCCCGAGTTTGAAATTACCCTTGAAGATAACGAAGGCATCTCTTTATACGACACCCCTTTAACCGTTAAAGGCAACGCCTCCTATTACCAAGGCATGCCGCTGAGCAAAGCTAAAGTAACTTACACGATAACAAAAGATTATTTCCGCCCGCTGTTTTGCTGGTGGTATCCGCCGATACCGCCCGGCAGAGACGAGCGCATAGATTCTTCCACCGTAACAGACGAAAACGGCAATTTCTCCATCACATTTACGCCTAGAGACTCTACCAAAATCACCGACGTTCTGCGCGGTATGCCCGCAAAATACAGGGTGGAAGTATTCGTAACCGACAAAGGCGGCAGGACGCTTAACGCTTCAAAACTTTACGGTGTAAGCGGGCAGGAAAAGTTTTTTATAATTAAGTCCGATAAGGGCTTTTTCCGTCAGAACACGCCTGCTACGGTAACGGCCTCTATGGTAAACGCAGACGGCAAACAGCTTGAAGGTCAGGCTGAAGTGGTAATACAAAGGGCCGTCCCCAAAAAAGACGATATTTTTGACCTTTCCGACATCAATAATTTTGAAGAAGGCATAGTTCTTGAAACCTCTATATCCCAATTTGATAAAGAAGGCCCGACGCCTATTGATATGCCGCTTCTGCCCGAAGGCTTTTATGTGCTTAAGATAATAGCGCAGGATTCCTACGGCGTTGACAACGAGGGCAAGATGCTCTTTATCGTAGTAAATCCCAAAACGCCGAGTTTGACTTTGCCCGCCGTCGCCATACCCGAAAATAAAGTTTATTACCCCGGGCAGACAGCCACCTTCTTAATAGGGGCGACAAATAATAATTCCCCCAAGTACATAGAAATCTATAAGGACCAATTCTTTGCCGATAAAGACGAAGTTAAAACTAACGGGGTTACGCTCTACAACTTCCCCGTGAAAGAAACGCACAGAGGTTCCCTTGCGTTGAACTGGTTTTCGGTTACCGATTATAAACCCTACAACGGTTCGGCTTCCGTAGAAGTGCCTTTTACAAACAAAAACCTCAATGTTTCCTTGGAGCCGCAAAAACCCCAGGCCCTGCCGGAAGAAAATATAAAATGGACTTTGCAGGCCAAAGACGAAAATGAAAACTCCGTAAGCGGCCAGGCTGTAGTAACGCTTTTTGACAAATCGCTTAACTATTACAAAGAGCATTCCTTTAACATTCTAAGTCCTTACAACTCAATAACAGGGGGGTATAATCCTTTGGCAAGCTCCATAGACGAATTGCGCACAGTTTATATGCCGCGGATAAAAAATATCTTAAGGGCTGCAAACTATGCAAATACCACCTTTGAAGAAATGGCTACGCTGGCTTCCCCCTCCACTTCTTATGCGGTTGCCAACTCAGCGCTCCTTTACAAAAACGCAGACGGCGCTTACCCTGAAGAAGAAGGCAAAGCCCCGCAACAGCCTTCTGGCAGCCAAACTTAAAAGTAACAAAAGGTAAAGCTTCCTTCAACGTCAAAATGCCCGAACGCCTGACGCAGTGGGTAGCGCTTGCTTCAGTGTTTACAAAGAGCGCGCAGAGCGGCAAGGCTCAGGCCCAGATAACCATAAATAAAGATTTAATGGTATCCCTGCAAACCCCGCGCTTCTTAAGGGAAGATGATACTATTAACATAGCCGCGGTGGTTT
>CAZNCX010000112.1:0-3285 GCA_964571655.1 uncultured Elusimicrobium sp. | reverse complement strand
CCTTGGTTGCCTCGAAATCCTTGAGGCCGGCGCTGCAAGCTTTGTCCGAGAGCAGCTCCAGAGTCGCCTTGGCCCCCTCACAGCTCGGCGTTTCCTTGCCCAGTTCAAGAAAAGCGTCCCACCCTATGCCGAGCTGCAAAACATAAGACTCCATAAATTTTTTGACAAGATTAAAGTCAAAGTGTTCGTTGCCGGCTATAACGGGCGTATGCGTGGTAAAAACAGAAGTGGCCCAAACTATTTCGCGCGCTTCTTCAAAGGAAAGTTTTTTATCCTTCATAATTTCTATAATGCGCTCGCAGAGTAAAAGCGCGCTGTGGCCTTCGTTGATATGGTAGACGGTAGGTTCCATACCCATAGCTTTCAAAGCCTTTACACCGCCGACGCCCAAAACGATTTCCTGCTTTATGCGGCTTTCCCTGTCGCCGCCGTAAAGCTGCTCTGTTATGGCGCGGTGCTGGGGGGCGTTTTCGGGCAGGTTTGTGTCCAAAAGATATAAAGAAGTCCTGCCTACCGGCACGCGCCATATCATCGCTTTTACCGTTTCGCGGCCCAGCGGAATATCAATGGTAAGGTTATTGCCCTGATTGTTTTTAACGGCTTCAACGGACATATGCGCCCAGTCGTTTTCGGGATATTCCTCTCCCTGCCAGCCGTCTTTGTTTAAGACTTGCTTAACGTATCCGCGCTGATAGAAAAGCCCTACGCCTATTAAAGGCAGCCCCAAATCGCTTGAGCTTTTTATGTGATCGCCCGATAAAATGCCCAACCCGCCGGAATATATCGGCAGCCCTTCGCCTATGCCGTATTCCATAGAGAAATAAGCTGTCAAAAAATTTTCTTTGCCGTTATCTTTTGTCTGGTTAAACCACGTGTCCTTCTTTTTTTGATAATCGCGGTAGAGCGTCTCAACAAAATTGAGCTGGGCTATAAAATCTTCGTCTTTACTTAACTCTTCAAGCCTTTGCTGGGATACGCTTGCCATCAGCCATTTGGGCATTCTTTGGGATTGTTCCCAAAGTTTTTCGTCTATGCGCACAAAAAGCATAATGGCAGGCCAGTTCCACGCAAACCACATATTATTTGAAAGCTCTTCAAGAAATTTCATATTTGCGGGCAAATTGGGCGTTACCTTAAAAGAATGTATCTTCATATCTTATCATATCCCCCTGAAAATTATCGGCACAAAGCCTCTAGATAAGTATAATAAATTTAGTCTTGCTTGGCAAAGTTTAACAGCGCGCGCGGCCCTTGCGCGCAAATTTGGAAAAATTGATACAATATATCTAAGCCGCGCGCGCAATGCAAGCGGCAATTGATTAACTTTCGGAGGATTGCTATGTCAATGTGGTACGGCATATCGGAGCTTTATGAGTACGAGCAAATCAGCCTTTTCGCCGTTTTGGGTGTTGCGATACTGGGGCTTCTCTACACTTTATTTTTGAGAAAACAGGTTATGGCGCACGATACCGGCGACGATAAAATGTTGCAGGTTTGGACCGCTATTAAAGAAGGCGCGGACGCTTACCTTAAAAAACAGCTCAGGTCAATTTTGCCTATGATAGGGTTACTGACCGTCTGTTTATTCCTTTCGGTTTATATTGTACCGGTTTCGGCGGAGGCTATGGAACGCTTCAGCGAATACTCCCCCAAAACCATAAAACTGATAATCGCCTTTGGCCGCGCGGGCGCTTTTATTTTGGGCTCAATGTTTTCTTTGATAGTCGGACAGATAGGTATGCGCATTGCGGTTGCGGCCAATGTGCGCGTTACGGCGGCGGCAAAGAAATCTTTTGGCGAAGCGCTTAAAATCGCTTACCGCGCCGGCACCTGCACCGGTATGCTTACCGACGGTTTGGGCCTCTTGGGCGGCACGATAATTTTTATTATTTTCGGTATAGCGGCACCCGATGCTTTGCTGGGTTTTGGTTTTGGCGGCACGCTTATTGCCTTGTTTATGAGGGTGGGCGGCGGCATTTACACTAAAGCGGCCGACGTCGGGGCTGACCTTGTCGGTAAGGTGGAAGCCGGCATCCCCGAAGACGATCCGCGCAATCCCGCGGTGGTAGCCGACCTCGTGGGCGATAACGTAGGCGACTGCGCCGGTATGGCAGCAGATATCTTTGAGTCTTATGAGGTTACCATTGTAGCGGGTTTAATTTTGGGCCTTGCCTTATGGAACCTGACGGGATACTACGAGTGGATAGTCTATCCTCTTCTTGTACGCGGCATAGGCGTTTTATGCTCTATTATAGGCACTTACGCCGTGCACGACAATAAAGATAAAGGCAACGCGATGAAAGCTATTTTCAGAGGGTATTTTACTTCCGCCGTAATATCAATAGTTCTATTTGGCGTAGTGGCGTGGTTTTATCTTCAGGATATCCGCGGCGGCTGGTGGAGGCCTTTTGCGGCCGTTTCCTTCGGCGTGCTGCTTGCTATGGCAATTGACAGAATTACCGAGCACTTTACCGGAACAACGGGCGCGCCCGTCTTAGAGGTAAAAAAGTCAACCGACACGGGCTCTGCCACCACTATACTAAGCGGTCTTGCCGTGGGGCTTGAGAGTTCCGTGTGGGCCATTATCGCAATTGCCATTACGATATTTTCCTCCGTTTTAATATTTGGCTCTATTGACGGGCTTGAAGCGGTTGAAAAAGTTAATTTTATCCTCTACGGCGTTGCAATGACGGGTATCGGCATGCTTACGCTTACGGGCAATAATGTTGCCATGGACTCCTTTGGGCCTATTGCAGATAACGCAAACGGTATCGCCGAAATGGCTTGGCACGATCTTAAGGGCGACGACGTTAAAAAAGCGCGCCAGATTATGGCCGATTTAGACGGTGTGGGCAATACCACAAAGGCTATTACAAAGGGCGTGGCAATAGGTTCGGCAGTTATTGCGGCGGTGTCTTTGTTCGGCTCTTATATGGTAGACGTAAGCAATGTGCAGGAAGCGCTTAACGAAGTTTGGCATAAGGCCGGCAACGGGCAGACTCTTGCCCTGCTAAAAGACGTCGGCATAGTAGTTTCAAACCCGATAGTCTTTGTCGGCATGCTTATAGGCGCAGCCGTGCCGTGGCTGTTTTCTTCATTTGCAATTAACGCCGTGCGCCGCGCGGCTTCCTTGATTGTGGAAGAAGTAAGAAAACAGTTTAAGCTCGGTATCTTGGAAGGCAAAGCAAAACCCGATTACGGCGCGGTAGTGGTAATTTCCACCACGGCTGCGCAAAAAGAGCTTATTATTTTGGCTCTGCTTGGCATAGTGTCGCCGATATTTGT
>CAZNCX010000111.1:0-3294 GCA_964571655.1 uncultured Elusimicrobium sp. | reverse complement strand
AAGCCCGAAGCCGAAGAAGCAAAAGAAAAGGAAAATAAATAAAATAATTTGCGGTAAAAATAACGGCGCGCTCTTAATTGAGCGCGCCGTTTTAATATTACATACAGCCGTTATACCAAAGCGGCTCCTGCCTCAAGCGCTTTGCGGTTTAGGGCAAGCATCTCTGGCTTAGCGCGTTTGAAAACTTTTTTCATCGCGCCCTCAATTGAGTCCAGGCTTACGGCGCCCGTCGCTTTTGCAAAAGCGCCCAAAGCCACCATAGTGCCCGCTTTTATGGAGCCTATTTCCTCAGCAATTTTATTGCAGTCAAGATATAAAACTTTTATATCTTTTCTGGCCGCTTTTGTCTTTATAAAAGACGTGTTTATAATCAAAAGCCCGTCTTTCTTTATAAGCGGCTCAAACTTAGTTAAGGAAGGCTCGTTCATCACAATTGCGGTATCGGGCAAAGATACTATCGGGGTTGCCACCTCCCCGCTTGAAATTACTACGGAGCAATTGGCCGTGCCCCCGCGCATTTCAGGCCCGTAGGAAGGAAACCATGACACCTCTTTTTTATCAATAAGCCCCGCGTGGGCAAGCAAAATGCCCGCTGAAACCACGCCCTGTCCGCCAAAGCCGGCTATTTTAATTCCCTGATACATATTATTTGCCCTCCTTACTTACGATGACGCCGTTATCCTTAAATACGCCCAGAGGATACTGCGGTATCATCTTATCCCGCAGGAAATCTAAAGCTTTTATAGGATCAACGCCCCAGTTTGTCGGGCATATGGAAAGCACTTCCACAAAAGAAAATCCGACGTTATTTATCTGGTTTTCAAATGCTTTTTTAATGGCTTTCTTTGCCTGCAAAACGTGCGGGGCGCTGTCAACAGCTACGCGCTCAATATACTTTGCGCTTTTAAGCTGGGACAAAAGCTCGCTTACATTTATAGGGTTGCCCTGCAGTTTTTCGTTCCTGCCTTTAGGCGCCGTTGTGGCCACCTGCCCGACCAAAGTGGTGGGGGCCATCTGCCCGCCGGTCATACCGTAGATAGTATTATTGATAAATATCACGGTAATATTTTCTCCGCGCGCGGCAGCGTGCACTATTTCGGCCATACCTATGGAAGCCAAATCGCCGTCGCCCTGATAGGAAAATACTATGCATTGCGGCTTTGAGCGTTTTATACCCGTTGCTATGGCGGGCCCTCTGCCGTGCGGGCCTTGTATGGCGTCGCAGTTAAAATATTTGTCGGAGAATACCGCGCAGCCCACGGGGGCTACGCAGATAGTCCTTTCAAGAATATTAAGCTCGTCAATACTTTCCGCCACAAGGCGGTGCACCACGCTGTGCCCGCAGCCCGGGCAATAGTGCGTGGGAACGTCAATTAAAGCTTTAGGTCTTTTAGTTACCGCTGTCATAATAAAGCGCCCTCCTTGCAGGCGCGGTTTTCGGGTTTATGCACTTTTACGCTTGCTTTCTCTGCCAAATCGGCGAGTTCAAATAATTGCTCTTTTTTACCCGCAATTATGGATTTTACCGCCGTTTCAATTTCTTCGGCCACGGGATAAAAAGAGCCGGATTTGGAATATAGATGCACCGGCGCTTTGCCGTTAACGGCAAGTTTAACGTCAACAATCATTTGGCCGAGGCTCATTTCCGCGCATAAAAACGCTTTGCATTTTTGCGCAAGCTGCGCTATCTTCTTGCTAGGGAAAGGCCACAGCGTAATAGGACGCAAAACACCCGCTTTTATACCCTGCTTCCTCAGGTTTTCCATAGCCGCTATGCTTGCGCGCGCCGATATGCCGTAGGCTACTATAATAACATCGGCGTCTTCGGTAAAGCGTTCTTCAAAGAGCACTTCGTCGCGTTCTATCAAAGCGTACCTTTCCGCACGCGCGTAGTTCATTGCTTCAAGTTCGCCTTCGCCTAAACCGTAGGAAGATATCGTCCTGCGCTTTCTGCCGTCGTTGACGCCCAAAGCCCAGTCTTTCTTCGGCAGTTTGGAGACGTCTACAGGCTCAAAATCATAAGTCATGCCTTCCATCATCTGGCCTAAAGTGCCGTCGGCAAGTATCATTGCCGGCACGCGGTATTTTTCGGCCAGTTCAAAAGCTTTTTTGGGGAAGTTGCCTAGTTCCTGCACGCTGAAAGGGGCTAAAACTATAAGCCTGTAATCACCGTTGCCGCCGCCGCGCGTGGCCTGAATATAATCGGCCTGCCCGCCGGCTATGCTGCCAAGGCCGGGGCCCCCGCGCATAACATTAACTATAAGGCATGGCAAATCGGCGCCTGCCATATAAGAAATACCTTCCTGCTTTAAGCTTACGCCCGGGCTGGAGGAAGACGTCATCGCGCGCACACCCGTTGCGGCCGCGCCGTAGACCATATTTATGGCGGCCACTTCACTTTCGGCCTGTACAAACGCGCCGCCTACTTCTTCCTGCTTCCACGACATATATTCCGGCACTTCGTTTTGCGGGGTAATGGGGTATCCCGCAAAAAACCTGCATCCGGCGCGAATAGCGCCTTCGGCGAGGGCTTCATTGCCTTTCATCAAAATTTTTTCTGCCATAGTCAAAATAACCTCTGTAATTTAATCTTTGAATACCGTTATTGCCAAATCTGGGCAAACCTGATAACACATGCCGCAGCCTATGCAGCAATGGTCGTCTTTAAGTTTAGCGGGGTAATAACCGTTTTTACTGAATGTATCCGACATTATTATGCAGCCTTTGGGACAGGCTTTCGTGCAAAGCTTGCAGCCTTTACAGCGCATTTCGTCCACTTCAATTTTCGGCATAAGAACCTCCTGATATTTCCGCCGCCGAAATCCCTGGTTTTTGTAAAGACGGAATAAGGCGGGGCTTAACCTTAGTATAAGTTTTTTTAACCGTTTGGGCAAGTCAAAACGATATGCGGGGTTATTTTATTTTAACGCCGTTTTTGGGACAGTAGGAAGCAAGAGGACAAATTGAGCATTTAGGCCCGCGCGCAAAACAAACTTTGCGCCCGTGCCATATCAAAGCGTGCGAAAGCCAATGCCAATATTTCTTGTCAAACGTCTTCATTAAATCCTGTTCAATTTTCACGGGAGAGGTATTTTTTGTAAGACCTATGCGAAAGCTGAGCCTTTTTACATGAGTATCCACAACAACGCCTTCCACCACGCCGTAAAAATCGCTTAGGACCACATTTGCCGTTTTGCGCGCTACGCCGCGCAAAGTAAGCATTTGCTCCATAGTCTGCGGCACGCGCCCGCCGAAATCTTTTATAAGTTTTTTTGCTGTTTCGGATATTGACTT
>CAZNCX010000110.1:0-3343 GCA_964571655.1 uncultured Elusimicrobium sp. | reverse complement strand
TTCCTGTGTCTTTAAACTTACCAGATACTAATCTTTCATATTCATATCCTTCTTTCTTGTTTTTATTAACTTCATTCAGATAACTTGCTGTTACTCCTATTGAGCCAACTTCGGAATTTAAAGAAGAGAATATTCTACTTGCACTAGATATGGCCCAGTATGAGGCACTAGCTCCCACATCTCTTATACTTGCTATTACAGGCTTATCGCTATGCTTTATAGCACTATCTATCTCTTCTCCTGCTACAAGAGAACCACCAGTACTATCTACATCAATAACTATAGTTTTGATATTCTTATCATTATTAGCACTCCTTATTAAATGTATTACTTCTTCGCTAGAAGTCTTATCTTCTGTATTATCTGGTAGTTTATATGTCACTAAACTGCCATGTAATTTAATTCCTTGAACACTACATTTATTTCCTTTTTCTGGTATTAGATATATACCTACTCCTATAATTAGAGTAAATATAATACCAAGAGAGAAGATTGTTATGTTTCGTTTATTTATGTGTTTTTTCATTGATTTTTTTTAATACAGATTCTTTTATTATTTTAAGTTTTTTAGTTAAAGTATCTTTTTTATAAGATAAATAATCTTTAATATTAAGAGTACATTCAATAGAATTTACGAAATGATCATAATAATTATTATTAAATTGTTTCTTTTCTGTAGATAAAACAAATAAATTTATTACCATCATGTCGTCTGGGAATAAAATCATCTGTCCTTTTGCATACTTAAAGTTATTTTTTAATTCAATATCTTCAGAAAAATATTCAACAACATTTAAATTATAATTATTAAATCGCCTCTTAGTAATACAGCTAAAATTATCGACACTGACTTTTTTATTAGAACAATCGTTGTAAACAGTGCCACAAAGGATGCTCTCTAAAAATTTAAAGGGTGATTTTTTAATATCCTCAATATATTCTTCATATTTATCAATGTCTAATGATCCATATTCTGCATTTGCATACCATTTTGCTATTGGATAATGTTTACCGAAAGTCATACCAAATAACATATCTTCATAATAAGATTCATATTTATATATAAAATCATTTTTATAAAAATTACCCTCATAATTAAAGGTGGGTTTAACTGGAAATGAGATTTTTATTATTGAATTATTATATATGTGATTCTCGGTATCTGTATCTCCATTTTTAGAAATTATAATATTATCCCAATCTTTAATCTTAGAAGAATTTCCTTTTATTAAATGTTTTATTTTTTTAGACAATAGAAAATTATTTTTCATATATTTTAATCTTTACCATAATTACCATTTACACAATTTTGATAATCTTCTCCTGAGCCATAATATCTACTACACAAACTCTCATTGTCTTGTTTTTCTTGAGAAGTTAATTCTCTATCTGGTCTATTCATTATTTTACCAATGATAAAGACTGCTAAAATGATTATAATTATCCATCCCCAAGGAATAGAACTTTTTTTATTTTCCATATTTAAAAAAATTTAAAATAATAATTTTACAAACAAAAATCCCACTACCAAGGAGAGGCATAGCCTCCATATAGGTTTCCCTATATGACGCACGATACGTTAGCCCTGATAATGGGGTTTCTGGTATCGTGCGTTTTTTCATCATGCCAAGTATTTATACTTGGTTTAGATTACTAATTAAATTTTACTAATACTTTCACTAACAACTTAATTATATCACTAAAACAACCCAATCAACAAATAGACAACCTATCTCATATATGCCTCTATTTGAAAATGAGGTTCTAAAATATCTATATTTTTCAAGAGTTCAAAACTTGGATACTAGTATATATCCTGTAAGGTGGTATGTTATATCATTTCATCTATTTTTAATAAAAAATATAGACATTTTGGTTATTTAATGTTAATGTAAAAGCAAAATTTGTATAGTACTCACAATTTAATAAAAACAATTATGACAGAGAAACAAATGACGTACCAAGGAACTGGTGTCAGTTATGAAGACATGGATCCTTTCAAAATTGCTTGCCAAAAAAGGGCTGGACTAACAGTTAACAACATTAGCAGATTCGATATTGAATCACTTGAATGGACTCGTGGCGAAAGTGCTTTTGTTTTAAATTTAAAGCACATAGCCTTTCCAAAAATCTCTCATGTTGAAGAAGGTCTTGGAACAAAGAATCTTGTAGCCGACGCGATGATGAAAATTACGGGAAAATCATATTATGATCAAATTGCTCAAGATACAGTAGCAATGATTGTGAATGACATGATTACTCTCGGAAGTTTCCCAATATCGCTCGCTATGCACTTGGCTGTTGGGCATTCTGACTGGTTTAAAAACCAGGAAAGAGTAGCCGATCTTGTAAACGGTTGGGGTGATGCTTGTGATCAAGCAGGATGTATCTGGGCTGGAGGTGAAACTCCAACACTCAAAGATATCATCTATCCTGAAGCTTCGTTGCTTTCTGGTTCTGCGATAGGCATTAGCTTACCTAAATCGAATTTCAGCCCATTGAATATTCAAGACGGTGATGCAATCATTATTCTTGAATCTTCCGGTATCCATGCCAATGGATTAACTCTTGCAAGAAGAATTGCTGATAAACTTCATCGCGGATATGAAACAGAATTATCCGATGGAAGAATGTACGGCGATGCACTTCTTGATCCTACTCATATTTATTGTGACTTCATTGAATTATGCGTTCGTAAAGGAGTAGATATTCATTATGCTGTAAACATAACCGGCCATGGATGGAGAAAATTCATGAGAGCTCCACAATCATTTTCATATGTGATTAATAAGTTGCCGAAACAATTACCAATTTTTGATTTCATTCAGGAACATGGTCCGGTGTCTGACGAAGAAGCATATGGAAATTTAAAC
Organism: uncultured Elusimicrobium sp.; assembly: GCA_964571655.1. Taxonomy (GTDB): domain Bacteria; phylum Elusimicrobiota; class Elusimicrobia; order Elusimicrobiales; family Elusimicrobiaceae; genus Proelusimicrobium. Next base: position 470 of record CAZNCX010000110.1, on the reverse strand, counting down.
ATGGGAGCAGGTTTTGCTTTCTTCATTCCACAATCTGAAGTGAACAAAATTCCACTGAGGATTAATCGTAAATTTACCAGCTATGTTGCTGGGTATGTTGAAAAATCATCTGTTAAAAGAGTCGTAATTGAACCTAAAGGTTTGGAATATAAATCCGAAACTTTAGCAGTGAGATAAAAACTCTGCACAATTATTTAAAAGCCTTGATTATTAAGTTAATCGAGGCTTTTATTTTTACCCCTTTTAACTCCAAAATTTTTTGCGAAATTTTTAAGTCATTGAATTTTGAACATCAAAACAATACCAAATCACTTTATTTTTATCCCAACCACGAAAGCTACCGTATCTCTACAGTGTCTTATTTCATCTACCTCCTTAAATCGAAGAACTCCCCTAGGTACCCCCTCACTATATTTAACACTATGTATATGAAGCTACATATTAATTAAAAAAGCTTCAAGAAAAATCAC
>CAZNCX010000109.1:3095-3364 GCA_964571655.1 uncultured Elusimicrobium sp. | reverse complement strand
CGACGAAAAAACCTTAAGCGCAAATGACGCGCTTGAAGAAGCGCTCTGCTTTGGCTGGATTGACGGCCAAATAAGACGCATTGACGATAAAAATTACATAAAGTATTTTGCGCAGCGCAGGAAGGGCAGCAAATGGTCGGCAAAAAATAAAGCCGCGGCCGAAAAACTTGAAAAGCAAGGACTAATGAGCGCTTACGGCAAAGCAAAAATGAAAGAGGCCAAAGAAAACGGCCGTTGGGACGCCCCGAAAGCGCAGTCAATTACCGAAG
>CAZNCX010000109.1:2744-3085 GCA_964571655.1 uncultured Elusimicrobium sp. | reverse complement strand
TTATTAAAGAAACACAAGACCGCTCATAAAAACCTTCAAGCTATGCCGCCGTCGGTAAAAAAGACATATACGCGCGCATATTTTGACGCCAAGACGGCCGAAGGCCGCGACAAGCGTCTGTCGTGGATTATTGAGAGGCTAAATAAAAATTTAAGGCCGATGTAACACCAAAAACCCTTCCTAAAAAACAGCGTCGCGCATAATAATTTGATAATATATAGATATACTCTCACAGGTATAGAAAATAACAAGAAGAGAGTAAGGAGTTCTTTATGACAGAATTTATAGACAAAATCGGCGTCTTGGGGGACAGTATATTAAAAGGCGTCGTTTTAGATGAG
>CAZNCX010000109.1:0-2734 GCA_964571655.1 uncultured Elusimicrobium sp. | reverse complement strand
AAATATAAGCTGCTCAAAGAAACGGCGGCGAGCCTGTTTGCCACAGGCAATCAAGTGGCTTTGAGCGATTGTTCCAAATTTGGCTGCACTTCGGCAAAGGCTTTGCAAAGACTGCCCAGACTTTTGGAAAATGAAAATGCCCCTCAGGCGATTTTAATTGAGCTGGGCGGCAACGACTGTGATTTTAACTGGGACGAGGTCTGCCTCAACCCCAATAAAAACCACGCGCCAAATACGCCTTTAAGGGATTTCAGGCTGCAGGTAACGCAGATTATCTTGCATATAATCCGTGCGGGTAAACTGCCTTTTGTGATGAATCTGCCGCCGATAGATTCCGAAAGATATTTTAACTGGATAACCGGCGACTGCAAAAAACGCGCCGAAAATCTGCTTAAGTTTTTGGGCGATAAAAGCCTTATTTACAGACATCAGGAATTATATTCCCGCACGCTTGAGAGCATAGCGCGCAGATACGGACTTTATATCGTAAATGTACGCGAAGCGTTTTTGGGCATACATAAATATACCGACTATTTGTGTATGGACGGCATACACCCAAACGAACGCGGACAGCAAATAATACGCCAGGTTTTTGACGAAGCTTACACTCAAAACCGTTTCTACACGCCGCTTTGTTAAGACGGCGCGCGCATACTGCGTAAGGCAAAGAAGTTAAACTTTGGAAATAAAGGCGGTTAAATGGAAGCCGTAATTTTATCTTTAGCCCTGCTGATATTTTTGGCGCATTTTTTCGGCGCGCTTTTTACAAAAACGCGTATACCCGAAGTGCTTCCTCTTATGCTGCTGGGCATTTTAATAGGGCCTGTTTTCCATTTTGTATCCCCCTCTGATTTCGGCGTTGTTGACCGCGTCTTTACGCATATTCTTCTTATTGTAATTTTATTTGAAAGCGGGCTGGGGCTTAGGATTTCGCATATACGTTCTTCGTGGGCGCAAAGCTCCACCTTGACGGTGGCGGGCTTTACGCTTACGCTGTTTTCAGTGGCGGTTTTGGCAAAAATAGTTTTGGGGCTCAGCTGGCCTTACGCAATTATTTTAGGCTCTATCTTAGCCGAAAATTCTTTTGCAATAATACTGCCGTTGGTGTCAAAATTAAATATATCAACTTCGCTAAAAACGGTGTTATCGGTGGAATCTACCGTCGGCAGCGTGCTCTCCATAGTGCTTACCATAACGCTGCTTAATATGGCAAAGATAAATTCTTTTGAGCCCAGCATAATCTTCGGCAAAATAATATATACATTTATTATTTCTTTTATAGTCGGCACCGCCGCTGCAATTTTTTGGACCACAGTTCTAAATAAAATCAGAGAGTTGGAAAACGGCATTTTCCTGACGCTTGCCTTTGTAATGATAGTCTACGCCATTTGCGAAACCTTAGGTTCCGACGGGGCGATAGGCGCTTTTATCTTCGGCATTGTAGCGGGCAATATCCGCATAATACGCAAAATGCACGGCTTTCGCATTTTGGAACACTTTACAATTAACGTAAAGAGTAAAGCTTTTAACGAGGTGGAAAAAAGTTTTTTCAGCGAAGTTATTTTTGTGCTGCGCACGTTTTTCTTCGTCTATATCGGCATAGCAATACAAATTACAAGCGTGTTTTCAATGCTTTGCGGGCTGCTTTTTACGCTGGTGATTTTTGTAATAAGGATACCGGTGGCCAATTTCTTTTTAGATAAGCAGGTAACCCGTTTTGATACCGCAGTCGCAGCCGCGCTTGTGCCCAAAGGGCTTATAACGGCGGTTTTGGCTTCTCTTGTTGCGCAAAGCGGGATTGTCGGCGGGGATATCTTGCAGGATACTATTTATTCCGTAATACTTTTCAGCACAATAATTGCAACGCTGCTTTCTTTCTGCATTGAGAAAGGCTATATAAACGGCGCAACGGATTTCCTCTTCCAACGCCACCGCCCCGCCCCTTCAAACGGGACTGCCCCCAACGCTTCCGTGCCTTCTAAAGAGCCCGCAAAAGAAGAACAGGAAAATAAAAGTTCTTAGTAAGCACTCAAAAAATATTGATTGCAAATAGTGTTGCCCGTAGTCCCGCAGGAAGCGCTGGATTTTAACTGCCCTCCCGCACTTTCGCAAATTTTGTTTCCTATTTTTTGCCTTGAAGCATAGGTAACGCATCTTATCTGCCCTTTATTGCCGGAAGTACTTTTTTTGTAATAGATAGTGTAAGAGGCCACTCTTGCGTCCCCATCCATTAATATGCCCGAGGCATAGGCCGCGCCCACGCTAAAGGCGCCGTAGCCTATAACGGGGCGGCCTTCGGCGTTTATCGGCGCGCCCTCTTTAGGCATACCTACTGTTAAATACTCGTCGGAAGGGGCATACTCGCCTTTTGCCATATAATATTCCTCCTGCGCGTTAGCAAGCGCCCTTACTAAAGACGACATCGTCGCATATTTAGAGCGATAAGAAGCAAGTTGATATTGAGGCAGCACAATAGCGGCAAGTATCCCTATTATTAAGACGACAATTAACATTTCAATAAGCGTAAATGCTTTATTATCAATACTTTTTTTAATTAAGTTTTCTTTCATATTCCCCTCCAAAAACGCAAACAGCAATAAATTAAGACAAAGCACGGCTGTCTTAATTTACGCAGTCTGCCATTCTATTTTATCGTATGAAAAAGAAGAAACGCGCGTCAAGTTTTATTTTGGCTCGCGCGCCAACGGCGCGCCATATGCAAATAAGCTAAACT
>CAZNCX010000108.1:0-3515 GCA_964571655.1 uncultured Elusimicrobium sp. | reverse complement strand
GTAATAGAAACGCCTGTTTTTATGCCTGTTGCCACGCAGGCCTGCGTCAAAGCCCTTACCGACGAGGATTTGCGGCATGTAAAAGCCTCCTGCCTTTTGTCAAACACATATCATCTGTACCTGCGTCCTACTGCCGCCGCGCTTGAAAAACTGGGCGGCCTGCATAAATTTATGCATTGGGACGGCAGCATTTTAACGGACTCCGGCGGGTTTCAGGTGCACAGCCTTTCGCACCTTAGGAAAATTACCGAAGACGGCGTCTGGTTCAAAAGCCATCACGACGGTTCAAAACACTTTTTTTCGCCGGAGAATGTGATAGAAACGCAGCAAAAAATCGCCTCCGATATTTGGACCTGCCTTGACGTCCTTATACCCGCGCAGGCAAAAAAGCAGGACGCAAAGAAAGCCCTTGAAATAACAAAACGCTGGGCGCGCCGCGCTTTAAGCAGATATCACAGCCTTGTGCCGCAGAGCATAAAGACAAACAAGGACGGTTCTTTTGAAGTGCCGCATTCTTTAATTTTCGGCATTATACAGGGCGCAATTTACGGCGATTTGCGCGAGGACGCCGCAAAAGATATGGCCTCTCTTCCGGTGCACGGTTTTTGCATAGGCGGCCTTTCCGTCGGGGAAACGCGCGAGGAAATGAACTTTGCCCTAAAGCACACAATCCCGCATCTGCCTTCGCAAAAACCGCGTTATCTTATGGGTCTTGGCACTCCGCAGGAGATTTTGGACTGTGTCGCAAGCGGCGTTGATATGTTTGACTGTGTGTGGCCAACGCGCGTTGCGCGTAACGGTCAGGCTATGACAAGCGAAGGCAAAATAAATATCAAAAACGCCTCTTACCGCCTGCAGGATGGGCCTCTTGATAAGGAGTGCGACTGCTTTGTATGTAAAACCTACTCGCGCGCATACCTTTCCCATCTTTTTAGAGCGCAGGAACTTACCAGCCACCGCCTGCTTTCCATACACAATATCCGCTTTTTGACGCGTCTTATGGAGAGGGCCCGCGCGGCGATAAAGGAAGGTTCTTTGATCGCTCTTAAAAAAGAGATTGAGGAAACTTATAAATAATATAAATTGCGCGCAAATAATTTGCTATTATAGAAAGAAATAAATATTAAGCGTTTTTTGCAGTCAATTTGCAGTCAAAATTATACCGTAATAAAGAGGATTTTTTTATGCCTACAACAAAACAAACGCCCAAAAGAGTGCTTTTGAAACTTTCGGGGGAGGCCCTTGCAAACAGCAAAGTGCGCGGCATAGACCTGCAGGCTCTGCGCGAAATTGCGCGCGAGATAAAGGGTGCCCTTCATAAAAAATACCAGCTGGGCATAGTTATAGGCGGCGGCAATATCTGGCGCGGGGTGCGCGACGGCGGCGGGATTATTGACCGCGTAAATTCCGACAATATGGGCATGATGGCAACTATAATAAACGCCCTTGCCCTGCAAAGCGCGCTTGAAGACGTAGGCGTGCCGACAAGGGTTTTAACTTCAATTAACGTCTATAAACTGGCCGAGCCTTTTATAAGACGCAAAGCCATAAGACATTTGGAAAAGGGCCGCGTAGTAATATTTGCGGGCGGCACGGGCAGCCCGTTTTTTACCACCGATACAGCGGCCGCCCTGCGCGCTTCGGAAATTAAGGCCGATATCCTGCTGAAAGCTACGCAGGTTGACGGCGTTTACGACAGCGACCCGCATAAAAACCCCAAAGCAAAACTGATAAAGAAAATAACTTACGACGAGGCTATTAAGAAAAAACTTGAGTTTATGGACACCGCCGCTCTTGCCCTTTGTCTTGAAAATAAATTCCCCTTATGTGTTTTTAATCTGCATAAGAAAGGAAATATAAAACTTGCTTTGGAGGGCGGCAATATAGGCACAATTATCTACTGATACGCAATTAACGAGAGGTATTTTTATGCACGACTTATGGTCCCCTTCCATCTTGATTTGGTTTATCCCCGCGGCGGCACTGTCCGTGCTGTTTCTTTGTGCGCTTTGTTATCTTATGCGTGATGATATTTTGCGTCTGGTTAAGAAATTTCTGCTTTCGGATACAAAAACTTACAGTCTAAATAAGGGTATAATTTCAAATATTACTCCTAAAAATAAACTTGCGGCGCAGCCGCAGGAAATTAAGCCAGAGCCCATCTTGGAAGAAGACGAACCCGCCGCCGAAGAGGAAGAAGCCTTTGAAAAGAAGCTTGAGGAAGAGCTTGTTCCCTACGACGCGCAAAACGACAATCTGCCCCCGATACAAAACTTAAAACCCAAAACTATGCAATGCGCCCAGCCCCAAAGCGGTAAGAAAAGCAAAAAAGCAAAGGAAGATATTTCTAAAAAAGACAAGTATGAAACGGAGCCCGCCGAAACGGAAATAAAAGAAGAGAAGAAAGCAAAACAAATCCCGCAGAAAGAAACGCCGAAAAAAGAGGAGTCAAAAGAAATTCCGATAATTTCTATTGAAGAGGCGGCAAAATTTGCGCCGTCTTCTGAAGTTAAAAGAAAACCTCGCGAAATACCCGACAGGATTGTTTTTTGCGTTTTGATTTTAATTTTATTTTGGCTTGTAATAGGTCTTTTTGCGAAGGTAAATTTGCTTTCCTCGCTTGTTAAAATGGAGCGCGCAAAAACGCGCACGCTTGAACAGCAGATAAGCGTTTTGAAGGCGGCTCCCGCCAAAATAAGCAGGCAAAATAAGATATAATAATAAAAAAAGAGAGGTCTATTTATGGAAACCGTTAATGAGTTTTTGACAAAAATCAAAGGGGAAATGGCCGAAGTCCCCCAAAAGCTGAAAAAAGATTTAAGCACCTTAAGGACAGGCCGCGCAAATCCGCAGATGCTGGAGTCGGTGCGCGTTGATTACTACGGCGTGCCTACCCCGCTTAAGCAGATGGCTCTTATCAATACGGCCGACGCCAAAACTTTGGAAATACAGCCATGGGACGTAAGCGTTATAAAGGAAATTGAAAAAGCTTTGCAGCAGGCAGATTTGGGCGTAACGCCGCAAAACGACGGCAAGATAATAAGGATAATTTTCCCCCCGATGACCGAAGACAGACGCAAAACCCTTACCAAGACCATCAGCAAGATGAGCGAGGATTATAAAGTCAATGTCCGCAACCTGCGCAGGGACGCGCTTGAGAAGCTTAAGAAAGCGCAAAAGCTGGGCGAGATTTCCGAAGACGATTTATCGCGCTATGAGACTGATGTGCAGAAGACGACTGACGCCAATATTGTGCTTATAGGGCAGGTAGTGGCGGAGAAAGAAAAAGAAATAATGACAGTTTAATTTACAGCTTTATTTGGTATTAAAGGCCTATATCTCGGGCGCACAATTTTCCAATTTTGGGCAACTTTGCGTTTTTCTGTTGCTTGCGTACCGCTTGAGCATACGCTTCAAGCTTCGTGGTACGCGGCGCAACCAGTCCGCGTGGCAGAGGAACAAACAAGCTTCAAGTATCCACGCGGCCTTCAGGTCAAACGCAAATTTGCCTCAAA
>CAZNCX010000107.1:0-3535 GCA_964571655.1 uncultured Elusimicrobium sp. | reverse complement strand
TAATAAACGCGCGCCTGTTTGGCAAAGCGTTTGTCAAACTTAAAAATATCGGATTTGCTCGGCGTTAGGGCAATTATGTTGAAGCCTTTTTCAAATAAACGCGCGCAGAGCCTTGTGCCAAGGTATCCGCTTGCGCCGGTTATCAGGATAGTTTTATTTTTCATTTTTTATCCCCTGTAAAAATGCGCGAGTGCGCTGTTGTATTAAAAGTTTATTCTTTCTTTTTCAACTACCAAAGGGCGTTTTAATATCTGCGTTAAAACCGCGCCCAGATATTCCCCCAAAATGCCTATAAAAAACAGCTGCATGGACGAGAAAAATAAAACCGCAATCAAAATAGGCGCTGTGCCCATGGGAAATTCGTCCCAGAAAACCAGCTTTAAGATAAGATAAATTACCGCCAAAATAAAACTTGCCGCCGACAAAACAAACCCAAAAAACACCGCCATACGCATAGGCACTTTGCTGTGATTTGTAAAGCCGAGCATAGCGTTATCGTAAAGCGTGTAAAAATTATTTTTGGTAAGGCCGCGTTTTCTAAGCGGCTGCTCAAACTCCACAAAAGTTTTGCTGTAGCCAAGTTCGCAGATTAAGCCTCTCAGGTACGGGTAAGGATCGTCAATTTTGCGCACCGCGTCTATAACTTCTTTATCGTAGAGGCCAAAGCCCGTGCAATTTTCAATAAGCTTTGCGCCGCTGTCGTTTAACTTATTTAGCAGCCAGTAATACAGACGGCGGACGGCAAAAAACAGTGGGCTTTCCTTGCTTTTAACTTTCTTGCCGAGAACGATTTTATAGCCCCCCTCCCACTCTTTTATAAACTGCGGGATTAAAGCGGGCGGGTCCTGTAGGTCGGAAGCCAAATAAATAACGGCGTCGCCTTTGCCTTGTAAAATGCCGTAGTAGGGACTTCTTATATGTCCGAAGTTGCGCGTGTTTTCTATAACCTTAAAGCGTTTGTCTTGGGAAGCGATTTCTTTTAGTTTTGCAAAAGTGCCGTCGGTGGAGCTGTTGTCAATTACGATTTGTTCCCAATCGTATTTATCCTCAAAGGCTTCCATTTGTTTTTTGACCTGTTTATAAAGTTCCTCAACATTTTCTTCTTCGTTGAAAGCGCCGGAAATTACGGATATAAGTTTTTTCATATTTTCACCTTTCTTTCAAAGACGTATTTTTTGTTCAAAATAAAGCTTAAAAGCGCAAGAGGAAGCAGTAAAATAAACCCCGATATATAGCGGTTTTCAAGCCCGCATTTTGCAAAGCTTATAAGTCCCACGACATTGCTTACGTAAACTATGCTGTAGACGGCAAAAAAACGGAAAATAAGCCGCCAGTTGTTATTTTTGAAAACAATGTTGCCATAGGTAATAAAATTAAAGAGCACGTTTATTATAGTGGCAAAAAGCGGCGCAAGAACATCGTTAAAGCCAAGCCAGATAAAAAAAGCAAAAACGCCGTAACCAAATAAAGTGTTAAGCCCGCCGACAAATAAGAACTTTACAAACTGCACTCGTGCGGGCGTCCTCATAAACGGGGGGAGCATTTCAGTTAAGCACATTTTGGTTAAATTCCTCCCTGTCTAAAAAAGGATACATATCTTCCAAAGAAGGGCTTATCATAGTGCCGTCTGGCAATTTTTTTGCCGAAAGTTTTGGCGCAAAAATATAATCTTTCTCAAGCATAACTTCGCAGACAACCGGCCCTTTTATGGCCAGTATTTTTTTGATTTGCCCGTCTAAATTTTTATTTGTTTTTATTTGCTCTGCGCGCAGGCCGAAGGCGCGCGCGACCGCCCTAAAGTCGGGCAGGCATACGCCGCTTTTTGCGTCGCAGGCCGTAAGGCGGCCGTTAAAAAAGTTGCGCTGCGTTTGGATTATGGATATATACCCGCCGTTGTTTAAGATAAAAATCTTTATTGGCAGATTATAGTTTTTGACGGTTTGCAGTTCCTGTATGTTCATCATAATGGAGCCGTCGCCCTCAAGACAAATAACGTCTTTGCCGCCGTTTGCCAAGCATGCGCCTATGGCCGCGGGCAGGCCGTAGCCCATAGAAGCGTCGCCGCTGTTATGAAAATAACGCTGGCCCTTTTTTACGTTTGTCGCCTGAAAAAGCGTTACGCTTGCCGTTCCGTTTGAGGCGGCCGTTACGGAATTTGCGGGCAGCATGTTGCTTAGCGCGTCTACAAATTGATAGGGGTTTATCGGGCCGTTTTTCTTAAACTTAAATTCGCTTACGGGAGTATATTTTACCCTCAGAGCGCGGGAATGCTTTAGCCATGCGGGGCGGCTTATTTTACGCGCCTTTTTATTAAGAGCAGAAATAAAGTTTTTTACGCCGCAGTTCAGCGCGATGTCTGGTTTCAGGGTGGGTTTTTTAAGTTCGCTTTGGTCAATATCAACGACTATTTTTTTTGCGTTTTTTGCAAAATTTTCCCAATTATAACTTACCTGTCTTATGTTGTTGCGCGTGCCCAAAAACAAAATTACGTCGGCGTTTTGTAAAGTAAAATTGCCCGCGCGGTGGCCTGCGGTGCCTATCCTGCCGCAGTAAAAAGGGCAGTCGTTTGGCACTATGTCAAAACCGTTAAAGGTTGTTACGACGGGTATTTGCATTTTGTTTGCAAGCGCGTAAAATTCTTTTTGCGCGCCCGCAAGGCGTATTGCGTGACCCGCAACGATAAGCGGACGCTTTGCCGCTTTAAGCAGTTTAAGCACTTGAGCTGTTTTTAAGTTTTCTTTTTGCGGTTTGGGAGGAGTAAAGGATTTTAATTTATTTTCGTCAATAAGGGCTGCCTGCACGTCTAAGGGTATATCAAGCCAGACGGGGCCCCTTCTGCCGTTAAGGGCAAGATAGAGGGCTTTATCCAAATGATATTTGATGTCTTGAGGCTCAGTTACGCTTACGGCGTATTTTGTAATATGGCTTACTATGGGTATAATGTCGGCCTCCTGATCGCCGAGCTGTCTTAGGGCGATTTGACGGCAGCTTGCCGAAGTTGTGGCGCGCTTAACCTGCCCTGAAATAAAGAGAACGCTTGCGCTGTCTGTCCACGCGCCGAAGAGGCCGTTTAAGCAGTTTAACCCGCCCGGGCCGGTTGTAACGCAGGCGGCGGCAAGCTGATTTTTTGTGCGCGCATAGCCTTCGGCCGACATGGAGGAGGCCTGCTCGTTGTGATTGCAGATATACTTTATTTTTTTGCTGCGGCCGAAGCTGTCGTTAAGATGCATAGCGCCGCCGCCCGATATCATAAATACGGTTTTAAGGCCCTGTTTTTCAAGGTATTTTACGACGTAGTCGGACAATTTTATCATAAATTTAGAGGCCTCTGTTATAGATAAGGGTTTTAAGTTCCTCATTATGTGCGTAAGGGGAGTCAATGTCGTCTATTTTTATCGGCCCGTCTTTTTTGATATCTTTGAGCAGGACTTCGCCGCTCATAAGTTCGCGGCAGGATATCTGGCCTTTTTGCAGCGGTATGGCTAAATAGACGTCTTTATCGCTGAGCTTATGGCCTTTTTTGAGGTCCCATCTT
>CAZNCX010000106.1:0-3689 GCA_964571655.1 uncultured Elusimicrobium sp. | reverse complement strand
TCGCGGTTTTTCAAGTTTGAGGTAAATTTGCGTTTGACCTGAAGGCCGCGTGGGTTCTTGAAGCTTGTTTGCTGCTCTGCCACGCGGACTGTTCCCGCAGTGTACCAACGAAGAAGGGAACATAACCCCTTAATTCTTCTGTTTAATTGTAAATGCGAAGCTTGGCATTTGCCAATCTTAGCTTGTTCGCGTTTGGCACGCGTAAGCGTGCGAACCAAAAGAATGGAAAATTGTGCGCTATACCCATCTGCTGTTAAATCCAAACCGCCGTTCAATTACTAAAGTTTTTTGGGGGAAGGGCCGTAGGCTAACTCTTCCAGTATGTCGGCTACCAAAACCGCCGCCTCAAGCGGGCTCGGTATCGGCTGGGAAGCGTAACAGTCGCTCATCTCCTTAAGTTTGGCGGGATTAAGAACCAGATCCTTAACGGCGGCGGTCAAATTAACGTCAAGCCTCTTATTATCCTTAATCAAAACCGCGCATCCTTTTAAGGACAGCAAACGCGCATTATAATACTGATGATTATCGGCCGCGTAAGGATAAGGCACTAAAATTGCGGGCTTTTGCAGGCTTGCGACCTCCGCAAGCGAACTGGCACCGCTGCGCGCTATTATAAGCTGGGAAGTTTTCATAAGCGCGTAAATATCTTCTGCGTAATCAATAAGTTTGACATTATCCATATCGCCGTAAAAATCTTTTAATTCCTGAAAATCGCGCTTGCCGCTTACGTGGATAAAAAACAGTTTATGATTAACTATATACATCTCTTTAACCATTTTAGCGGCGGCCATATTAAGCCTGTAAGCACCCTGAGAACCGCCGAAAATTAAAATATTTTCGCCGAAGTTGGCGGTAAAACGCCAATAGGCTTGCTCTTCGGGAGAAAGCCTTTTTTTGAAATCTTCCCTTATCGGCGTGCCGGTTAAAATTGCGTTGCGTATCTTTTTATTGACGGGCAGGCCCAGCATAACTATATCGGTAAACTTTGACAAAAGCCTGTTGGCAAAGCCCACGCGCGTGTTGGAATCGTGTATAGCCGTCTTTATATGCATCATGCGCGCCATAAAAATCAGCGGGAAAGAAATATATCCCCCCATACCCACGCAAACAAGCGGTCTGTACTCCCTAAGGGCTTTGCGCACCGACCACAAACTCGTAAATAACTTAAAAATAAATTCCGACCATTTGAAAACATTTATATTGCGCGGCATACCCACAAAATCAATTTCCCTGAAAGGTATTTTATCGGCCCTAAGCACCGCCGTCGCCGGCGCGCCGCGCCCTATAATAAAAACAACGTCCTGCCCGCGCAAAATAAGCTCTTTAGCCAAAGCGTAGCCCGGGTAAAAATGCCCGCCTGTGCCGCCGGCGGCTATCATAAAAACTTTATCCATTGTAAAACGCACTCCCCTTATATAAAGTTTAGGAATTTACTTTCTGCTTTTCAACGGCAGATAAGTTCATTATAATCCCCATCATCGCAAGCGTTATTATTACCGAAGATCCGCCGTACGAAAAAAATGGCAGCGGCAGCCCTTTGGTCGGCAACAAGCCGATTGCAACGCTCATATTTATAAAAGCCTGCAGGCACAAAGCCAAAGTAAGCCCCGCAAGTAAATAAGAATTAAAAGGATTTTTAGCCGTGCGCGCAAGCGTAATGCCCTTAAACAAAAGCCACGCGAAAGCGCCTATAACAAAAAAAGCGCCGAGCATGCCGGCCTCTTCGCAGATAATGGCAAAAATAAAATCGGTATGGGCGGCCGGCAGATACTCCAGTTTCAAATCGGAAGCGCCAAAACCCTTGCCAAACCATCCGCCGGAGCCTATGGCGTAAAAAGAATGCGTAAGCTGGTAGCCGCCTGCACCCAAAGTTTCCTCGGGATTCATAAAATTGGTAAGCCTCTGCACCCTGTAAGGCTGGCTTAAGATAAAAATTGCGCCGACGGGCAAAGCCGCCAAAACCGCCGTTATAAGCGGCCAAAGGCGCATACCCGCAATAAAAAATATCATCAGGCTTACGCCGAACATCAAAGCCGGTATGCCGATATCCTTGCCCGCGACTACAAGGCCTATTGTAATAAACGCGTAAAGCGTCGGCACAAGCACGCTTTTTATATCAAGCTGAGCATACGGCTTTTTGCTCAAGAAAGCGGCAAGATAAATTATCAAGGCAAGTTTTGCAATTTCGGAAGGCTGCAAATTTATCGGGCCCAAATTTATCCAGCGGTTTACGTTTGCCGCTTGCGGCAAAAGCAAAGCCCATATCAAAAATCCCCAGACGATAAATAAAACCCAAACGGGCTTTATCATTTTTTGCAGGCGGCTGTAATACTGGGCCAGAAGAGCCATAAAGATTACGCCTGTTATGTCAAAAAGAAACTGACGTTTGAAATAATAAAGACCGTCAAAAGCGCTTGAAGAATAAGTAAAAATAAGGCCGCAGATTATCATTATTGCGCTGAAGGCGACAAGGCTTTTATCAATTTTTAACGTCGGCGAAGGGTTCTCCCTCGGTTTGGAGGGCGTTTTTCTTAAAGAGGTTTTTTTGTTAAGGCTGTAGATGCTCATTTTATCTTATCTTTAACGAGGACAGCGCCAGCAGCATAAGCACTATGCCCGCTATCCAAAAGCGCACTATTACCTTTGGTTCTGCAATATTTTTAAGTTCAAAGTGATGGTGAAGCGGTGCCATCTTAAAAAATCTTTTGCCTTTTGTCATACGGAAATAACTCATCTGTATGAGGACGGAAAGCGCTTCGGCCACAAAAATGCCGCCGGCTATGGGCAAAATAAGTTCCTGCTTGACGCAAATGGCTGCCGTCGCCATAACGCCGCCAAGAAAAAGCGAACTCGTATCCCCCATAAACACCTGCGCGGGATAAGCGTTAAACCACAAAAATCCCATGCACGCGCCGATAATCGCGCAGAGGAAAATAGCAATTTCCCCCGCACCGCTTACGTAAATTATTTTAAGATAATCTGCAAAGCCGACGTTGCCCGCCAAATAGGCAAATACCGCATATGTGCACGCGCAGAAAATGACGCTGCCCGCCGCAAGGCCGTCAAGCCCGTCGGTAAGATTAGTGGCGTTTGAAGAGCCTATTATCATAAGCATTGCAAAAGCCAGATATAAAAAACCAAAATTTAATATCACCTTACTGCTTAAATAAGGTATGCTCAGCGCGGTCGCATAATCGGCGTTAGGCGGGTAAACCCCCAAGTATCCGACTACTACTAAAGCCGTTACTCCCTGCACCAAAAACTTAATCCACGACGGCGCGCCGTTTGGATTTTTTTTGACCAGTTTTATGTAGTCGTCCAAAAACCCCACAAAAGCAAGCATAACCGAAACAAATAAAAGCAGCCAGATAAATCTGTTATCAAGCCTCGCCCACAAAAGCACTGTGGTAAGCAGACTTATTATTATTATAACGCCGCCCATGGTGGGCGTGCCGTTTTTGGATAGGTGGGTTTGAGGGCCGTCGCTTCTTTGCACCTGTCCTATTTTGTGCGCGCGCAGTTTGTCAATTATTTTAGGGCCTATAACAAGAGCTATAATAAGGCCGGTTAAAATTGCGCCGCCCGCGCGAAAGGTAATATAAGAAAATACGTTGAAAACGGAAAAGCTGTCCCTAAAACAGGAAAGATAATAAAGCATTGCGGCCTCCTCATAAAAATATTACGTTAAA
>CAZNCX010000105.1:0-3692 GCA_964571655.1 uncultured Elusimicrobium sp. | reverse complement strand
CACGGCACCGGCGTCGTTATAGGCGAAACTTCGGTCATAGGCGATAATGTTAAGATTTATCAGGGCGTAACTTTGGGCGCGCGCAGTTTTCCTTTGGACGAAAACGGCAACCCCCAAAAGGGTATTAAACGCCACCCCGAAGTAGGAGATAACGTAACAATTTATGCCGGCGCAACGATTTTAGGCGCAATTAAGATAGGCGCAAATTCCACCATAGCGGCAAACGCTTGGATAACCGAAGACGTACCGCCAAATACCGTCTGTAAGAAATTGCTTAAATAACTTTCGGCGTTTGTAAAAAAACTCCTTTGCGTTCTGGAACGCAAAGGAGTTTTTTTGCAAAAACAAGCGGAGGGAATTAAATCAAAAGTCCCGCTATTATACCGCGCAGACAGTTTGCGAACAAACCCGCAACAAGTGCGCGCATACCGAGTTTTGATAAATCTCTTCTTCGCGAGGGCGCTATTGCGCCGATGCCGCCGATTTGTATGCCTATGGAAGAGAAATTTGCAAACCCGCAGAGAGCGTAGCTTAAAACCACTTTTGTTTTCAAGCTCATTACCACGGTTTCGCTGTTTAACAGGGCGGCGAAGTTTGCGTAAGCCACGAACTCGTTTAGAACGGTTTTTTCGCCTATTAAGCGGCCGGCGGTTATAATTTCGTCGGAAGGCACGCCCATAACCCACGCCAAAGGCGAAAATACATAACCGAAAATCTGCTGTATCGTTATCACTTTGCCTACTATAAGACCCGTTACCCACTCAATAAGCCCGTTGGCAAGCGCAATTAAAGCCACAAAGGCAATAAGCATCGCGCCGACGTTTAAGGCAAGCTGAAGGCCTGTGGTGGTGCCGTTTGAAATGGAGTCAAGGATGTTTGCGCTTGGATCTTTGTAGTCTATTTTGGACACGCCTCCCGTTACTGGTTTTTCAGTTTCGGGTACTATCATTTTTGCAAACATTACGCCGGCAGGCGCGCCCATGACGCTTGCGGCCATAAGGTGGCCGGCTATGCCGGGGATGCTCTTTTCAAGCATGCCTACGTAAGCGGCCAAAACGCCGCCTGCGACGGTGGCCATGCCGCCTGTCATAACGCACATAAGCTCCGACTGCGTCATTTTCTCAACATAAGGCTTTACAAGCAAAGGGGCTTCCGTCTGTCCTACGAAAATATTGGCCGCCGCGCTCAAACTTTCCGCGCCGGAGAGTTTGCAGGTTTTACTCATAACCCACGCAAATAGATATATGACTTTCTGCATAATGCCAAGATAATAAAGAAGAGACATTAAGGCCGAAAAGAAAATAATGGTCGGCAAAACCTGAAAGGCAAAAATATAGCCCAAAGTGGATGCTTTTGACAAGCTGCCGAAGACCATTTCCGCGCCTGCAAGCTGAAATTCCAGCAGTTTAATAAAACCGTCGTTAAGTACTTTGAAAATCCACTCGCCGGGAGCGGTTTTCAAAATAAATAAAGCAAAAACTATCTGCAGGCCCAAAGCCCATGCGATGGTAAGCCAGTTTATTGCTTTTCTGTCTGTACTTATTGCATAGGCAATAGCCATAAACACAAACAGGCCCAAAACAGCAATTAAGAACGCCATTTTTATCTCCTTTACTTTAAGTTTGGTACTTTAGATTATTGTACATTATTTTGGCAGATAAAGTGGATTAACGGAGGTTTTGATTTAACAGCGTGTACAAGCCCAAAAATCCCGCGAAAGTTAAAAGACTTTCGCGGGATTGATATTTATCTTATTCAATGGGCAAACACTCGTAAGTGGTAGTTGCGCGGCAGAGCTGGCCTTCAACCAAATGCGCGCATGTGGGATCCATGGGGTTAGGGCAGGCTTCCTCAACGCTAATCAAGTTTTTGCATCCAAAGGTTTGTCCGCAAGAGCAGGAGGAAGGTATTTCTGTGCAAAAAGGTTCCGATAAGTCGTCGCAGAAGTAGACGGCGTCGTGTTTATCGGCAAGCTGCCATGAGCAGTCCGTGCAACCCGTATAGTTGCAGGAAACCGTGCAAGGTGAAGTGCCGTAATTATACGTGCAGTATTGTATTGACCCCGCGGAGGGAGTGCCCATTTTCCCGTCATCTGTACAATAGCAGTATAGAGAGTTAGTCCCATAACAGTTAGAGTAAGTGCACGCGCTGGGCGTACAGGATGAGCCGTAAGTATAAGTGCAGGACTGGGAAGCGGGGCTCGGCGTGCCGCTGTAATCCGCAGGGCAGGTGCAATTGACGGTCGTTGTTCCCTGGCAGGCGCTTAAGTTGCACGCGGCGGGCGTGCACGCGGCCGAGCCGTAAGTGTAAGTGCAGGACTGGGAGGCGGGGCTCGGCGTGCCGGTATATCCATCGGGGCAGGCGCAGTTTTCAGTAACGGTCATTGTGCAACCCGTATAGTCGCAGTCGGGCGTGCAGGTCGTATTCGGATAATAATAGGTGCAGGGCTGCGTTGCCGCAGTCGGGGTTCCGGTTCCTCCTACGGTTGAGCAGGCGCAGGTTCCGCTGCTTGTGTTGGAACAATGCGCCGAGGAAGTGTCCTCGCACGTTCCACTTGTTATCGTCCAGGAATCGCCGTTGTAGCCCGCAGGGCAGCTGCAGGTTGTGCCGCTGTTTTGGCAAGTTGTGCCCGAATAGCCTTCGTTACACTCGCAATAACTGCTGCCGAAATTGCCGCAGCCGTCGTTCATCGTAGTATTACACGGTATTACGTAAGTGCCGTGAGAGTTGCAATTTATGCTGTTTGCTATGGTCAAATCTTCGGTGCAGGTATATGCCGTGCCGGAGCACTCGCTCCAGTCTCCGCTTACCCATTGTAAGGTGGAGGGGTTGCAGGTTACGTCGCGCGTTTGCGTGCCGTCTGCGCAGACGTCTTGGCTTGTGCAGCTTTGGCTTGTTGCGGGCTTTGTGCTTTGATTGCACAAATCGTCGCATTCCGTGCAGGCCGTTACGTTATAGCCTATGTTCCATCCTGTGCCTGTGTTGCACGTATAAGTCATAGTTACGGTGCCTGAACCGCAATACCTGTCATCGTAAGAAACGCAGGTTTGAGAAGCCGCGCCTTTGTCCAGACACTGCGTTCCGTTCCAGCATTGCTCTTCCGTACAGCCGTTTGCGTCGGTTCCTTTGTTTTCGCAGTAGGGCAGCTGATATCCATCCACGCAGCTGCAGACGGGGCTTTCGGGTTCTTTGCAGCAGTCGCTGTCTGCTACATCGGCGGAGCAAAGCGTCACTTTATAGCCGTGGCCGTTGCATAAAGTGGTGTCTAACTGAGAGGTTACGACGTCCTGCGTACACTCGTCCTGACAAACAGGGTTGTTGCAAAAAACGCCGGAGAAATCGCAGTCGCACTCGCAGGTAAAACCGTCGCTCCAGTCCCAATACCCCACTTTATTTTCACAAGCGGTTACCTTTGTGCCGTTATAGTTACAGTCGGAATTATTTTCCTCCCGCTTGGTTTCACCTTCCGAACAGGTGCTGTCCGTGCACGAGCACGCGCTCCAGGCCCCCGCCGTCCAGGTTGAGTTTGAGCAGCTTACGGTTCTTGTTTGTGTTCCACAGTCGTTTATGCCGCAGATTAGGCTGGTTATGGGTTTATTATTATTGCCGCTGCACACGCCTAAAGTCTGTTCCCAATTATACGTGTCCGAAGAACAAAAATATGTTATGCTCTGCGTGCCGCAGGTGGTCTC
>CAZNCX010000104.1:2539-3719 GCA_964571655.1 uncultured Elusimicrobium sp. | reverse complement strand
AAACTTCGTGCTGTAATCTTTTGTTTAACCGAAGAAATGAAATTTGGATATTGCGGGTATTGGCTTTTCTCGCGTTTGGCACGCGTAAGCGTGCGAGTCAAAAAAAGCGAAGATTGGCATTTGTGGGTATTATATTTGCATATGGCGCGCCAACAGCGCGCAAACAATATTTTATTCCACAGCTATTTTAACGGCGGCGGGACTTGGCGGGACGCATACGGCGCGGCTTCTTGTTTAAGCCGATATCGGCAAGGGAATTTATAAAACCTTCGTGCAGGGCGTTTACTTCTTTCAACGGGCCGTGGAAATTATTGCTTATGACGCAAAAAATAATTTGTCTGCCTTTGGCGTCTTTTATATATCCAGCGTGCGCGCGCGCCCTGTCAAGGAAACCCGTTTTTACAAGCCCGTTATGGGCGGCCGCGCTGTGGCGCATTTTGCGCGCCATATTGCCCATATCTTCGCGCGCGCCGACAAGCGGCAGGGAATCCAAAAAGTCTTTGGCGTAAGGCTTTTTTAAGACCGAGGACAGCATATCAACCGTCATCTTACAAGACACAAGGTCGTCCCGAGAGAGGCCGCTTCCGTCAAAAACTTCAAAATCTTCATTATCCACGTTTAAGCGCGTAAGGAAATTTTTTACCTCTTTTACGCCTGCGCCCGAAGTGGCCGCCGTTTCGCTGCTTGCCGCCGCCGCAAGGGAGCGCAGCAGGCTGTCGGCATATAAATTAAAACTGCGTTTGTTGGTGTACTTTACTATATCCCTTAATTGCGGCGAGGTATGCGTAAGCAGAAGCGTTTTATCGCTGTAAGTTTCAGGCGAGATTAGGGCCGCCTGCCCTATTACTTCAATGCCGCTTTCCTGCAGTTTTGTTTTCAGATAATCGGCCAAAAATAAAGCCGGCTCGGGCATTGCGGCAATGATTTTGGTGGGACGCCCCGTTATCGGTATTGCGCCAAAAATTTCTGCCCCAAAGCAGCCTGCTGCAAAGTTTACATAGGCGTTATCGTTCTTTACCGAGGAAGAATATTTTGCGTAATTTTTTATTTTGAAATCTTTTATCTGCGGCTCTATTTTTAATATTTTTGCGGTTTTGCCTTCGGCTTTTTTTGCGTCGGAAAGAAATTTGCCGTCTTTAGCATTCTCGTTTTTGGCGGTGTAGCTTGAAACCAAAGCTTC
>CAZNCX010000104.1:0-2482 GCA_964571655.1 uncultured Elusimicrobium sp. | reverse complement strand
TGTCGGGCGCGCGGTATTCGGAGGAATTATCCCCGCTTTCTTCTTCTTCCTCATCCTCGTTAAGCGCGGGCAAAAAAGCCTGCGGCTTTAGGAAAATGCTTTCGTCCTGCGGCGCAAGGGCGGGTTCAAAATAAATGTCGTAGGAATTATCCCTTACGTTTAGGCCGTCTGCGGGCGCGGCAAAATAATTGCCGATGTTTTGATAAGTGGTCCTCCACGGCAGGCTAACCCCGCCGAAGATGGAATTATCGGCGTAGACGCCGCCGTTAATTTGGGTTATGCCCATATCTTTCATCTGCAAAATCCAGTTTGAAATAAGCTCATCTAAACCTTGCACGCCGTACATGCGAAGGGAGCCCAATGTCGGATCGCCCGCGCCTTTTATATAAAGGTCCCCCGTGATTTTGCCGCCGCGCAGCGCGCCGCTGTAGTAAATTTTTGTGTTAAAACGATACTTTGGCCCCAGGATATCAAGCGCGGCTGCCGTCGTATAAAGCTTAAGCACGCTTGCCGGCGTAAGACGCTCGTGCGGTTTGTGCTGCGCTATTACTCCGCCGTTTTGGTATTTTGCGTAGAAAGAAAACTGCCCGTTTCTAAGCGCGGGAGATGAGGCAAAAATCTTTTCGTAGTCCTGCGGGGTTTGCGCAAACAATTCGCACGGTGCCGCCGCCGCCAAAAGCGCGGCGAAAAATAAAATAAATCTAAGAGCGGGCATTGCCCCTAAGGAATGTTTACGGTGCATAATTACCCCAATGCGGCTTGCGCCGTTTATAATTTTTTCCGACAAAAAATTGTTTGCGCAAAGCTTTTTGCGCGGCGGCCGTTGCGCGGCGTGCAAACGTGCGGCGGCCGTTGTGCGGCGTGCAAACGTGCGGCGTGCAAACGTGCGGCGTGCAAACGTGCGGCGCGCAGAGAAAGCGCGGCTAATTAAACCAAGGGTGCCATTTATCCCTGTCTCGCATAAGTATTACTGAGGAAGCTATAAGCATTACGCGAAAATCAACCGCTTCGGGTTTATCCATAGCCACGCTAAAGCGCGTGGTAATGGCTTTATTAAAGAATATTTCGCCGTGGCTGTCTCTTTGCCCTTCTACTGCGTAAGAAGCGCGCAGAAAGCCAAACAGATGGCCCAGCAGCATTCTTGCAAGCGCGCGGGCGGTAGATTTCTCGGTTATAACGGCAATAGTCTGCTGTTTATTATAAATGGTCCAATGTCTTTTTAAGGTAAAGCGTTTTCGTCTTATATAGAAAAGTATGGAATGCTGCGAGTCAACGACGGCATATTCTTCTTTTAGGATTTTGCTGCCTTTCTCAATACATTTATAGACGGTTTTACCTGTTTTGTCAAAGAAATGGAATTTGGAGGCCATAATTGCGTTTAACAGCGCGCCCGTAATAAAAATTACAAAGCCCAAAACGGAAAACAGATACGAAACCGACATAAAAGTATTTGCTATTACCCGATGCATTTTTATAGTGCCTTCTAAATTTGCGGCGTTGATTGTAAAGTGCAAAAAGCCGAAAAGTACCGCCGCGCCAAGACCAAAGCCCATAAAAATATCGCTCCAGCGGCCGCTGGTGGCAATATAATGATTACCCTGATTATCCCTAAGCGACAAAAATAAATCGGGCGATCCGTATAAACGCCACCCTCTGAGCGGATAGAAGGAAAGAGGGTTTGAAGGAATATTATTGCCGTACGGAGGGCGCATTATCGCAAGGGCAAGCGTTATAACAAGCAGCATAAAATAAAAGAACAATACAGCAGAAAGCAGCGCCGGCAGCCGCAGATTTTTATTGCCAAAAGGAGTTGAGGCAAAAACTTTTTTAATTTCTTTTGCAGCCGATGTCCCCTGTTTTTTTATCTGGTTTTCTTTTTCGTCGGCGGCGCGCAAGCGTTCGGCGCGCTGGGCGTCTTCTTTTTCTTTTATGCTTTGAGGCGTTTCCACTATAAGCGGCGCGTTTTGGGCGGACGCGTCCTGCGGCGGCACCGCGCCGAGCGCAATATCGTTTACCGCGGGATCTCCTTTATCAAAGATGGGTTCTGCCCCGTCTTGGGCGTTAGTGGGTTTTGGCGCGGGCGCTATGAAAGATAAAATTAAATCGGCCTCAACATATGGCAGGTTGGAAAACTGCACTTTATAGGCTTTGCCGTTTGCAAGAAAATATCCCGTAGTAAAGTCCGAGCCGCGGGCGGAATAATTAAAGGACATAAGAGGGTCTGCAGTTGAAAACTCGGTCTTTCTTACCACTTGTCCGGTATAGCTGTTTTCAAGGATTTTATATTTTTTGCTCAGCATCGCGGCGACTTCTTTATTTACTTCGGTTTCAAGGCAGGAGGCGTCTTTGCAGTCCGGCATGCGCGTTATGAGGAGGGAGGATTTTTCCCTCTTCAAATCCATGACTGCGTTTTGGGAAGGCTGATTTCTCTGCTGCCAAGAAGAAGGCAAATCTATGGTAAAAGCCCCGCCGTCTGCGGTAT
>CAZNCX010000103.1:0-3778 GCA_964571655.1 uncultured Elusimicrobium sp. | reverse complement strand
GCTTGGCATTTGCAGGTATTGGCTTATTTGCGTATGGCGTGCAGTTGGCACGCAAGACAAAAATGGAAGATTGCTTCCGAGTGTTCGTCCGTCTTCGCTAAAGCTACGACGGGACTTCACCTCGCGCAAAGACGACCTAATTGACAACGGCAACAACGCGCGCCCAAAGCGCGAGGCCGTAATTGTTCACCTGATATTATCTGCCTCTAACACAAAACTCCGTTAATATGCCGTTAATTTAACGGCGAGGCAAATAAGTTTGTATAATGATATTATTATTGTAATAGTAATTTACCACTTTAACGGAGGCCCTATGAAAGTCGTCATCTTGGCAGGAGGCCTAGGCACCCGCCTAAGCGAGGAAACCGACCTCAAACCTAAACCGATGGTGG
Source organism: uncultured Elusimicrobium sp. (assembly GCA_964571655.1). Classification (GTDB taxonomy): domain Bacteria; phylum Elusimicrobiota; class Elusimicrobia; order Elusimicrobiales; family Elusimicrobiaceae; genus Proelusimicrobium. Next base: position 3,386 of record CAZNCX010000103.1, on the reverse strand, counting down.
AAATCGGCGGATATCCCATACTTTGGCATATAATGAAAATCTATTCCCATTACGGGTTTAACGATTTTATTATCTTAACGGGCTACAAATCGCATATCATCAAAGAATATTTCATCAACTACTATAACCGCTACTCTGACATAACTGTGGATATGGAGAATCACGCCGTCCAAATCCACAAAATCCGCCAGGAACCGTGGAAAGTAACCATGCTCTACACCGGACAGGATACTATGACCGGCGGGCGCATAAAACGCGCTCAGGAGTATATCGGCAAGGAGCCGTTTTTGCTTACCTACGGCGACGGCGTTTCCGACGTCAATATAGAAGCAACCATAAAAGCGCATAAAGCTTCTTCCAAAATCGCTACGATGACCGCCGTCCAAATCAGCGGGCGTTTTGGCGCGCTGGCAATTGACGCGGACAATAACATAACCTCCTTCGTTGAAAAGCCCAAAGGCGACGGCAGCTGGATAAACGGCGGTTTCTTTGTCTGCGAGCCGAAAATTTTTGATTATATTCCGGAAGGCGACAATATAGTCTTTGAGCGTACTCCTCTTGAAAACCTTGCCAAGGACGGGCAGTTAAACTGCTGCAAGCACGTCGGCTTCTGGCGGCCTATGGACACTTTGCGCGATAAAAACGACCTCAACAAACTCTGGGCCGAAAATAAAGCCCCGTGGAAAGTTTGGTAAACAAAAACCATAGGAGAAGTTAAATGAATAACAATACAGGCAACAATCAATTTTCGCCCGCTTTTTTCAACGGCAAAAAAGTTTTTATAACGGGTCACACGGGTTTTAAGGGCTCCTGGCTAAGCCGCATATTGCTGCTTTGCGGCGCAAAAATAAAAGGATATGCCCTTGCTCCAAATACCGAACCCGCGCTCTTTGACCTGCTTGGTTTGCAAGATAACATAGAAAGCGTTACGGCCGATATCCGCGACGGCGAGACCTTGGAAAAAGAAGTTTTATCCTTTAAGCCCGATATAATATTTCATCTGGCGGCGCAGCCTTTGGTAAGGCTTTCTTACAGCGAGCCGCTTTTAACTTTACAGACAAACGTCATCGGCACGGCCAATTTATTTGAAGCCGCGCGCAAAACGGACAGCGCAAAAGTAATCATCAACATTACCACCGATAAATGCTACGAGAACAAGGAAACACCCGTCCCGTATAAAGAGGATGATAAGCTGGGCGGGTACGACCCTTATTCGGCCAGCAAAGCGATGTCGGAACTGCTTACAAGCTGCTACAGAAATTCTTTTTTCAACTCGCAGGCGTACGGCGCGCACGGGCAGTCCCTTTCCAGCTGCCGCGCGGGCAACGTAATCGGCGGGGGGGATTTTGCCCTTGACCGCATTATTCCCGACTGCGCCCGCGCGCTAAGCCAAGACAAAGATATAATTTTGCGCAACCCTTCGGCCACGCGCCCGTGGCAGCACGTCTTAGAGCCGCTTTTTGCCTATATGCTTCTTGCGCAAAAAATGTGGGGCAACGCGCAGTTTGGCGGCGGGTGGAATTTTGGGCCTAACACGCAGGAAGGCCTGACGGTGGAATGCATTGTCAAGCAATTTATTAAAACTTGGGGCAGCGGTTCTTATAAGACCGAACCCGACGGCAAATTGCACGAAGCGCACCTCCTGCACCTTGACATCACAAAAGCCAAAACGCTTTTGGGGTGGAACCCCGTCTACGATTTTAGCAAATCCGTAACTTTAACCGCGCTTTGGTACAAAGCTTTTTACGACGGGCAGGATATAAAAGCCCTTACCGAAAAGCAAATTAAAGATTATATGGGGAAATTATAAATTATGCAGAATTTTTACAGAAGTCTTGTTAAATACTTCGGCAGGAAATATTTTTTTGCCGCGCAAAAAGCAAAGCTTGCCAGCGCGCGCCGCTACGCGCCGCCTTCGGGCAAGGTTTTGGGCGTTGAGGAACTTGATAATATGCTTGACGCCAGCCTTGATATGTGGCTTACGGCGGGGCGTTTCAGCGAACAGTTTGAAAAAGAATTTGCCAAAAAACTCGGCGTAAAATACGCCCTTATAGTAAACTCGGGCTCGTCTGCAAACCTGCTTGCTTTAAGCGCAGTTACTTCCCACAAACTCGGGGAAAGGCGCTTAAAAGCGGGAGACGAGGTTATAACTCTAGCCGCCGGATTTCCCACGACAGTAGCTCCCGTCCTTCAAAACAGCCTTATACCCGTTTTTGTTGACGCCGATGTCAAAACCCACAACGTGGATATAAACGCTCTTGAAGGCGCGCTTACGCCTAAAACAAAAGCTGTTTTCATAGCGCATACTCTGGGCAATCCTTTTAATATTGCGGCGGTGCAGGCTTTTTGTAAAAAGCATAATTTGTGGTTTATAGAAGATTCCTGCGACGCCCTTGGCGCAAAGTGGGACGGCAAATACTGCGGCTCTTACGGCGATATAGGCACATTTAGCTTTTATCCCGCGCATCATATCACGATGGGGGAAGGCGGCGCGGTTGTTACAAACGATCAGAAATTATACCGCATTCTTTTATCCCTGCGCGACTGGGGGCGGGACTGTTGGTGCCAAACGGGTAAAGACAATACCTGCTCCAAACGCTTTGCCATGCAGCTGGGCAAGCTGCCCTTCGGCTACGACCACAAATACACCTATTCCCATCTGGGCTACAATTTTAAGACGGGGGATTGGGCTGCGGCCTGCGGCCTTGCGCAGTTAAAGAAGCTGGACGGCTTTGTTGAACAGCGGCGCAAAAACTTCAATAAACTTTATATGATGTTAAAACCTTTTGAGGACTATTTTATTTTACCCTCGTGGGAAAAAGAAGCAAGCCCAAGCTGGTTTGGCTTTCTTCTTACAATCAAAGACGACGCGGGCTTTACCAAGACGGAATTTTGCAAATACCTTGAGGACAGCGGCGTGGGCACGCGCAGTCTGTTTGCGGGCAATATTTTGCGCCAGCCCTGCTTTTGCGAAGACGACATTAAGCTGCGCATCGGCGGGGGAGATTTGCAAAATTCCCGCGATTTAAGCGAACAGGATTTTGCAAAACTGCCCGCGACGGAGCATATTATGCGCGGCAGTTTTTGGCTGGGCGTCTGGCCCGGGTTAAAGGAAGAGGACTTTGAAAGAGTGCCCGCGCTTTTTGAGAAATTTACAAAAAATATGGCGGCAAAGAAAAAGTAGGATAAGATGAAAAAGAAAATACTTATAACGGGCTCGGGCGGGTTTATCGGCAGGAACATTATGGAAAGTTTCCTGACCGACAAATATGATTTTACCGTCTTAAAAAGCAGCCAAGTCAATTTGCTTGAGGAAGGGGCTGTAAACAACTTTTTCAAAGGCAGATATTTTGCCGAAAGGGTCTCTGGATTTTTTTTACTGTATC
>CAZNCX010000102.1:0-3780 GCA_964571655.1 uncultured Elusimicrobium sp. | reverse complement strand
AGACCGCCTAAATTAAAACAGGGACGTTTTAATTTAGTACTGTTCGCATTATCTGAGGCAATAAAATGTTAATAAATAAACGTATTAATAAAAAAGACCATAGCGGTTTTACATTGATAGAAACTATTATTCTCGTCTTAATTATCGCTATACTGGCGATCGTTGTGCCGCCGCAATACAGGCTGCTTGTAATAAAAAGCAGATACAACATAATAAAAGATATTACGGAAGCGTTTATTTCGGCGGGGGAAAGGTATTATTTGGCGAAGGGAAACCGTCCCTCTAAGTTTAGCGATTTAGATTGTACTTTTGATCATGTGGCCGGCCTTGACACGGGTATGATTACTTTCCCTAACGGTACCGTCTGTACTATGTGGTGCCGAGGCAACAGCTTCCCCGGACGAAGCGTAGTTTTTCCCGACGGGGCCTCCTGTATTATGTCGGGCGGGCAGTATGACCCTACTCAAATGCGCTACATTGCGTGTAGGACAAAAATATCAGGCGTAGAATTTGCATTTTATCAATATTTTCCCTGGAATGAAAATCCGAACGAATGTCTTGTGTGGAGCACCGACGCTAAGGATATTTATAACAAATTCTGTCGGCGGGAAACCGGAAATACGACAGGTCAAAAGACATACGATAGTATCGGCTATAAATATATAAAGACGGCAAAATTATCTTCTTTTCTTTTTTAACGTTTCTAAGCGCAGCATCGCAAAACCGCGTAAATTAAAACAGACGGTTTACTAAATTATTATAATTGTAGTATGAGAAAAATACCCCTTGTCATAGCCGGCCCCACCGCAAGCGGTAAAACTGACTTGGCCCTTGCTTTAGCCAAAAGCTGCGGCGGGCAGATAATTTCGGCGGACTCGCGGCAGGTCTATAAACTCCTGAGCGTCGGCACGGCCGCGCCAGCGGGCGCGTGGCAAAACGGGGATTATATCGTAGAAGGCGTGCCTTACCGTTTGGTGGATTTCTTAGACGTTGACAAGCGTTTTGACGCGTCCCGTTTTGCCCTTTGCGCGCGGGACTTTTTTACCCGCGCGCAAAATGCCGCGCCGCCTATGCCCACGGTATTTTGCGGCGGCACGGGGATGTATTTGCAGGGCTATTTTTGCGGTTTTGACAAATTGCCCGCCGCAGACGAGGATTTGCGCCGCCGCCTTCACGCCCTTGCTCTTGAGCGCGGCAAAGAACATCTGCACAATCTTCTTAAGCAAAAAGACGCCGAGGCGGCGGCGCAAATCCCGCCTGCAAACCTGCACCGCGTTATGCGCGCTTTGGAAATTTGCCTCTTAAGCGGCAAAAAAGCTTCTTCCCTCAGGACGGGCAAGTTCCACTCCGGTTTACCTTCGCATAAGGCGCGCTATATCTACCTAAATTGGGATAAAGAATTGCTAAACAGGCGCATTATAGAGCGAAGCGAACTTATTTTTCCATCTATGGAAAAAGAAATAAAAAAAGTTTTATCACTTGGCTATAAAGAGGACTGCGCGGGCCTTAAGAGCTTGGGTTATCGTGAAGTTTTGGCCTATCTTAAAGGGGACATGACAAAAAAAGAGGCTTTGGAACGCCTTATAATTTCAACGCGGCAGTATGCAAAGCGCCAGCGCACATGGTTTTCGCGCTACAAAAATATGACGGTAATTGACGTTAAAGCCGTGCGGGATTTTAACGCGCGCAAACTCGCTTCTTACTTGGAAGACATTTGGGACAGCAGCTTATAAGTTTCCTTCTCAACTATTTTTGCTTCCGCAGTTTCTTCTTTCGTTAAATCCCGGAGGTAACTGTCGTCTGCTGTTATATAGTCAAGGTTGGAAATATATTTCTTTATAAACTCAAGAGAAGTTTCCGTAAAAGGCGCTATATAGAGCATCGGCGTTTGTTTAATAATTTTCCCGCCGGAGAAGGCGGAAAACTCCGCCTTGGCCGATGTTATGCCGGCAAGTTCTCCGGTGTTTGTCATCACGCCGGAGCCTGAAATCCCTTTTATCACGCCGAAGTTTACCGTATATAAAAATCCGCCGTTTGGCGTAAAGAAAACGGTGTCTTTGCTCTTTAGGACTTCGCGCTGCCCGCTCCAGATTGAGATTATGGAAAAAGCCCTCTTAAAAGCCTTTCTCTCTTTATCGGGCAGCACCAGCAGCGGCGGTATATTTGTGCCGTTTGCGGCTTTATAATACTGCGCCGCGTCCTTTGAGCGCGCAAGAAAAACGCTTTCTGTTATGGAAGGGTTTGATAAAGTTAAGCGGGCCGAAGGGTCCTTAAAGTCAAGTTTAGAGTCCGAGGGCTTAAAAAAAATCAAAGCCATATCGGTTGCAACAGGCAGATTTTTTTTGTTTTTGGGTGTTATAAATATTTTTTTGGCATTTTTTTGGTCGTGGGTTGTTATCAGATCCACTTCGTAATTGGGGCCTACCACAAGGCGCGCTTGCAGATGGCAAATTTCTTTACATTGTTTTTCAAGGCAGTGCGCCGCGGTAACAAACCAGTTTTTTTTGAGTCTTACGGCCTGGCATTTTACTATTTCATAGGTGCCGCCTTCGTTTACGTTAATTTCGTAGGTGTTTGAAAAATCTTCTTTATTTTTATAGCTTTCCTCATCGGTTACCTGCAGGAGGGCGACTTCCGCTTTTGCCTGCGCAAAAGCGGCGCAGAGCAATATAGCGCACAAAAATATTTTAATAATATTTTTCATATCTTTAATCTACGGAGGCGGTACCGTCTTCCATTTTTTCCACAAGACTGGTAAAGTCGTAATACTCTTTGGGCACTACCCTGAGCTGCAGGATATCGCCCTCAATTACGTTTAAGTCCAATGCGTCGCGTCCCATAGTTTTTTTGATAAAGTTTATTACGGTATCATCAAAAGCGGCGAAGAAAGAATAATTGTCAATTGCGTTTACGGCGCCCGTCTGCGACAGCGATGCCGTGGACGCCACTATTCCTACAAGTTCGCCGTGATTTGTCATAACGCCCGCGCCCGAAACACCCTGTCTTATGCCGAAGTTAAGGGTATAGATAAACTTATGTCTGGGCGAAAAGAAAACCGGATTTTTTTGAGAACTTAAAATATGGGTGGAGCCGTCCCATATTGACGGCACCATAATTATGCGGTTAAGCATTTTTTGCGTTTGGGTTTTAAGCAGCAGCAGTTTGGGCGGGGTTTGGCCTTTTAAGGCGTTGTAGAAAGGAATTGTCCCCGAAGTTTTTGCTATTTCGTCTAAAAAATCCTGTTTTTTTATAAGGTAATTTGTGCCTAAATCTTTATAAGTATATTCCGAGTTTTGCGGGGGGAAATGCACCAGAGCGATATCATAGGCGGCCAGGCGGGAGGCCGATATTTTTTCCGCCTGCGGATCAAGCAGAAAAACGTTCGGGTTTGCCTTCTGATGCAGTACGGATATATCCGCCTCGTAGCGCATATTAAGAGTGCCCTTATCCCTGCCGAAAAATAACCTTGCCTCTATCGTGCAGGAATTATCGCAAATCCCAGAGGTAAAACAGTGTGCCGAAGTTAAAAACCAGTCCTTATGTAAACGCACGGCCTGACATTTTATCATTTTACTGTTGCCTTCTCTGTATATATTTATTTCGTAGCTGTTTGAGAAATTATCCACATTTAGATAGCCCTGCGCGCTCAGTTTAGGCGCCATGGCAAGCGCAAGAAGGAGCGCTATGGAGAACAGCGGCAACGGGTGCAATTTTGATTTTTTGGGGGTGGTCATAAGGATATGATAACAGTTTTTGGCAAATTTGACTATACTAAAAACT
>CAZNCX010000101.1:0-3883 GCA_964571655.1 uncultured Elusimicrobium sp. | reverse complement strand
CGGTACGCTAGTCTTGAAAAAAATCAAAAATAGCCCAAAAGCAGAAAATTGTTCACCTGGCATATCTGCCGTTAACACCAAACCTCCGTCATTTTCAAATAGTTTTTGTATAATATAGGTATGACTACAGTATTACTTCTAACAGCCTATCTGGTGGGGGCAATCCCCTCGGGCTACCTCATAGCCAAGAAGTTAAAAGGCATTGATATTCGCGATTACGGTTCCGGCAATCCGGGGACTGCAAACGTTTACAGGATAGTCGGCAAAAGGGCGGGGTGGGCAACTTTCGCCTGTGACGCGCTTAAAGGCGCGGCCGCCGTTATGCTTGCCAAAACATTTGCTCCGCAGCAAGACACTCTTGCCATGCTCTGCGGGTTTGTGGCCATTTGCGGGCATATGTGGACGGTTTTCCTCAAATTTAAGGGAGGCAAAGGCGTTGCGACTTCAGCGGGCGTCTTTGGCGCGCTGCTGCCGCTGCCTACGCTTATTTGCTTTTGTTTATTTGCCATAGTAGTTTGGGCAACAGGCCGCATTTCCCCGGGGTCTATTGCGGCGGCCGCGGCTTTGCCGATAACAAGTTTCTTAGTCGGGCAATATCCTTTAAGCTACAAGCTGATAAGTGTTGTCGTTGCCGCTATTGTTATCTACAAACATATACCCAATATCAAAAGAATGCTCGGCCATCAGGAGCTTGTTTTTGAAGACGGCACAAAAAAAGATTTATCAAAAGAAAATAAAATCAACGGGAAAAAAGATGAAGCTAAATAAAGCAACGGTACTCGGCGCGGGCGTTTGGGGCAGCGTAATTGCGCAGCATTTGGCAAAATTGGGCTGCAAAGTGAGCCTTTGGGAATATTCCAAAGATTTGCTTGCAAAACTTCAAAGTCTTGACGGCGCGCACCCGCATATACCGGACTTTTGCTTTCATCAGAACATTGCCCTTACAGGCGACGAAAACGCCGCCCTTGAAAATACCGATTTGGTAGTCTGCGTTATTTCCTCAAAAGCTGTACGTTCCTTTTTCAAAAAAATAGCGCCTATGCTGGAAGGCAAAAATATACCCGTCATCAACGCTTCAAAAGGTCTTGAAGACAAAACTTTTAAGACGATGAGCGAGATTATTGAAGAAGAAATACCCTCTCTCAAAGGTCAGGTTTTTGCTTTCAGCGGGCCCAGCTTTGCCCTTGAAGTCGCCCGCGACATACCCACCAAAATAATTTTAGCCGGCCACAACGGCGTGCTTATGGGCGAACTTAAAGAAGCTTTAAGCAAAGCCCCCATAATCCTTGAGACTTCCTACGACAGAAGGGGGGCCGAATACGGCGGCGCGGTTAAAAACGTTGTTGCCATAGGCTGCGGTTTGCTTGACGGCATCGGCGACGGCGCGAACACCAAAGCCGCGCTTTTGACGCAGGCCATGCAGGAAATGGGCGCAATTATGACAAGCCAAAACTGCACTATGGAAGCCGTCTACGGCCTTTGCGGTTTGGGCGACGCGGTGCTTACGGGAATGTCTGCCATATCGCGCAACAGAAGGCTGGGAGAGAAGCTGGGACAAGGGTTAACCTTGGAGCAGGCCAAAGAGCAGGTAGGCACTATCGCCGAGGGCGCAAATTCCGTCCAAAGCGTTTACGATCTGATACAAAAAAACAAATTGCACTGCCCCGTTATCACCGCAATTTGGCGCATTGTAATTAAGGCCGATAAACCGCGCGTTTTGATGCAGGCCTTGGGTTTTCCTCAGAAATAGGCAAAACGCAAAATTACGGCGGAGGCGCAAATGACAAAAGACGACCTTATCAAACACTTATCTTTGCATATGCTTGACAGGCAGCAGGCCAAATGCGCCGTTGACAAAACTTTGGATATCATAAAAACCGCGCTTAAAGAAGGCGATAAAGTAGTGCTTTCCAACTTCGGTACGTTTAGGGTAAAACACTCCTCCCCGATAACTTTGAAAAACCCTAAAACGGGGGAGCAGATACCCGTTCCTTCTAAGACGCGCGTGCGCTTTAAGCCTTCTGAAAATATGCTTAAAACGGGCGAAACGGATAAATAATGAATTTAGAGACTCTGCAAAATAAAGATTATTTTACGATAGGCGAAGTAAGCCGCTTAAGCGGTGTGCCGCCCTATACTATAAGATATTGGGAGAAGACTTTTGGCCTAGTAAAACCCATACGCAAAGAGTCCCTGCACCGCAGATATACTAAGGCTGATATCAACACGATTTTATCAATTAAAGAACTTATTTATAAACATAAAATGACGCTTGAAGGCGCAAAAAAACATCTCAATCGTTTTTTGGCGCTGGGCGCAAAACCGAAGGAAGAGAGCTCTTTCTATAACGTAAAAGATTTGAATTTTCTTAAGGAAATCCGCGATACCCTTTCACAAATCATCAAAGAATGATAAAATATATATGCGGCACCTGCGGCGCACAGGCAGTTTATAAGACGGCGCGCGCAGACATATCGGGGAGTGGCTTAGTGGTATAGCGCTCGCTTGGGGTGCGAGAGGTCCCGAGTTCGATTCTCGGCTCCCCGATGTTTTTTTCTTCTGAAAAGTCTTCCGTTGCAGTATTCCGCGGCGTCCTGCCGCAAAGTAATTTTACGGGGCGTAGCGCAGCTGGTAGCGCGCACGGTTCGGGACCGTGAGGTCGTGGGTTCAAATCCCGCCGCCCCGACTCTTTTTACTTCGGCTTTTTGGTAAATTTTGATTTTTTTTGAACTGCGGATACCTCCGCCCTACGGGCGCGTTAACCCGGTATTCCTTGTTCAAAACAAAATCAAAATTTCCACGCGGGTGCGGCTCGCACTGCGGGTGCGGCTCGCACCAAAAATCCTCGTAAAAACCATCTGCTATGGCGTACGGCTGCCTGCCGCAAAGAAAATTAAAAATACACACAAAATCCTCGTAAAAAAGCTTTCTTTTAACGTACGGCTGCCTGCCGCAAAGAATTACAGAGTGCCTTTTGAGTCAAGTTCGCGGCAAAGCTCTTCCTGTATGGAAGTAGAATGCGCCGAAGGGTAAACAGTACAGCGAATTTTGGTGGGTGCATCGGGCCGCGTGTAGAGCCAGTAAGAATGTCCGACGTAAGGCCCCCTGTTTGCTACTGCAAGATATACCGTAGAGCCTGCCCCACCCGGCGAGTAAATAAAATTCTTAGTCTGCACTCTTTTATCGGAAAGTACGTTGCCGTCTATATGGACGTCCAAGGCTTCCATGTCTCCTACTTTTGTGTAATTGCCCGTCGCCAGATAATAACGCTGGTTTGCCTGAGCGATTTGATTGACTATAGTTACGGCTTCGGTCAAAATGGACCTTTCCGTCGCTTTCCTGTATTGCGGCAGCGCAATTGCGGCAAGTATGGCTATAATTAAAACTACAATAAGCATTTCAATTAAAGTGAACCCTTTATAATTTTTCATAAATTGCCTCATAATCCTTCCGTTAAAGTTTACAAAAAAAACATATCTGTTGCAAAAAGATGTTTAACAGCAGAATATATATTTGTATAATAAAATAGCAGTATAAAACTTCCAACGTTTCCGACATCTTCTTACGGCATATATTTTAGGGAGAAAATATGAAAGGAAAACTAATTAAAGAACGTGTTAACAATAAAGCGTTTACGCTTATAGAGTTGTTAATTGTCGTCTTAATAATCGGGATACTTGCCGCTATCGCGTTGCCGCAATATCAGCTTGCACGTGACAAGGCAAAGTTTTCCACGATGATGGAACTGGCAAACGCGTTAATGTTTGCCAACCAAAGATATTATTTGGCAAACGGCAGTTATACCGGAGATGTTACCGTACTGGATATTGACCTGCCCGGCTCCTCAATTCTTACCGGGAACAAATATTACTCTTTTGATTGG
>CAZNCX010000100.1:0-3890 GCA_964571655.1 uncultured Elusimicrobium sp. | reverse complement strand
TGCACCATGCCGGGGCCGCCGGTTGCCAGAATTAAATTGATATCTTTATGGCGCATAAGGGCGCTGCTTGTCTGCATGGTAGGGTTTTCAAGCCAGCCGATTATATGCGCGGGCGCGCCGGCTTTTACGGCGGCGTCCAAAACTATTTTGGCCGCCGCGACCGTGCATTTTTTCGCGCGCGGGTGGGGGGAGAAAATTATGCCGTTTCTGGTTTTAAGCGCAAGCAGGGATTTGAAGATAGCCGTTGAAGTGGGGTTTGTGGTCGGGATAATGCCGGCGATTAAGCCTATGGGTTCGGCTATCTGCCTGTAGCCGAAGGAATCATCATCACTTATAACGCCGCAGGTTTTAGTGTCTTTATAATTATTGTAAATATATTCCGCGGCGAAATGGTTTTTTATTACTTTATCTTCCATAACGCCCATAGCTGTTTCTTCCACCGCCATTTTAGCCAGATATATGCGGTTTTCTGAGGCGGCAATAGCCGCCGCCTGAAAGATGCGGTTTACTTTTTCCTGATCAAAATGGGAATACTCTTCCTGCGCGGCTTTGACATTTTTTATAGTTTCGTCAAGAAGCGCGTTTTGCTGCTGTTCGCTAAGTTCTTTTATTTCGGCCATAAAATCCTCTTGCTATCAATTGTATAAAATTAACACATAAAAGCGGCGGGAGGTTATTTTTTCTTTTCTTGCCGTTTTTGTTTAAGTTCTTCCTGCCTTTGCTGCTCCACCCTGTGGTCCACAAGTTCGGGAATATCTCCGGAAAAAGAGATATCGTCCTGTGAGAGGGTTATGGTTTCCTCGGCGTTATCGTCGCTTTTTTTTGCGGGCGCGGAGGTGCGCGCGGGAGGTTGTTTCTTGGGCGTATTTTCCGCATCGCCCTCTTTTACTCTTCGTTTGTAGGCCTCTTCGCTTTCTTCAAATATTTTCTGCGGATCAAAGGGTTCTTCGGCGTTTGTTCCTTCTTTCTGCGCGCTCGGCGCTTCTTTTTTGCCTTTTATTTTTGTAGGCAGCGCAACGACTTCGTATCTGTACTTTATGTCAAGGGTTTCCATTTTATTGCCGCGCAATTTTTGACTTTTGTTTTGAGGCTCTTCTATATCGGGATAATAACCCGAAAATTTTTGTATCGGATTTATTTTTGCCTCAACATTTAGGAAATACATTGCAAACATCATTTGCTTAAGTATCCAAATCAGGCCTGCCGTGACCGAGCCGATCATAAATACAAAACTGAACTTTAATGCAGAGGCTCTTAAAAAAGAAATCAGCAGAATATTGCCCGTGGTCAGAATAAATATTATGGCTGTGGTAAGTAAAAAGAAAGCTATAAATTTCACGGGATAATTTAACGCTATTTTTGCGCTGTAATAAAATGCCTGACGGGGCCACTTTCTTTTATAAATAGCCGCCTGACGGAAAAATACCGCCGTAAGAATAAAGAAGAGCACGCTTATTATCGCAAATGTCCATATACCGAAAAATAAGACGGCAAGCAAGCCTTTTACGTCTAAAGAAGCATAGACTAAAAACGGCAGGAAACAGGCGCACAGTATAATTGCCGAATATATTATCAGCGCAAAAACAACCCTGACCAAAAGCATCGGGAACTGGGAAAAAAGCTCAAAGAAATTTCTGTTTGCAAAACCGGTTTTGCCCTCAATATCCATAAGTATAAATACCAAAGCCGCGTTTGCAACCAAAACGAAAATAAGCGCGTAAAAAATGCTTTTAGGCGCAAGCTGCCAAATTAAAATTTCGTAAGGCAAAGTGCTTCTTTTGGCAATGGCTTTTGCCTCCGCGACGCTTTTGCTTATAGTTTTTGACCAGCTGAAAGAAGCGTCGTAAGGCCCCAGCGTTTTGGCAAAAGCTTCCGCCTGCATGTAAAGATTGCTTGAAGCTTTGGAAAGCTGTTTATAAGAAAATGCCGCCGCTTTATTTTTTTTGTTAAACATATCGTAAGTTTTCTGCAAATCCGCAGAGCAGAAAGAAATTATAAAAATGCACGGTACTATATATATAAGAAGGATAAGGGCCAGCGTCCTTAAAAACATTTGCAGGGACAGCCTTGCCAAAGTAATGTTAGGGAGCACTTTTTCAGTGATATTCATAAATTATCCTCGTCGGTTTTAGGTTCTATAATATAAAAATTGGGGGCGGTTAACTTAGCTTCGGGGCGTACGGAATTGACGTCGGGATAACTATCCATACGGGTATAAGGTTTTATGGGACGGATATCTCTTTTCGCGGACATTCTTTTTAACAGATTTTTCTGGGTGCTTGAAAGCAGAAAGTTTTTTGTTTGGGATTCCTCTTCATCCTGCTCAAAGACGCGCAGCACTTCGGCCCTGTTTTGCGGGGATATCGCGCCGAAGCGCTCTGTCCTCTCGGGATTAGAAAGATCCACCTGCACTTCTTTTACGTTCTTAAACATTTCCATAAAGTCATTATCGCTTAGCTGCTCTTTAAGCGGACAAGACTCAAAATATTCCACCACAGAGCTGGCCTCGTCGTTTGCTTCCGCGCGCAGGAACAGCAGCGTCATTACCACGCAGTAAGCGCTTATTGCCGCAAAACAGCCGAACAGCATACCTACAAAGGATGGAATTATCTCCGGCAGTCTTTCAAGCAGCGGCAGGGCGTCTGGTTTTAAGTAATTCTGCGGCAGAGATACGGCAAAGAAAAATATGCAGAAATATCTTATCATGTAGAAAATTACTATGCCCAGCATCATTGCCGAAGCCGCGCTTAAAAACGCGCAGTAGGAAGATTTTATCCAGCGCGTCTTGATAAACGAAAAAGCGTTTTTTGTAACGCGCAGAAATTCCTGCCGTCTTAGAAGTAAAATTATAAAAAATGCGCTAAAGTACGGTGTCCACGTCAGAACCAGAAAGAACAGAAAGAATCTGTAAGGTATCGCAAAAAGTACGCTGCCGATATGGAGCAGCGGATAATAAAGAGCAAGGCATATTGCGATAATAGATATTTTAAGAAAAAGTATTTTATGCAGCCTTCTTATGAGGCTGTAACTTATGCTTAAAAGAGTGCGTGCGCGCTTAAAATATATTCCCTGCACAAGCGGGATAAAGGCAAGAGAGGAAAGACAAAATAATATTAGCAGAAAAAGAGCAGCGGCGTAGATAAACATAATTGCCGTCTTATCGCTTATAAAGCCTACGGTAAATAAAACGCCTAAAATAACTAAAGCCGAAATTATGCCTAAAACCAGAGTTATTCTTATCAAAGCGTAAATAATTTGCAGCCAAAACGAAAATGAAGGCACTAAAATGCCTCTGATTTCGGATTCCTCATCTGCTGTTATGAACATAAATTTACCCCTATGATTTATTATGATTATACAAAAAACCCGATATTTAGTAAAATTATCAATATGAATGAGAACATAAATAAAAAAGAAGATATTATATCTGCGCTTAAAGATAATTTTAAGCGGGCCGATATCTTCGGCGGGGGCAAAGTTATTGAAGAGGGCGCTATCCCCCGAAGGGAAATGATAATATCCTGCTTTGAAGATTTTACCGCTCTGCTTTTTCTTATGCCTCCCAAACGGGATAATAATGCCTCCTGCGAGCAAAGACTTGCCTGCGCGGCGGAGCTTCTTAAAAAGGAAGTCAAGAAAGCTTTTTGTTTATTTTGCGGAGACAAGACGCAGTGCGCCTCCTGCGAAATTAAAGCCGGACAATATGTGGAGGAATTTCTTTCTTATTTGCCCGTCTTGCAGGACTTAGCTTTGGGCGACCTGCGCGCCGCTTACGAGGGCGATCCCGCCGCTGCCAACGCGTATGAAATTTTGCTCTGCTACCCGGGCCCGCGCGCCGTTGAGCTCCAGAGAATGGCGCACTTTTTTTATCAGAAAAAAGTGCCGCTTCT
>CAZNCX010000099.1:0-3896 GCA_964571655.1 uncultured Elusimicrobium sp. | reverse complement strand
AATTGACCTGTGTCAGTTATTAAACATGTGAATGTTTTATCTTTTCTTTGCTTTCGCGTTTGGCAAGGCGCCTGCGCTGTTTGGCGGGCGTTGTCGTCATAAAAATACGCAAATCGTAATTGGGCAAAAAAGTTTCAAGCATACTGTAAGAGCCTTCAATTATATTTATTTTGCGATACTCTATTTTTTGCATCGCGCCGAATTTGCCGCTGCGGCAACTGTAGGGTTTATATAAAACGGCCTTGCGCGCGCAAAGTGGTTTTAGGACTTCTTTTTGAAACCTTTTGATGTCAATGTTGCCGCCGATTTTGCCGTTGAGGGGACAGCCCGCTTTGCGCGCGCTGCTGCGCGGGCGCGGGACAAAAAAATCGTCAATCTTAAAGATATTGCAGGCGTCTTTAGGCAGCCGCGAAGCCAGCCAAAGCGCAAACGAGCTTTTGCCCGCGCAGCATCTGCCGTCAATTGCAATGACGGCAGAAGGCCGTTTCAAAACCGCATTTAGCAGGCTTTCAAATGTTTTTTCTTTTGGCAATTTAGATCTCTATAAGCTCGTATTCCTGCGTGCCTAGGCCGAGTTTTTGCGCGTGCTCAAGGCATACTTTCCAGTTTGTTGTCGGCGTAACCGAGGTAAAGTGATCTGAGTGTTTATGTTTTGCCTCGCCGAGTTTGCTGTCTGCAATCGGCGCTTTTTTATTGACGGCGTCGGCGCAGGCTCTGTCAAGCGCAACGGGGTCAAAGGAGGCAAACATTCCGATATCTTCCACTATCGGCGCGTCGTTTTCCGCGTGGCAGTCGCAGTAGGGGGAAATGTCAATGGCAAGACTTATGTGGAAATGCGGCCTGCCGTCTAAAACGGCTTTTGCGTACTCCGCTATTTTAATGTTTACCATATCAAAAGCTTCGTTGAAATCGGGGCATACGGCGTCGGTCGGGCAGACGCCTATGCAGCGCCCGCAGCCGATGCATTTTTCATGGTCAATAGAAGCTTTGCCGTTGGTAATTTTAGGTGCGCCGACTGCGCATATTTTCACGCAAGACCCGCAACCCACGCAAAGCTTTTGATTGACGCTCGGCTTGCCGTTGCTGTGCATTTCCATCTTACCTGCGCGCGAGCCGCAGCCCATGCCGATATTTTTAAGCGCGCCGCCAAAGCCGGTGCACTCGTGCCCCTTAAAATGGTTTAAGGATATTATGATATCTGCGTCCATTATAGCGGCGCCTATTTTTGCCTGTTTTACAAACTGCCCGCCTTTTACTGGGACGTAAGTTTCGTCTGTGCCTTTAAGACCGTCTGCTATAATTATCTGGCAGCCTGTTGCCAGAGGGAAAAACCCGTTTTTATAAGCGCTTTCAATGTGGTCAAGGGCGTTTTTCCTGCCGCCGACGTATAAAGTATTGCAGTCGGTAAGAAACGGTTTTCCGCCGAGGTCTTTTATAACTTCGGCGAAATGTATTTTTATTGCGGCAAATTTATTTTTGAAATCTATATTTTCAATGCCAGCCTTTTTTATCAGTTGTTGAAGTTTAAGAGGCAGGCTTTGGCATATTTTGGTTCTCATTGACGTGAAATATACTTTTGATTTTTGCATAGAAAAACCCTCCCTTATCAATCTAAGAATATCAAAAAAGGGAGGGTATGCGCAAACAGAAATTTTTGTTTCAGGCTAATTGGACCGCCAGCATTGCATCAAGCCTTTCCTTAAGGTCTTTGGGAGAGGTAAAATGAATGGTCGTCATACCCAGTTCGTCTGCGGTTTTGACGTTGTCTTTATTGTCATCTATGTAAATGCAGTCTTCGGGCTTAAGGTTGTAGCGTTCAAGCAGAACGTTATAGAGGCGCGCATCGGGCTTAATAAGTTTTTCCTCTCCCGATACTACGATGCCCTCAAAAAGAGAGAGGAAGGGGAAAGTTTTTCTTGTCCAGACAAAAGTTTCCGCCTCCCAATTTGTAAGCGCGTAAAGCGGGTAGCCTTTTGCTTTAAGGTCTTTAACGATATCCACGGTATCGTAAAAAACGCCGTTTATCATTTTATACCAGCCGGTTTTGTAAAGCGCAATTTCGCGCGCGTACTGCGGGTGCTGTTTTTGGGCGATGGCGATGCCTTCGTCAAAAGTTCTGCCGGCGTCTTGTTGTGCAACCCAGGCGCTATTGCAAATATCGCGCAAAAAAACTTCCATTTCTTGCGCGGAAGAAAAAACGGTTTTATAAAAATGGCGGGGATTCCAGTCAAACAAAACCCCGCCGAGGTCAAAGATAATAGTTTTCATAAGTATATTTTAACAAATATGTAAAGCCAATCCCAAAGCGGCTTTGGCGGTTTTAGTCTTTATATAAAGGAGGCCAAGACAGCTGCGCCAGCTTTTTGTACCAGGAGAGCTGGGTGTTTTCGTCCATAAGATATTTCATAAAAAAATCGGTTGTTTCTTTTGTCATGGGCGTTTTTGAGCTCGGGTTTACGGCAAAAGATTCTTTTGCCACAAACTGCAAGGCCTCAATAATTCCCTTTTTTCCTTTGCGGAAGATAAAAACGTTAAACTCAATTCTTTTGCCGTCCTGTATTGCAAATATAATTCCGGCCCGCTTGTCTTTTTTACCCGCGGCGATTACTTTTAATACCATGCCTTTGCTCTGCGTTACGGTTTGGGCCACTTTGTTTGCGTATTTTGTCGGGGTTAAGGCGGTTTTATATTCCCAAAGGGCGATAAGGTTTCTATAATCATAGACGGTTTGGTTTTGCGGCAGATACTCGTTTACGGCTGAAATTTGATTACTCTCGGCCGATTGCAGGGTATAGACAGTCCCGTCAAAAGTTACGGTTTTTATAAGATCCGTTTTAACGTCCTGGGCTATGCGTTTTGCCGCCTCCTGGGCGCTAAGCGAGCAGGGCGGGAGGGCAAAAGAAATTGCAAGAAAGAAGAATAATATTTTTTTCATAAGAGTCCTTTGTGTTTTTTATTTTACAGGCCTAATTTTTCCTTACATTCCAGCATTTTTGACGGAGATATATGGCAATACCCGCTTGGATTTTTTATAAGATAGTCCTGATGATACTCCTCGGCCTTAAAGAAGTTTGAAAGGGGCTCAATTTGCACCATAAACCTGTCGTATTTTTTCCTTTCTTCGTTTGCGATTTTATCAATTGAGGGTTTGTCTGCCTCTTCGGTATAGTAAATACCCGTCTGATACTGCGGGCCTTCGTCGTGTCCCTGGCGGTTTGTAACCGTTACGTCGGTTACAAAGAAATAAGCTTTAAGAAGATTTTCCAGCGGAATTATTTGGGGGTTATAGTCAACTTTTACTGTTTCTTTATAGCCCGTTTGCCCCTGTTTTACAAGTTCGTAAACGGGTTTTAGCGAGGGCTTGCCGTTTGCATAGCCGACCGCCGTGCCTGCAACGCCCTTTAGGCTTTGCATAAGTTTTTGCATACCCCA
The DNA here is from genome assembly GCA_964571655.1 of uncultured Elusimicrobium sp. Classification (GTDB taxonomy): domain Bacteria; phylum Elusimicrobiota; class Elusimicrobia; order Elusimicrobiales; family Elusimicrobiaceae; genus Proelusimicrobium. The sequence goes on along the minus strand of CAZNCX010000099.1, from coordinate 464 downwards.
AAAACAGCCGCCAGCAAAATAGATTGTTTTTATATTTTTATTTTCGCTCATTATTATTTATTCTAATATTTATTTCCGCAAAAGGAAAGGCGGCCGCCTGAAAGAAAATGCAAGCCGCGCATTTTGCTATAATAATCTTATCTTATAAAGCGGGGATTTTATGGATAAAATAGGGATACTTATGCTTGTATGCTCGTCTGTAACAAACGCGCTTGCAAACAGTTTTTTGAAGATGGCCTTTGTCGGCCGCACTGAAATTTTTTCTAACGGTCTTACGGCGGGGCTTATAAAAATTTTTACAAACCCTTACGCTCTTTTGGGCGCGGCGCTCTTTGGGGTGTCTTTTGTGTTTTTCGGAAGCGCTTCTGGGCGGCGCGAACATAGGCCATGAGCTGGAAGCTGGCGGCATGGGACGGCCAGCGCGGTATGGCGAGCGTGGCCAGCAACTGGCCGGCCAGTTCGTA
>CAZNCX010000098.1:0-4155 GCA_964571655.1 uncultured Elusimicrobium sp. | reverse complement strand
GATCCCGTTACTTTGGAGCGTACTCCTGCGGAGTTTGGCTCTGATATGTTTTGCGCCAAAGCAATTGACGACAGGGCGGGGGTATGCATTCTTATTGAAGTTCTAAGAGCCCTCCCCAAGAAGCACCGCGCCGATATCTACTTTGTTTTTTCTGCGCAGGAGGAATTTGGTTTAATAGGCGCTCAGGTATCTTCTTTTGCCATAAGGCCCGATCTTGCCCTTGCCGTTGACACCACCGGCGCTCTTGATATGCCCGGGATTGCCCCTCATGATTATGTTTTGGAGATGGGCAAAGGCATAGGCATTACTTTAGTTGATTCCAGTACTATTGCCGACTATAAATTGGGCAAATATCTGCAAAAAATCTGTAAGCGGGATAATATCGCTTTTCAGCTGCGCGTGGCCGCGCGCGGCGGCAACGACGCCAAAGTTATGCAAAGAAGCGCCGAGGGCATACCCGTCTGCGCCCTGTCTTTACCTGTGCGCTACATACATTCCAATGTGGAATGCGCCAGCAAGAAAGATGTTGACAGCGCAGTTGCGCTTGTCTCAAAATTTGCCGTTGAATTTGCAAAAGATGGATTAAAATAATATTAAGAGGATAAAAAAAGCGCGGAAGCGCAAGATTTCGGAGGAACAATGCAAACAGTAAAATCGTCGGTTTTTACTTTAGATAAAAAGCAGGGCAGGTTTTTTAAGGCAAAGGATATTTTGGAGGATAAAAGATATAAGCTTTCTGAAACTGATTTTAAGTTTTTGACGTACGGTGATATAGTTTACCGCGCTCTCTGCGCGATACTTTATAACTATGCGCCTCTCTCTGGCCACCCGGGCGGCAGCATATCAAGCGGGCGCATAGTCGCGAGCCTTGTTTATAATAATATGGCCTATGATTTTTCCCGGCCCGACCGTCAGGATAACGATTTGCTTTCTTACGCCGCGGGGCATAAGGCTTTGGGGCTTTACTCAATGTCGGCTCTGCGCGATGAGATAGTGAAGACCTACTCCCCGCAGCTGCTGGCCGACGTATCTCGCCGTCTAAGGCTTGAAGATTTGCTCGGATTCAGGCACTCTTTGACCTCGGGCACAAAATTATTTAAGCAGTTTAACTGTAAGTCTTTAGACGGGCACCCCGTGCCCGTTACGCCTTTTGTAAAACTGGCGACCGGCGCAAGCGGCGTTGGCACAGCCGCCAGCGTAGGTCTTGCTTTGGGCGCGGCTGTCGCTTACGGTAAATCTGCGCCGCGCGTTAATGTTATTGAGGGCGAAGGGGGCCTTACCGCCGGCAGAGTAGCGGAAAGTCTTGCCGCGGCCGCGACGGCGGGGCTTGATAATTTGATTTTCCATTTGGACTGGAATCAGGCCTCCATTGAAAGCGATAAAGTTACCGCCGAAGGCGGCCTGCGCGGGGATTATACCTGTTGGACGCCGGCGGAACTTTTCTACATTAACGGTTTTAACGTTATAGAGGTGGGCGACGGTTTTGATTTTGAGCAGATCTGCGCCGCGCAAAAATTTGCAAACGAGCTTGAAACTACGCAGCCCACGGCGATAATTTACCGCACGGTAAAAGGCTGGCATTACGGCATTGAAGGCAAGGCAAGCCACGGCTCGGGCCATAAATTTGCTTCTGAGGGTTTTTATCATACGCTTAACGAGTTTGAAAAAACTTTCGGGTTTTCTTTCCCGCGTTTTTGCGGGGAAAAGACGCCGGACGCCGTAGAAGAATGTTTTTGGCATTCTTTGGAAGCGGTGCGAAAAGCCGTAAACGAGAACGAAAGTATTTTCGGCGCGGGCGCGCTTAAAATTGAAGAGGCTAAAAATAAACTTGAGGGCCTTAAGCGCGAACTTATCCAAACCGCAAAAACACAGGAAGTTTATAGTGCCTTTACTCCCGAAGATATTCCTGCGGAATTTAACTATAAGGGGGGGGACAGTATTGCCCTCAGAAACGCCGCGGCCGACGCGCTTGCTTATATAAATAAAAAGACGGACGGCGCTCTTTTGGTCTCCACGGCAGATTTGGTAGGCTCTACCTGTGCGGGGGCTATAGCAAAGCCTTTTGGGGAGGGTTTTTACAACAAGCATACAAACCCGCAGAGCAAACTTATAGCCGGCGGTGGTATCTGCGAAGACGGGATTGGCTGTATGCAAAGCGGCGTAAGCGCGTTTGGAATGCAAATTGGTGTTGCGGCTTCTTACGCGGCGTTTACCGCGCCTATGATGCATGCGGCTGCGCGTTTATATGCAATAGGGCAGCAGGCTTACGCAGAAGTTACGGGCAAAGAGAGGAATACTTTTATAATTTTCAGCGGACATGCGGGCCTGCTTACGGGAGAAGACGGCGCAACTCACGCCGATGTTCAGGCTTTGCAGCTTATAGAGGCAAATTTCCCTCGCGGCGCGGCCGTAGTTTTGACGCCGCTGGACGCAATTTCGCTTTGGCCTCTTTTGACGGCGGCTTTGCAAAAGCGGCCCGCGGTAATTTACCCTGTGGTAACGCGGCCTGCGGTTAAAGTTTTTGAGCGTCCTTTTGGCGTTGAGGCGGCCGCGCGCGGCGTTGAGGTTTTGCATAGAGCAAATAAGCAAAAACCGGACGGAGTGATTATATTGCAAGGCAGCGGCGCGGGCGAGATTTTTCTTGACAAAGTTTTGCCCGAACTCAAGAAAGACGGATTTGACATAACAGTTTATTATGTGGCCTCAAGGGAGCTTTTTGATATGCTCCCCGAAGAAGAGCGGGAAAATATAATGCCCTCCTGCGATAGGAAAATTGCCGTTGCGATAACGGATTTTACTTTGCCTGTTATGGAATGCTGGCTTAAATCCGAAGACGGCGTCCGCTTCTCGCTCTATCCGTTTAAGGGCGGCAAATATCTGGCAAGCGGTAAACCGCCCGATGTTTATAAAGAAGCCTCTTTAGACGCGCAGAGTCAAATAAAGCATCTCAAAGAATACTTATCTGCGGTCAAAAGTAAAGATTGGAAGTAGATACAAGAAACGAAATTTTCATCAAAACAGGAGATTAAAATGGCAGAACAAAAACCTTATTTAACAGGCAGGACGTATATTTTCAGAGTGTCAAAAGGCAAGGACCTTCTTGAAGCCCTTACCGATTTTTGCCACGACAACCAAATAAAATGCGGCATTATAAGCGGCATCGGCTCTCTGGAAAACGCCACGTTAAATTATTTTGATCAGACAAAAAAGAAATACGATAAAATCACGGTAGAGCGCGAGACTGAAATCTTAAATATAGCGGGAAACGTAAGTATTATGGATAACCGCTCGCACGTGCACGTCCACCTCACGCTGGCAGATAAAACAGGCGCGCTTATAGGTGGTCATCTGGCTGCTGGAACAAAAGTTTTTGTAGCGGAAATTTACGTTCAGGAACTTGTGGGCGAGCCTAAGGTAAGAAAACAGGATAAAATAACTAAGCTTAACCTCTGGATATAAAACAACCTGTACGCCGCAATAAAAAAGGCGGCAGTAAAAAGACAGTCTGTAATTTGCAAAAACTCCCCGCGCATTTTATGCGCGGGGAGTTTTCTTCGTTAAAGTTCCAAAACGTCGCCGTCTTGGGGTGCTAATACGGGCGCAAATATGCGTAAGGCCGCTTCCAGAGCGGCCTGCCTTTGCTCTGCGGAGGGGTAATCGTCGGCCTTAAAGTGGGTAAGCGCAAGTTTCTTTGCGCCCGCGCTTTTTGCGGCAAGGGCGGCCTGCTCGGGGTTTAAGTGCATGGTGTGCGGCGCCTGCTCGGGCAGAAATGAGCATTCCGTTATAAACAAATCCGCGCCGCGCGCAAGATCGTTAAGATTTTGGCACGGCCCGCTGTCAAGACCGAAAACAAGCGTCTTGCCTTCGGCGGATATTCTAAAACCGAAAGTTTCCACCGCGTGTTTTAGCGGCTTTGCGCTGACTTCAAAAGGCAGGCCCGCCGCCTCGGATAATTTTTTTATTTCAACCGGCATTTTAAGTTTCTGCGGCGGCGGCATATAGGGCAGGCGGAAGATATTTTTTAAGTCCTCCAGAAGATTATCGGGAACAATAATCGTAAGCCCCTGTTTCCACGTAAAAAGCGGCAGGATGGACAGGCCGTAAATATGATCCATATGCAGAAGTTGACTTTCTTGGTGAAGTTTTTATGGATGA
>CAZNCX010000097.1:0-4155 GCA_964571655.1 uncultured Elusimicrobium sp. | reverse complement strand
ATAATAGGAAGCGGCATCGCCGGCTCCGTCTACGCCTACACCGCCGCAAAAGCGGGGCAAAAATGCATTCTCCTAAGCTGCGGGGAGATTGACGAGTGCAACTCTTCGCTTGCGCAGGGCGGCATAATATATGAGCCAAAACCCGATATATCCCTGCTCTTAAAAGACATTCAAAACGCAGGCTGCGGTCTTTGCAACGAAGAGGCCGTGCGCGCCGACGTCCTTGCCGGTTTTGAAGTTACCAAAAAACTCTTTATTGACGCATTTAAGACAGATTTCAACCGCGCCCCCGACGGCAAATTGCAGTTTACACAAGAAGCCGCCCACAGTAAAAAAAGAATAATTTTCAGCAAAGACACTACCGGCCGCGCCATAATTGACGCCATGCAAAGACATCTCAAAAACCTAAAAAACCTAAAACTTTTGCCAAATACCATTGCTGTTGATTTAATGACTTTATCGCACAGTTCCAAAGACCAGATGGATATTTACAAACCTTTAACCTGTTTTGGCGCGTATGTTCTTGATAAAAAAACGGGCGAAATTTTTGCCGTAACCGCTAAGAAAACAATTCTTGCCACAGGCGGCATCGGCCAGATTTATAAGCATACCACAAACTCGCCCTCGGCCTTCGGCCACGGGCTTGCTATGGCATATCGCATAGGCGCGCGCGTTATAAACTTAGAATACACCCAGTTCCACCCGACCGTGTTTGCGCGCGGGCGAAGCGCGCTTATTTCAGAGACCGTTCGCGGGGAAGGCGCCGTTTTGATAAACGCAAAAGGGCGCAGGTTTATGAGCGCCTATCACCCGCTTAAAGATTTGGCTCCGCGCGATATCGTAGCGCGCGCAATTGAGCATGAAATGCTTAAAAACGGAGATGACTGCGTTTATCTGGACCTTTCCTCTATGAAGCCCGCTTTCATAAAAAACCGCTTTCCGCATATTTACGAAACCTGCCTTGAAGGCGGCGTTGATATAACAAAAGAGCCTATTCCGGTAGTGCCCGCCATGCATTATTTCTGCGGCGGCATATTTACAGATATAAAGGGCCGCACTAATATAGCCAACTTAAATGCCGTAGGGGAATGCGCCTGCAACGGATTTCACGGGGCAAACCGTCTGGCGAGCACCTCGCTTCTTGAAGCGGCCGCAAGCGCGTACCTTTGCGCAAAGGCCGACACCAAGGAAATAAGGCGCGCAAAATTTTATCTGCCCGCGCCTAAAGAGTGGGTTACTCCATCAAAAGAGCCCGATAAAAACCTTATTTTGCAGGATATCTCCGCCATAAAAAATACTATGTGGAACTATGTGGGCCTGCTGCGCAGCCAGATGCGCCTTGCCCGCGCCGAGAAAATTTTGCGCCACCTGAAAAACGAAATTGATATCTTCTATAAAGACGCAAAACCTACGGAAGATTTGCTTAATTTGCGCAATGCGGCTCAAAGCGCCCTTTTAGTAACTTACGCGGCCCTTAAGAACACAAAAAGCCGCGGTACTCATTATAGGGAAGAAGATAAATAAGTCCCGCCCGATAAAATAATCCTAAAGAAAGCTAAATAAAGCTAAAAAAATAAAAAAGAGGTTTTCTATGACAACTTGTAAAAACAAACAAAAAATAACTGTCGCCAAAGAGATTAAAAACGCTAAAAACTTTATCACCAAAGAACAGCGGGAGCATATGAAATTTTTGCAAACAGCCGTTGCCGCGGCGCAAAGAAGCGCTGGCGGCGGGGGCGGGCCTTTTGGCGCGCTTATAGTAAAAGACGGGCGCATAATAGCCAAAGCAAACAATACCGTAACCTGCAAAAACGATCCCACCGCCCACGCCGAGATAAACGCCATAAGAAAAGCCTGCAAAAAGCTTAAAACATTCCAGCTTAAAGGCTGCGTTATTTACGCCAGCGCGGAGCCCTGCCCTATGTGTCTGGGCGCAATTTACTGGGCCCGTCCAGAAGCTCTTTTTTACGCCGCGCCCAAGAAACTGGCGGCGAAAGCAGGCTTTGACGATTCCTTTATATATAAAGAAATCGCCGCAGGCGAAAGCAAAAGGAAGATAAAAACTTTCCGTCTGCCGCTTAAGAACGAAAACGCCCCCTTTGAGGCATGGCTTTCAAAAAAAGATAAGGTGCATTATTAAATTTTAAGACTTAAAAAACCGCTTTGCGTAAAGCTTGCAAATAAAAAAGCGGCGGGTATTTTTGTATGACCGAAAAGACAAAAGGCATAGTAATAATTTCAATAGCAAACGGGCTTATTGCTTTGGGCTACGGCCTGTCCGTCCCGTTTTTTGCGATATATTTAAGCGTGCATAAAAACGTCTCTTCGGGCGTGATAGGTTTGGTTTTGTCTCTTGCTATGCTCACAACGGCCGTGGCAAGCGCTATCAGCGGCGAAGTTTCCGACGCTTTCGGCCGAAAGCGCGTTATGACTATATCTCTCTTGCTGCGCAGCATAACTATGCTTGCCATAGGGCTTACTATCTATCTTGACACTTATTATCTTTGGCCAATTGCTTTGCATTTTGCGGGGTGCTTCTTCGGCGCGTTTTTCCGCCCGTCGTCCAACGCGTGGATAGCCGATAATACCACGCCGACGGAACGTATAAAAGCTTTCGGATATATCCGCATAGGTCTCAATTTGGGCTGGACCATAGGGCCCGCCATGGGCGGATTTTTGGCGGGGACTTCTTTTGCTTCGGGCTTTTTTCTGACGGGCTGCATTTTTCTCCTCTCGGTTTTTTATGTTCATAAAAATATTAGGGAAACTTTGGCCAAAACCGAGAGGAGAAAAAGCAACTTCGTCCAAATGCTTCTGGAGCTTAAAAGCAGCACTTTGGCAAAATTATGCGTCTATGAGTTCCTGATTTCCACCGTTACCGCGCAGCTTGTGGTAGGCCTTTCGCTGCACTGCGTAAACCGCCTGCATCTAAACGAAAATGTGGTGGGCATGCTCTTTGCCATACAAGGCCTTTCCGTCGTAATTTTACAATATCCGGTAACAAGATTTACCTCCAAACTGCGCCTTACTCTTGCGCTTGCCATAGGCTGTTTTTTGTATGCGGTAGGCTTTGGGTCCATAGGTTTTGCCTACACTTTTTTTGCGCTGGCCGTCGGAGTGATTTTATCTGCCATAGGCGAAATGTGCGTGCTGCCCGCCGGCCATTCCCTTGCTTCAAACCTTGCGCCCGATAATAAACGCGGCAGATATTTGGGGCTTTACACGCTTTCAAATCAGGCGGGCGTAGCGGCGGGCATCTTCGGCGCGGGTATTATGATGCAGCACTTAAGCCCCGTCTACACGGCGGGCCCATGGCTCATAGTAGGCGCAATCGGCTTTGCGGCTGGTATGCTGTTCTTCGGTCTTAAACGTCATATTACCCCAACGCAGGACGGCCTTAAGCCAACACAGTCTGTGCCCATAGTAAAACAATTCCCGTCATAAATAATATATTAAAAACGGTGTTGATTATTTTCTAAAAAAATACCATAATTATATATGGCTATTAAGCCTAATCTTTATAAGTTAGGAGGTTAAGGATATGCCCCCCACAGCGCGCAGGAAAACAAACCGTAGCAGGGCTAAAGCGGCGGCCGATAAAAAAGAAAAAGTATCCCCCGTCAAAAAAGCGGTTATAAAAAAAGGCAAGCAGCACGCACCAAAATCCCACAAGGTAAGAATCCTAAATCCGGCGCAGGCGGTTTTAGTATCAATGCTCAGAAGGGCAGGCTGGCGCATAATAAATTTGGAAACTCTGCTTAAAGAAAACGATAAAAAAAGCAGGCATTGATTTTAGGGGACGCCTGTTTTAAGCAAAGGCGAAGGTGTTTTATTTTTCGTCCTTTTAATTTGGGAAATTTATTTAACGTTTTAAGATTTAGGAATTAGAAAGATATGCGCAAAATTTTTTAGCCGTCCGTTTTCACGACGGGCGGCATTTTTGCGCCTGTTTTTACAGTCCCCAAGTATTTGATATAATAAGGTATAAGAAGTTTTGAGATATAAGAAGTTTTGGAGAGGTGTCCGAGCGGTTTAAGGAGCAGTCCTGGAAAGACTGTATACGGGAAACTGTATCGAGGGTTCGAATCCCTCCCTCTCCGTTTTTTCTTCGGCTTTTTCGTTTATACTTTGTCGCTTTTGCAACTCGGATATACC
>CAZNCX010000096.1:0-4155 GCA_964571655.1 uncultured Elusimicrobium sp. | reverse complement strand
AAAAAGGTTTTACTTTAATTGAATTGCTTATCGTTGTCCTAATAATCGGCATACTTGCCGCTATTGCTTTGCCGCAATACAGAATGTCTGTCATAAAAAGTAAATTTAGCACCATAAAGACAATGACGCAGGAACTTGTTTTGGCGGGGGAAAGGTATTATTTGGCGACGGGAACTCATCCCTCTAAGTTCAGCGATTTGGACATAACTTTTGATAATGTGCTGGGGATTGACACGGGCACGATTACTTTTCCTAACAGGAATACCTGTATTCTGGCTAACCTCAGTAACGCTTCTATTATATGCACTACTTCCGCTTCCGGGGTAAGATTTCGGTTTTATAAATATTTTTCCTATTATAAACACCCGGACAATTGTTTTGTATCTTCCGTTGATCAGAACGATATTTATAATAAATTTTGCCAGCAGGAAACGGGAAGAAAGACGCCAAGTACCTCGGGGAGCACTTTTTGCGCTTATTACTATCAATAGCATATTTTGTATTAAGCCCCACTTAACGCAATTCCATAACTGTTAAAAATATCAGATTACACATCAAATTATGCAAAACCGCTTATGCAAAACCGCAAATTTAATTGGCATCAAAACGATGCCAATTAAATTTAAGGCCCTTTTTTGGCAAGCCGCGGGCAACTAAAACCGTCATTGCCGCCATAAGCCCCAAAAGCAAGCTTCTGTAGGTTTCAAAAGTAAGCCTCTTTAATCTTTGGGGCCAATCTTCCGCTTTCAATTTGCGCGCGCGCAAACAATTTAATAGAATATATCAAGTCCGCGGGCCTGCGTCCGCGCGCGCGTTTTGCCGTGTCTTGTATCGTTTTCGGTCAGGAAGCGTCAGCAGTAAACGCTGAAAGCAAGTCATAATATATGGAGAAACTTAAAATATGCCAGCTAAAAAAACAGCAAAAAAGACAGCCAAAAAAACAATAAAAAAGGCTGTCGTAAAAACAGTAAAACATACCGCAAAGAAAGCGGTCAAAAAAACGGTTAATAAAGCTACTTTTAACTCTGCAAAAAAACACAAAGGGTTTGTTTATCACTTCGGCGCGGGTCTTGCCGACGGCAATGGCTCCATGAAAGAACTGCTGGGCGGCAAAGGCGCAAACCTTGCCGAAATGGCGGGCCACCCCAAATTAAAACTGCCCGTGCCCCCGGGCTTTACCATCAGCACCGAAGTTTGCACTTACTACTGGAACAACAAAAAAACCTATCCCAAAACCTTGAAAGCCGAGGTGGAAAAAAATCTTAAAGTAATTGAAAAAGAGACGGGCAAAATTTTCGGCTCGGCGGAAAATCCACTTTTGGTATCCGTGCGCAGCGGCGCGCGCAGCTCTATGCCGGGTATGATGGAGACTATTCTTAACGTCGGTTTAACACAAAAGACCATTCCGGGTATGATTGCCAAAACGGGCGACGAGCGCTTTGTCTACGACGCTTACCGCCGCCTCATTATGATGTACAGCGATGTTGTGATGGAAAAAGCCGCCGGCATTGAGCCTAAAGACGACAAAGGCATACGCAAAATCCTTGACGAGATGCTCGGCAAAGTCAAGCAAAACCGCGGCTACGGTTCCGATACCGAGCTTACCGCCGCCGAACTTAAAAAACTCTGCGGAGATTTCAAAGTTACCGTTAAAAAAGTTTTGGGCGCCGATTTCCCCGACGAGCCTATGCAGCAACTTTGGGGCGCAATAGGCGCGGTTTTTGCCTCTTGGAACGGCAAGCGCGCGGTTGCCTACAGAAACATTGAAAAAATCCCTCACGACTGGGGCACTGCCGTAAATGTGCAGTCAATGGTTTTTGGCAATATGGGCGACACCAGTGCAACGGGCGTTGCTTTCACCAGAAACCCGGGAAACGGCGACAGCCATTTTTACGGCGAGTATCTTGTAAACGCCCAGGGCGAAGATGTTGTTGCCGGCATCAGGACGCCGCAGCCTATAAACGAATGGTCCACCTCCGGCCACGGCGGCGATAAAGACAGCCTTAAAAAAGTTATGCCGAAGGCTTACAAGCAGCTTGACGAAATACAAAAACGCCTTGAAAAGCATTATAAAGATATGCTTGATATTGAGTTTACCATTGAAGACAAAAAGCTTTGGCTTTTACAATGCAGAGTCGGCAAACGCAACGGCATTGCAGCCGTACAGATTGCGCTTGATATGGTAAAGGAAAAACTTATCAATAAGGCCGAAGCGGTTTTGCGCGTCAGCCCCGACCAGCTTGACGAGCTTTTGCACCCGATAGTAGACCCCAAGGCCGAGGCCGCCACAAAGCCTCTGGCCAAAGGTTTGCCAGCGGGGCCCGGCGGCGCATGCGGTTTTATAGTTTTTAATTCCGCCGACGCTATTTTGGCCCGCAAAGACGGCAAAGAATGTATTTTAGTTCGTGAGGAAACAAACCCCGAAGATGTTGAAGGCATGCGCGCCGCACAGGCCATTTTGACCGCCCGCGGCGGTATGACTTCGCACGCGGCTTTAGTCGCGCGCGGCTGGGGCAAATGCTGCATAGTGGGCTGCAGCGATATCCACGTAGATCTCGTTAAGGAAACGATGACCGTAAAAGGCAAAACTTTTAAGAAAGGCGATTTTGTATCCCTTAACGGTACGCGCGGCCTTGTCTATGAAGGTAAAATGCCTATGTTAGACGCAAGCGAAACAAACGCCAACTTAAATAATTTCCTTAAGATTTGCGACGGCGTCAAAAAACTTGGCGTGCGCGCAAACGCCGATACGGCCTCCGATGCGGCAAAAGCGCGCTCTTTTGGCGCGCAGGGCATTGGTTTGTTCCGCATAGAGCATATGTTCTACGGAGCAAATTCCGAAAAGCCTTTATTTGCCTTAAGAAAGATGATTTTGTGCGACACAAAAGAAGAAAGGGTTAAAGCGCTGGAAGAAATTTTCCCTTTTATGAAAGGCGATATTAAAGCCACGCTTAAAGCCATGGCTGGATATCCTGTTACGATACGTTTGATGGACCCTCCGCTGCATGAGTTTATTCCTCACAGCGCTGACGCCATTAACGCCATTTGCGCCGAACTTAATATCACCAAAGAACAGTTTGACAAACGCGCCGACGCCTTAAGCGAAAGCAACCCGATGATGGGCCACAGGGGCATACGTCTCGGCGTTACTTATCCCGAGATTACGGAAATGCAGTCAAAGGCTATTTTTGAAGCCGCTTTGGAACTTACCAAAGAAGGCATTAAAGTAACGCCCGAGATTATGATACCCGTCGTCTGCACCGATAAGGAAATCATACATCAAAAACCGCTTATCGCAAAAGTGCATAAAGAAGTCTGCGAAAAGTACGGTAAGAAAATTGCCTACACCGTGGGTACGATGATAGAAATACCGCGCGCGGCCATAACGTCAAATAAAATTGCCGACGTGGTGGATTTTTACTCTTTTGGCACAAACGACTTAACGCAGATGACTTTTGGCTTCTCCCGCGACGATATCGGCTCTTTTGTGCCGTCGTATCTGGCGGAAGGTATCTTGAAGGTGGATCCGTTTCAGGTTCTTGATCAAGAGGGTGTGGGCTTCTTAATACGCCATGCCGTTAAGGAAGGCAGAAACGTTAAAAAGCATCTTAAGATAGGCATCTGCGGCGAACACGGCGGCGAGCCTTCCAGCGTGGAATTTTGCCACAGGGAAGGTTTTAATTACGTCTCGTGCTCACCGTTCCGCGTGCCCATAGCGCGCCTAAGCGCGGCCCAGGCCGAGGCTAAGGATATTCTTAAAAAGAAATAAATAAGAAATAAAAAGAAGCAAATAAGCTTATTAAAAAAATCCGCCCGCGTAAACGCGGGTGGATTTTTTTGGTTGTGCGCTTAGGCGCACGTTCAACAAATAAGCTAAGCAAGGCAAAGTCCAAGCTTCGCTTTTCCAGTTCTTTTAGCTTGCGCGCCTGCGGCGCGCCATATGCAAATGGTTTAATTTCAAGATATTTTTTATATAATGGAGGAAACTGGCAGCCCGCCTGAGTTACAACATAGCTGTTTTGCTTTTATTTGGCTGCCCTTGTATCATCGGGAGGGTTTATGAAAGTTTTTTTATTTGGAAGGGATATAAAGGACAGGGCATTTACCCTGCTTGAACTGCTTATCGTAGTAATGGTGATAGCTGTTCTAAGCGCC
>CAZNCX010000095.1:0-4226 GCA_964571655.1 uncultured Elusimicrobium sp. | reverse complement strand
AGCATTGAAACAACTTCGCATTCTCCATCATGTTTACTGTCCCAAAGAAAATAACAAACACCACCTTTAATTTCTACTCCAGGAAAACAATCTTCAGCGTTGGGATGATCCACTAATACCTTAAGTCTTTTATCAGTAAGCATTTTGGCTCTAAAATCATCTAGACCCTTACCTCCAGCAAACCACCTTGATGGAATAATCATAGATATATATTTAGGATTCAGCGCAATAGCTACTTCTATAAATTTATGATAAATCGGCATAGCACTTGCCGCAAAACCTCCGTCACTTAATTGATATGGTGGATTTCCTATAATTACATCAAATTTCATATTATTAAATATTTTATTAATATCCTCGTGGATAAATTGATAAGCATGGCGTTCCATTTCTTCTACTCGATCCAGTAGCTCTGCTGGAGCACCACAGTAAACACATTTTCTTACATTCCCTTCAAAAGAATGTTCTATATTTTTATATAAAATATTACCCTCTGTTTTATCAAATTTAATTACAGAATGAGGACTTAGCCCTGATTTTGAATAATACAATGATCTTCGAGACATAAGACTAGTGATATCTGTAATAGCTATTCCGTAAAGCATATTTTTAAATATATGCTCACGTCTTTTGTCTTCATCTGGTATTGTTTTTTCAAGCCCAACCATTAATCTCTTAGCACATTCTCTTAAGAATATCCCCGTTTTACAAGCTGGATCTAAAAATTTTAAATCTTTATTTGACCAAACTTCTTCTGGTAATAAATCTAGAATATCATTAGCTACTTGTGGCGGGGTGAAAACTTCATCACTACTTAAATTTGCTATACACTCTAAGATATCGGGAGTTCTTTTTTTGTAAATATTATTTAAAAGCATAATTGGTTATAATAATTTATCTTATAATTTTTGAGTGGTTTAGTGTTTGTAAATAAATTTTTGGTCTTCTTCTTGTTTTTCATTTGATCTATAAGTCTAAATTCATTTCTTTTAATTTTACCAGGGCTCGGAGATGTATATTCTACTAAAGTAACATCTTCAACTTTATTTAACATATCTCCAATAATAATATTTTTTTCAAGAACCCATTTTATCGAATTCCAAAATCCATCAGATGGTTTTTTTGTATTAAGTTTATATGAATAAAAGTTCTTTATTTCATTAAACATTCTATCTCTTGCTTCTAAAACATTGTCTTCTGATATGTCTACTCCATAAATAGAAGAAACTGCGATAATAATATAAAATTCTATTTCGCCTTGTTTTTTGTATTTTTTACTAATTGTTTCAAGTTTTCTCTTTAATATTTCAATTAGAAAATTACCATTTCCGCAAGATGGTTCGAGAAGAGTGCTTCCAATATTCTCTGAACAATATCCAACAAGATCAAGCATTGATCGAACTTCCCTATCTGCAGTAAATACCTCAGCTAGATTACGAACTCTTTCTTTTGATTTAATTGTTTTAGAAATATTTGTCATGGTTTATTTTATTTTCCAAAAATCAGGACCCGATGCCGGTCGTGATAAAATAACTGCTGCAGCTGCACTTGTACTTTCAAATATATAATCTTTCTTAAAAATTAATTTTCCATCTTCTAAGACAATAATACCGTCTTCTAAAAGTTTATCTTTGAGTTTCCTGTATGTATGAGTTTGAACGAAAGAATCAGAGTTCTGAGCAATACCAAATGAATCCTTTAAAACTTTTATTTTTCCACCATTCATTAAAATACCCCTAACATCTACATCGTCTTTTTTAATTATTATTTCTTTATCTGTTAAATTAGAATCTTCTAAATCTTCAGTATCATCTTCTTCTGAGTTTATTTCATCCTCACTCTCGTTCTCAGATGGTGAAATAATCTTACTTACCCACTCAGCAGATGCTTCTCCTTGTTTACGTTCAACAGTGTTCATGGGTCTATTATGCATAAGTGAATTTCTATAATCCTTAAGATTTAAAAAATGTCTTTCCACTTCTCCAAGGGAACGAAAGTATCCACTAAAATATTCCCAATTTTTTTGTATTATCTGAGCATAATCCATAACATCACAAAAAGACAACATCTCATAACCAGAAAGTATTTTATTTTCCTCATATGGGTGCCTCTTAGCTCTTTGAGCTAGTCTTTCTTTTAGACGTTCTTGTATACCTTGAGGGAACAAATCCCAATACTTTTCTCCGACACGTTCAGACATTACCTCATTAATAAATTCTCTTAATCCAGACTCAAGATCCTCTAATGCTTCTTGAGGTTTATTTTCTAAAGAAGCAGTTATAGGGGATATAGAACCAACTAACTCTTCTATTTCTTTGAAAATTAACTCATTTCTTTGAGATAAAAACAAATCATAATCATCGCTCCATATACCTGAATTATTATCAAATGGGATAAGATGACTTTTTAATGTTTCCTCAAAGTTTGGATTTGTATTTTTAAAATTTGAAAAATATTCACTCGGATTATTATCACTAATGGAAACATTTAATTCATTGGGGATGAAAGAAAAATTCAACAACTGATGTAACTGTTTATAACCTAAGCGACGTAACATAGCTTTAGGAAAAATATGATGTTTTTCCGCATCATTATAACTAGAACAAAGCTGCTTAGTAAGAGGGACTACTGTTCCATTACTAAAGTTAAGTGGATTTTTTAATGCTAAAATACAAAAAACTCCATTTTTAATAGCAGACCTTGTATGAATTTTTTGTTTTAAAAGATCTTCCTTATCAATTGTAACAGCATAGCGAACATTGACCTTTTCTCCTGCTAATATTGGATCAAAATAATCTGCACGATCATTACCCATAAGGGTCATCGCTGATTTACCATATCTTTGGGAAAAGGTGGCCTTCCAAAACCATTCTTTTACAAAAGAAACTTGAGTAGGATTTAGTGTCCGCCCTTCTACTTTCATAAATAAATATGCAACCAGTGCAATCATTGATGGATATGGTGTAAAATCAAAAACCTTGACGCCTAAATTTTGAGAAAGATAATCAATGGCTAATTTTATAGATTCAACAGCTCTTTTCCACTCATTTTTTATTTCTGAATTCTCTATGCTCAATTGAAAGGCACTGGTACATTGACCTCTCAAAACAAGAGATAAAAGCTGAGCAATTATTTCCTCATCAATTTTACCAAATCCAGTTTGTTCTAGTTGCTTATTTAACTCTTTAACCTCTTGTTTAAGATCAAAATCATCACTCCATGTGTTTGCTACAACTAAATCAAAAAGATTTAAACGTTTTCCCCCTTGATTAATACGTTCAAATATAGTTATTGCATCACTTAAATGCATGTCTTTAACTTCAACAACAGAAAGAGGATACCCATGAAGAGTATCTTGGCAACCTCTAAATATTTTTCTATGTTCTACACTTAAACTATCATATACTTCATCTTCACCTTTTCTGTCAAAAAAGCGCCAAACGGAGATCGTTTTTTCTTTGTCTTCTCCACGAGTTGCAACAAAAAATTCCTGAGTATCTAAATTAAAACATATTTTTTTATAATCTTTTCCATTTATCTTTAAACCACAAGCAGTTACATGTAAGGAGGTTAAACGTTGTTGACCATCAAGAATCATTTTTATTGGCTCATAATCTGAAGGAGTAGGAAAATTTAATTCTGGAATATCTTTATGAAGATGTCTAAATTCTGGAGGTGTAATCCATAAGAAAAAACTTCCAATCGGAAACCCTTTATAAATACTATCAAACAACTTAGCCACACGTGTTCTTTCCCAAACATAATCACGCTGAAATCTAGGAATACGTAATGTTCCTCTGCTCTTCATCTCATCTAATTGGGTCTTTAAATTGGGTTGTCTAACTTCTATTTTTGAATCTGACATAAATTATAATGTTGCAATAAATTATAGATATTTAATGTAATTAGTATACCACTTAAAGGTTAATCGATAAAGCTCTCTTTTAATAACAGATTTTTCAAAAGACTTTGAAAAATTTATAAAAAAGAGTAAAGTTTGGATATTAGATGAAAATTATACAAGAAACAAAAGAAGAAGAAATATACTGGATTCTACAAGTAATACGGCATTTAAAAACACTAACCCCAGTAGGAGGATTGATTCGTTTTAATGGTAGTAAATTAAAAAGATTATCTATACCAAATCAAGTTGACCTTTTAAATATATTAGAAGAAAAAGGAATTAATTATACAAAAAGAGGTACTAATTTTATAGTTAACGGAAA
>CAZNCX010000094.1:3859-4294 GCA_964571655.1 uncultured Elusimicrobium sp. | reverse complement strand
GCGGAAAAGAAGAAATGGGACGCACAGCAAAACTTTGCGGCTAAAATGCATGATGATTTGGTAAAAGCGGCTAAGGGCGGTAAAATGGCTATTGATAATTATACGGGCAAGAACTTAGCCTTAGACGGCAAGACATATAACGAGATTAATAAACTCTTAAAGTTAAACCGCATTTAAGATTTAGCGATGGAAATTAAACTCAAAACGGCGAAAGCAAAAGCTTTCGCCGTTTTGTTTTAGCGGTATCTTAAACGTAAAGATCTTACATGCGCAGTTAAAGTTTGTTAAACTTGAAAATAATATAAATTATATATTTGGAGGTTATCCAATGAAAAAGGCTATAATTTTGCCATTGATTTTTATGGGGCTGGGAATATTTTTAACTCCTACCAAAGCAAATGCTGGTCCAGATGGCTCCTGTGTGATAGTTACAGG
>CAZNCX010000094.1:0-3849 GCA_964571655.1 uncultured Elusimicrobium sp. | reverse complement strand
TATGGGGAAAGTTTTTGAGTCAAAAACGTTTTCAGATGCTGAAAAATTGGAAATTTTTAAAGATGCATGTAAAAGAACGCCTTTGGCTTGCAAGGGGAATCCCCTTAAACATCAATTTGTTGACGCTGTATGTTCTGATTCGTTTGGTATTGCGAGAGGAATTCTTGAAGGCACTGTGGGGGCGGGTCTTGACGATAAGGTTACAGTTATTCCTAGAAAAGGAGATGCATATAATTCTCCACTTGAAGATTTTCGTGTAAGTTTAGGCGGTTTTGCTGCTTACGTTGGCCGTACGGAAATTCTAAAGTACATGATGTACGATATGCCCGAAAGCGATTTGTTGCACCGTGCGACTGTGATGGATAAAATGTACAGTGTTGATAATCCATCGGAGCAGGTTGATATCACTTTATACGAAGTAGGTATAAACGGCAGAAGGTTTGACGATTTGGAATATCCGCTTATTCTTCCGTTTACCAAATTTATAAAGGAAGAAAAGAAGAAATGGGACGCGTCTCACGGCGTGGCAGATAAAATAAAGAACGATTTAATAAAATCATTCAACGGCGGCGCGCCCAAACAAATATCCGACAGTAAAACGCTTGCCTTAGAAGAGCAATTTAGCGGTCTTGGCGCAGTTGTCGGGCTTACAGGTTTTGCCGAGCTGGCAAAACATCTAAAAAGCAGTTAAAATTTGATTTTGTTTTTGAAGACGACTTCACTTTCCCGCGCAAGGTCTTTCTTCTTCTGCGTTTCGCGTTTATCGTAAAGTTTTTTGCCTTTTGCCAAAGCTATCTTAACCTTGGCCCACCCGTTTCTTATAAAAACTTCAAGCGGCACTATCGTTTGCCCCTGCGTTTGCGCGGCGGAGGTAAGTTTGTTTATCTCCCTCTTATTAAGCAGAAGTTTGCGCGTTCTTGTGGGCTCAAGGGCGGTGTGGGTATTATAGGCATAGGGTTTTATGTACATATTGATAAGCCACGCCTCCCCTTTATCAACCCGCACAAAAGCGCCCTCAAGGGAGCATTCCTTTTCCCTAAGGGATTTTATTTCCGCGCCGAGCAGTTCCAAGCCTGCGTCAAAAGTCTCCAGAATAAAGTATTCGTGGAAGGCTTTGCGGTTGGTGTTGATTTGGAGGACGGCTTTGTTTCTTGGCATATATTTTATTCTACCAAATTATCTGTTGTCAACGATATTAAACGGCAATATGGTGTTAACTGCAGATATGTCGGGCGCACATTTTTCCATTCTTTTGGTTGTGCGCTTGGGCGCACGCTTGGCAAATAAGCTAAGATTGGCAAATGCCAATCTTCGCATTTTTTGTCCTGCGCGCCAACGGCGCGCCATATGCGGGACGGGCTAATTTTGGCAATGTCCAAACTTCGTTTCTTCAGTTTAACGGCAGAAACTACAACAGAATAATTGAAGATTGCTTCCGAGTGCTCCTCACGATACAACCGTTCGTCGCCTCGCGCAAAGACGACTCTTTATTTATAACGGCAAAAGCAAAAAATCGCGCGTTGTAATCTTCTGTTTAACTGCAAAAGCGAAGTTTGGACGTTGCGAACATTAGCCTATTTGCCAAGGGTGCGCCTAAGCGCACAGCCAAAAGAGAGCGAAGCTTAGACATGGGAGTATTAGCTTATCCCGTGTATGGCGTGCAGTTGGCACGCGAGCCAAAAAAAGCGAAGCTTGGCATTTGCGCGTAGTAGCTTATTTGCCAAGCGTGCGCTTGGGCGCACAACCAAAAAAAGCGCAGAATCAAAAAAAGCTGAGTCATACCCCGAATTCTGTTACGGCTCACGCCGTCGGAAGCCATTTGTCTAGGCGGCCCACTCTGCCGTAGCGTACAGGCGGTACATTGGCATTTTTGGCCTTGCTCCGAGCGGGGTTTACACTGCCGCAAAAGTTGCCTCTTGCGCGGCGGGCTCTTACCCCGCCTTTTCACCCTTACCCTTGCGGGCGGTATATTTTCTGTTGCACTTTCCGTAAGCGGGGGTTTGGCCCCGCCCTCCCGCGCTTTCGCGCGGCGCTCTGCCTTTGGAGTTCGGAAGTTCCTCCCCCGCATAAAGCGGCAGCGGCTTCCTGACTCAGCTTCTTATATTATAGGATTTAAGCGGCCGTAAGGTCAAAATTAAAGCTCAAAAAGTTCCAGCTGGCCTTTGGGTAAAGTTTCTTTTTTTGCGGCGGGCGCGGCGGGTTTAACCAGAGAGGTATTTTTTTTATTGTCCATAGTTATATTGCACATCAAATCGGCTTCTTTATTTTTTTCGCGCGGGATATGCGTTAAAATAATTTTCTTAAATGCGCCGGCGGCGCGCTTTATTTGAGACATAAGATCTTTAAGCTCGGGATTTTTAATTTTATACTCGCCGCTGTATTGTTTGACGAGTAAAAGGGAATCG
This sequence comes from uncultured Elusimicrobium sp., assembly GCA_964571655.1. Taxonomy (GTDB): domain Bacteria; phylum Elusimicrobiota; class Elusimicrobia; order Elusimicrobiales; family Elusimicrobiaceae; genus Proelusimicrobium. Next base: position 1,444 of record CAZNCX010000094.1, on the reverse strand, counting down.
GATAATATTTTAACCTCGTCTGCCCCCAAATGTTTTGCGGCAAGAAGCGCCAGTTTAAGAGCCGTAAATTCCGCCTGATTGTTTGTGCACAGCGGGAAGAAAACGCCCTCTTTTGCAAGAACTGCGCCTTTTGCGTCCTTTATAACCCACGCGCTTGCGCCTATACCGGGATTTGAGCGGCTTGCCCCGTCTATATTTATGGTAATCATACTTTTACGCTCTTTACTTTACAGGGTTTTGTAAGAGTATAGATAAAAACGGTTTTTATAACGTCAAGACAAAAGAGGAAGGCCACCGTTTCCGTCGCGATAAAATAATACCACGAGTAATTCATTTGAGGCCAAAAATAATTTACCCCCCTCTGCAAAACGTTTGTAACGGGCAAAAAAGTAAAATCGGGATAGACGTAAAGGCAAAAACCCGCCCCTATAGCCGAAATTATCCACGCGCCGCGCACACGCATTAACAGCAAAACTATTTGGGAAAAATAAATAGCTATCATCGCGATAAAAATCTGCGTGGGAAGTTCCGAGTAGTCAAACTTAAATAAAAACAAGTTTATAAAATTGCGCAGCAAACCTATAAAACAAAAAAATAAAATCAGATAAAGCCAACCGTTTATGGCGCGGAAATAATCAAAGGTTTTTTTAAGCATCAGCGGTTAAGGGAAAATTTATCCCTCTCCTTCTTGCGTTTTAAGCCGAGTTCAACGATACGCTCCAAAACAGCGGCGTATTTTTTGCCGTCGGCCCGCCACATCTGCGGGAAAAGACTTGTTAAAGACATTCCGGGTATGGTGTTAATTTCCGAGAAAAAATACTGCCCTTCCCGAGAGATAAAAAAATCAATGCGCGCAAAGCCGCAGCAGCGTAGTTCCGCAAATATTTTTGCGCTGTCCTCTTTTATCGCGCGCTCTATGGCCGCAGGCAGCGGCGCGGGCGCAACTATATCGCAGCCGTGGGGATCTTCATACTTGGCTTTATAATCAAAAAATTCGCTGTTTAACACTTTAAGCTCGGCGCCCGCGCCGCCGCCTAGGACAGCGCAAAAAACTTCCCTTGGGTTTTCAACCGCGCGTTCAATTAGGGCGGCGTTTTCATACTTAAAAGCAAATTTAAGCGCGCGGGATAAATCTTTTTCTTCCTTAACTTTGCTTGTTCCTATGGAAGAGCCTAAACTTAAAGGCTTTACAAATAAAGGATAGCCCAAAGCCGCGGCCTGAGCGTAAACTTCCGACGAGATTTTCTTTTGCGCAAAAACTTTGACGTAAGGCACTATGGGTATATTTAAGCGCGAGGCCAAAACTTTTGCAAGTTCTTTATCCATGCCGAGCGCGCTTGAGAGAACTCCGCACCCGCCGTAAGGCACGCCCAAAATTTCAAAGAGGCCCTGCATAGTGCCGTCTTCGCCCATAGCGCCGTGCAGAACGGGAAAGAAAAAATCG
>CAZNCX010000093.1:0-4352 GCA_964571655.1 uncultured Elusimicrobium sp. | reverse complement strand
TTATCGTGCCGACGGGTGGAATGCGGCTATCCCGCGGCTTGGCGGCCTTTGCGGTGGTTAGTTTTTCCCCAGCCGCAACTGGCGCAAGGGCCTTTTTTGTTAAGTCCTTTGGCAAACCTTTCTGGGGTTTTACTATTTTCAATGTTTTCTTCTGCATATTTCTCTCCTGTGTATATCGTTTAACGTCATAGACATTACCGCTTACTATCGGGAGAGAAGTCAAGCAATATTAAGCGGGCTAAATAATTAACCCGCTTAGCTATTTGCAAGCATTTTATTTCCTTTCTTTTACAGTTGTTTTCGGATGGCTATCGGCATAACGTTTTGTCACATATTTGCCTGTGTCGGCGGATCTGTAAGGCATACTATGTCCTCCTTTTTTTGATTACTGTCCCTCTTTACCCAACGAATGTACATAGGGTCTTCAAAATGCCACTTAACAACAGAACGAATAATGGTCCCGACATTTTTACAAATCCTTGCGTATTCTTTTGTTTCAAGGGGGTCTTGAACAGCATAAAACCTGTTATAGTACTCTCTGTGTTTGGGCAACTCCTCTTTGAAAACTTCATATTGTTCTTTAGGCAGCTCAACTTTGGCATCGGCTAGTAATGACTCCTGGGTTTCCTTATCAAGCAAAGTTTCTTCTTCCTCTTTATAGCCAGGCATATTCATAAGCGCGTCACGGAAGCCTACGATATACCCTAAAAGATTAGCGTTTAAATAAAAAAGAATATCCAAGGCGGAAAAATATAATTCTTTACTTGGACGGCAATGTTCTCGCTCAATTTCCAAATCGGAAACAATGCTCTTTTTTTCTGTTTCACTAATTTTCACTAGAGACAAAGAGGCGTCAACACCTTCCCAAAAATAATATTCAGCCGATAAATCCTTTAAAATCTCAGTAAACCGTTTTATCGGTAAACATGATTGCCAAATTCCCGCCAAAAACAACATATCCTTTGCCGCTTCATAAGCCATTGTTTTTTTTATGTAGTACTCTCTATGAAGGTTATAAACAGCATTGGGGAGCGTATTCGGGGTTAAAACTCTGGAAGCGCCAACATAATCTCTTGCATTGTTTTCTGTAAGGTAACCTTCCTTTATCAACTTCTCAAGGAAGCGCCTGCCTAACGCGTTCTGTTGTTGTTTAGTTTTTAGCTCCAAAACCAATTTCCCGCTTTTGTAGTCCCCGCTTGCAGCCTTGTTGGATATTTGCTTAATAATAGCCATCTCTTTTGTGATTCTGCCGCCATTTGTAAGAGTTATTAAGGATTGCAATTCTTTTTCCAACATATCATTTAAGTCAGTTTTCTTTGCGCCTTTTGGGCGGCCCTTAGAATTGCCGCTTTGTCCGGGTTTGAACTGGCCGCTTTTGGGAGGTTTGCCGTAGCCCACTTTGTAATCATTTTCCATTTTGGGCCTCCTTCTCCGTCAACAGCGCCGCATAGGTTTTACCGCTGCCTTGCAGTACGGCCTCCTGTCCTGTCAGTTCCTGCCAGCGGCGGATTGTGGTGTCAATGTAAAGCGGCTCTAGTTCTATGCCGCGGCAGACGCGTTTTGCTTTCTCGCACGCGATAAGAGTGCTGCCACTGCCCAAAAAAGAATCCAGCACAACGTTGCCACGCGTGGAAACATCCAAAATGGCGTCCCAAATCATCTCTACAGGTTTTACCGTCGGGTGGAGTTTCAAAAGTTCGCGGTTTTTGCCGAAGGAGTTAACGCCTGCGTAATCCCACACATTCGCGCGGTAACGTCCGTGCACGCCAAGCTCCACATTGTTTGTGTGCGGCGTTGTGCCATTTTTGAAGAGAAAGATAAGTTCGTGCTTACTGCGGTACAAACTGCCCATGCCTGCGTTATTCTTGTTCCACACGCAGATATTTTTGAAGTCATCATATATTCTACCTGCAGCAGAAATTTCGCCCACGTGCCGCCAATCCATGCATATATAATGCAGGCTGCCGTCTTTGCTGAAATCCTTTAGCAGGCCGAAATTTTGGGAAAGAAACCTTGTAAACTCATTTTCCGAAAGTTCGCCGCTGGCCATGGCAAATTCTTTATGCTTATTTACACCCTTGCCGCACACATGGCCCTCTATCCTGACGTTATAAGGCGGATCGGTGAAGACCATATCTGCCTTTTCTTCGCCCATAAGCGCGGCAAAACTTTCCTGCTTTAAGGCGTCCGCACAAATTATGCGATGTGTGCCCAACTGCCAAATATCGCCGGGTTTGGACACTATTTCTTTCTCGTCAATAAACGGGATATTGTTTAGTCTTTCGTCGGCTTGCGCGGGGTTAAGCAGGTTGTCTATTTCTATATTGTCAAAACCCGTGATATCAAGGTTAAAGTCCAGATTTAGTTTTTCAAGATTGCTGAACTCCAGCTTTAACATATCTATGTCCCACTCACCATTTTCCGTAAGTTTATTGTCGGCGATGCGGTAAGCGCGTTTTTGCGGGGCTGTCAGGTGCGTCAGACGGATTATCGGCACTTCTGTCATGCCAAGATGCTTGGCGGCAAGCAGGCGTCCATGGCCGGCAATAATCTCGTTATTTTCGTCAATCAAGATAGGGTTGTTGAACTTAAACTCTTTAATTGAATTGATGATTTGCGTGACTTGCTTTTCGCAGTGCTGCTTGGGGTTGGTTTTGTACGGCTTTATTTCCGTCAGTGCAAGATATTGTACAGCAAGAGTACCTTGCGAACTGTCTTCTGAACTACATGTTTTTTCTGACATACTTGTTTCTCCTTTACGACTATGTTTTATTTAGTCTCAATTCCATATCCTATACCTCCCTTTTTATGCCCTTTCTAATAGGCCTGAAACCTTCCATTAGATAATTATATGATATTTGTTCGCTTTTAGCAATAACTATCTGCTATATAGGCGAATTTGACAAAAGCATATTAAACAAGTATGATAAAGAAAGCAGATTTTTAATGAGGGAAAATATGCTAACAAAAAGACAAAAAGACATTCTAAATATTATAAAGAAAAATGAAGGGATAAACTTAACCGGAATAGCAAAGGATATCCCTTTGGCTAAAAGCGTTGTATCCGTCCATATAAAAAATCTTGTCAAACAGGAATTCCTACGCAAAGAAGGCCGTAAACTTATTTTGACCGAGAAAAGCGCCGAAGATATAACACGCCTTCCTTATTACGGCTTGGCCCAGTGCGGGTATAATGATATTTTAACGGAAGATAATGTTGTAAATTACATACCAATGCCGACGGAGTTTTTACCGTTAAAAACAAATGATTTATTTTTAATTAAGGCAAAAGGTGATTCCATGCTGCCTGCTATTGCAGAGGGCGAACTTTTGCTTTTTAAGAAGAAAACGGATACTGACTTTAACCAAAATGACATTTTACTTTGTTTCCATAATGAAGGCTTAAAAGTAAAACGCATAAAATATATAGCTGATGAAAACGGGCAAAGGCTTCCTTTTTTGGTATCTGATAATAAAGCGTATTATGAGCCCATACCGGTGGACGAAAACACGCGCATAGTAGGCAAGTTAATTAAAAGTTTCAAAGATTATAAATAGTTTTTATAGTATAAACAATAAAATTTGTATGTTTATTGATGTTTTTACAGTATACTGCAAAAAACACTTGATTTTTATTATTTTTTACAGTATAATATGTACAAATAGGAGTAAATGATATGATACAAAGACCGGAGTATTTAAAAAAATTAATAAGTTTTAAAGATAAACAACTTATAAAAATCGTGACAGGCGTGCGCCGTTGCGGTAAGTCCACTTTGTTTACACTCTATCAGAAAGAGCTCCTGGATAAAGGCGTTTTAGCTAAACAAATCCAAAGCATAAATTTGGAAGATCCAGCTTACTCAGACCTTTTAGATTGGAAGAAACTTTACGATTATATAAATAAAAGTTTAGTTCCGAACAAAAAAAACTACATTTTTATTGACGAAATTCAAAATGTTATTGATTTTGAAAAGGCAGCTGATGGCCTTTTCATAAAAAATAATGTTGATCTCTATTTGACTGGCTCTAACTCTAAAATGCAATCCGGGCAGTGGGCTACTTTGCTTTCCGGACGCTATGTTGAAATACATATGCTTCCGCTTTCTTTTAAGGAATATTGCTCTGCTGCGGATACTGGTAATGTGGAAGAAACATTTCGCTCTTACTTAGAAAACAGCTCTTTCCCGTATGCTTTACAGCTTAACGGGGATATAAACCAGACAAGAGATTATTTGGGGGGAATATATAACACCATAGTCCTTAAAGATGTTGTAGAGAATAAGAATATAAGAGACGTAAGCCGTTTGGAAAGCGTGATAAAATTTATGGCTGATAACATAGGCAGTTTA
>CAZNCX010000092.1:0-4554 GCA_964571655.1 uncultured Elusimicrobium sp. | reverse complement strand
AGGCGCAAAAATTAAAGCCGTAATAGCGGAATTTTCTAAAGAAAAACAAAAACTTATTTTATCAAGAAAACAAGTTCTTGAAGAGGACGAAGCCGTCCGCAGAGATCAGGTTTTGGGCGAAGTTAAAGAAGGCGAAATTTTGCGCGTCGTGGTAGCCAAAGTCGGCAAAGATTGCCTTTATTTGAGATTTCACGGTATAGAAGGCGTGGTAAGTTTGGATAATATCGCGTGGAGAGAGCAGGAAACTTTGCTTAACTCCTATCGCAGAGGACAGCGCATTAAAGCCAAACTTTTGTCCATTGATAAGGAAAAAGGCGTAATGAACTTCGGCATCAAACAGTTATTCTTAAATCCTGCCGAACTGCTTAAAAAACGCTATCCTTATATGAGCACGGTCAAAGGCGTTATAACAAAAGTTACGCCTGAGAAAGTTGAAGTTGAGCTCGGCAAAAATAAGACTAAAGGCTATATTTCTGAATTTGAGCTCGGCCGCGATTTTAACGCTAAGGAAGGCGATGTTGTGCAGGCCGCGGTTATCGGCGTTGACGGCGTTGCTTTTACGGTAAATTTATCCGTTAAACGTTTTGATCAGGTGCAAAATCGCAAAGTGGTGGCCCAATATCTTAAACAGGCCCCGCGCCCGACTTTAGGGCAGCTTTTGCAGGGTTCTCTGGGCGGATCTATGGGCACCGGAGAGGAAGAAGAGGACGAGGACGAAGAAGAAACTCAGGAGCAGCAAATTCCCGAGGAAGAGTCTAAACCCGAGGAACCTAAGGCTGGAAATAAGCCTGCTCCCGCGCCCGAAACAACCCCCGAGGAGGAGGCTGCTCCCGCGGTTGTAACAGCGCCTGAAGCGCAGGCCAAGGCCGAAGAAACCCCCAAAGCTGAAGAAACTCCCGCAGTTGAAGAAGCTCCGAAGGCAGAAGTAGTTGTTGCCGCCGAGGAAGTTCCTGCTGCCGAGGATAAGGCGGAGTAAGAAAAAGCTTCCTAAGTTTTTACAATTTACGGGCGCGTCCAAAAGGCGCGCCCGTTTCTATTGTTCCATGCTGTCTTCAATCAAATTTATGCTATGTTTAAGACGAAAACAAGCCGCCTTTTTTCAAGGGCGGCTTTGTTGCGGGTTTCGTCCTTAAATGGTAAAATATTAGTATGCAGATTTTAGGATTTGACAGCCTGCCTTCCACCAACACTTATGCTAAGGAACATATAAAAGACCTGTCGCATAAAGACGTGATAACGGCAAAAACGCAAAACGCCGGACGCGGGCGCATGCAGCGCATTTGGTTGTCCGAAGAGGGCGGTTTATATTTCAGCGTTGTCTTAAAACCTCATAATTTTGAACTCCGTCCTTTTTGTTCTTTTACTTTAGCCATGGCTTTGGCCGTTTGCGAAACCTTAAAGAGCCGCAAAGTCGCCGCTTATATCAAATGGCCAAACGACGTGCTTTGCGACGGCAGAAAACTTTGCGGCATTTTAAGCGAATGCGTGCTTGACCAAAACGGCGCGCTTTTGGGAATTGTCGTCGGGGCGGGTATAAATTTATCACAGCCCAAACTGCTTTGCGATAAGCCTGCAGTTACGTTAAAAGAGCTTGGTTTTAATTTTGATTCTCAGGCTTTGCTTGAAGAAATATGCTCTGCTTTTGACGGTTATTATTCCCGCATTATGGAAAACGGCTTTGCCGCCATAAGGGGGGATTTTAAGGCCGCGCTTTGCGCTTTAGGCAACACTGTAACCTTGCGCACCGCGCAGGGTGTTTTTACGGGGATTTTGCGCGATATTACCGAAGAGGGCCTTCTTGCGCTTGAGGCGCAAGACGGCGGCGTTAAAGAAATTGCCGTCGGAGATATGGATTTTTGATTTAATTATGTAAACAAGGAGTAAGTAAAATGAGCTCAGAGGTTTTGGAAAAAAGTTTTGAACTTATGATAGTGGGTATGGGCACGACGTTTTTGTTCCTTATTCTGCTTGTCGGCGCGATGAAAATTTTAAGTCTGGCGGTAAACGTGCTGGAAAAATATTTCCCTCAGAAGGTTGAGAAAAAGGGCGGCGTGTCCGTCTCGGAAAAACTTAAAATTGCCCTTGCGATAGCTTCGGCAAAACATTTTGCCAAGTAAGACTAAGTAAGCGGCAAAAAAGATTTAAGAAAGATTTATAATAGGCAGTAAGTGCTTTGATAAGAGCATAAAATAAAGGAGAAATAAAAAATGAAGAAGATTAAATTTATGATAACGGCTTTTAGGGACGGTTTTCAATCCGTCTATGGCGCAAGAGTGATTTCCAAAGATTTCCTTCCCGCGGTGGAAGCCGCGCGCGAAGCGGGCGTCAGTCATTTTGAATCGGGCGGCGGGGCAACTTTCCAAAGCGCGTTTTTTTATAATCAGGAGAACGCCTACGACGTTATGGACGCTTTTCGCAAAGCGGCTGGCCCTGAGGCCAATTTACAGACGCTTGCGCGCGGCGTAAACGTTGTCGGTCTTGATTCCCAGCCGTCGGATATCATAAAGCTGCACGCGCAGACTTTCAAAAAACACGGCGTTACCACTATCAGGAATTTTGACGCGCTTAACGATGTCAACAATTTAATCTACAGCGGCAAATGCATTAAAGATGCCGGCTTAAAACACGAAGTTACCGTTACCATGATGTCCCTTGCGCCGTCGTGGGATAAAGAAGGCCGCGTGCACACCCCCAAATTTTACGCCGATATTTTGAAACAAATCTTAGCCTCCGGCGTGCCTTTTGACAGCGTCGCTTTCAAAGACGCAAGCGGCACAAGCACGCCTGCTACCGTCAAAGAAACGATAATGCTTGCAAAGAAAATGCTTCCGCCTGAAGTGGAAGTCTGTTTCCACACACATGAAACTGGCGGCAACGGCGCAACCTGCTATTTAGCGGCAATTGAAGGCGGCGCAGACAGGATTGACCTTTCTATGGCGCCTGCCAGCGGCGGCACCTGCCAGACCGACGTTTTGGTAATGTGGCACGCCCTGCGCGGCAGCAACTACACTTTAGATATAGACGTAGAAAAAATTAAAAAAGCCGAAGAAGTCTTTAAGGACTGTATGAAAGACTATTTCCTTCCGCCCGAGGCTCTTAAGGTGGAGCCTACTATTCCCTTTTCCCCGCTGCCCGGCGGCGCGCTTACGGCAAACACTCAAATGCTGAGAGACAACGGCATTATGAATAAATACGATGAGATTTTTAACGCCATGGGCGAAGCCGTAAGAAAAGGCGGCTTTGGCACTTCGGTCACGCCCGTCAGCCAGTTTTATTTCCAGCAGGCTTTTAACAATGTAATGTTTGGCCCGTGGAAGAAATTTGCCGACGGCTATGGCAAGATGGTTTTAGGCTATTTTGGCAAAACGCCTGTTGAGCCCGATGCAGAAATAGTAAAACTTGCCTCCGCGCAAATGGGGCTTGAGCCTACTAAAAAAACCGTTTTGGAAATCAATGACGCCAATCCCAAAAAAGGCGTAAAACCCGCGACGGAGCTGCTTAAAACAAATAACCTTCCCGTTACGGACGAAAACATTTTCATCGCCGCGGCCTGCGGACAAAAAGGCATAACATTCCTTAAAGGTGAAGCCAAACTCGGCGTAAGAAAGAACGTCCCAGAGCAAACCCAAAAGAAAAGCGCAAACGCTTATACTGTTACGGTCTCTGGCGAAAGTTTTGCAATTTCTTTTGAAAACGGCAAAGCCGTGGTAAACGGCAAAACTTACGATATTGACGTCAAAGAAGGTTTAAGCGCAGCGGCGCAGGCCGGCGCAAAAAGCGCGGCGGACGCAAAGCCTTCCGCTGCCACGGCAGTCGGCGTTGAAGTCAAATCCCCGCTGCCGGGCGTAGTGGTGCGCTTTCCCGTGGAAGACGGCGCGCATGTTACAAAAGGCCAGCCGATACTTGTTATTGAAGCTATGAAAATGGAAACAGAAATCAAAGCCCTCGCCGACGGTAAAATAACTTTCAAAGTTAAAAACGGCGAGCAGCTGCAAACCGGCACGCTTGTTGCTGTCCTAGGTTAAGGAAAGGAGCTTAAAAATGGATATAGTACAATCGTTTTCTAATCTTTGGAGCACTACCGGCATAGCCAATTTTCAAATCGGGCAGATTGCGATGATAATTATCTGCCTGTTTATTTTGTGGCTTGGCATTGTCAAACAGTTTGAGCCTCTTTTGCTTATCCCCATAGGCTTTGGCGGGCTGCTTGCAAATATCCCCATAGTACCTATCACGCTTTTGACCACGATGACCGTTGGAGCCCACGGCGTTGTTACCACTATCCCCGGCGGTTTTTTGGGCCAGCTGTATCAGCTTGGTATTGAGAGCGGCCTTTTCCCGCTGTTGATATTTATGGGCGTTGGCGCTATGACGGATTTTGGCCCTCTGATTGCAAATCCGCGCACGGCGCTTTTGGGCGCGGCGGCGCAGTTTGGTATTTTCTTTACAATCTTTGGCACGCTTATGCTGGGCAATTTTATTCCCGACCTTACTTTCAGTGTAAGGGACGCCGCCTCAATAGGTATTATCGGCGGGGCGGACGGGCCCACCGCG
>CAZNCX010000091.1:0-4582 GCA_964571655.1 uncultured Elusimicrobium sp. | reverse complement strand
AGCGAAGCTTGTAATTTGCCAATCTTAGCTTGTTTGCGTTTGGCACGCGTAAGCGCGCAAGCCAAAAATCAACTTTGCTGCTGGTCGGAATAATCCTTAAGCATCTTAGTTCTGCTGGGGTGTCTAAGCTTGCGTATGGCTTTGGCCTCAATTTGTCTCACGCGCTCACGCGTAACGTTAAACATTTTGCCGACTTCCTCAAGCGTGCGCGGGTAGCCCGACTCTATGCCAAAGCGCAGTTTTATTATCCGCGCCTCGCGCTCGGAGAGGGTTGCAAGCACGTCGGACACTTCCTGCTTGCGCAGAAAGTCTGTCGTGGAAGAAGAGGGATTAGGCCCGCTTTTATCTTCAATAAAATCTTCAAGGTTGGAATCTTCGTCCTCGCCTATGGGGGTGGAAAGCGAAATAGGATCCTGCATAATCTTTAAGATACCTTTTACTTTTTCCACCGAGATATGCATATGCTTTACATAATCTTCCAGCGTGGGCTCGCGTCCGTTTTCCTGACGGAATTTATTTGCCACCTTAGTAAGTTTTGAGACAAGTTCTTTCATATGCACGGGAATACGTATGGTGTTTGCCTGATCTGCGATGGCGCGGTTTATGCTTTGGCGTATCCACCATGTGGCGTAGGTGGAAAATTTGAAACCTCTTTTATACTCAAACTTTTCAACCGCTTTCATAAGACCAAGGCCGCCTTCCTGTATCAGGTCGGAGAGTTCTAAATTGGAATTAACGTGTTTTTTTGCGATGGATACCACAAGCCTCAAATTTGCGCGGATAAGTTTAAGTTTATCCTGCAGGATTTTGCTTTCAAAAAACTCTATGCGGCTGTTGAGGGATAAAAATTCCTGTTCCGAGACGGGCAAAGACGCCACCAGTTTTTTGTATCTGCTTTTTATGCTCTCAATATTTTCAACGGCTTTTGTAAGCTGCTCATAGTTTGCTTTGGTGAGTTTTTGAAGCTGGTTTTCCTTTATCTTTTTATTCTGGAATTGTTTTAAGTATTTTATAACGTCAGCGTACGGGCCGAAGTATTCCTCAAAACGCTCAACGCTGTTTCTATACTCGGTAATTTTATCGGCGATGCTTTTTATGCGGTTTGTAAGACGTTTGATTTTATTTTGGTTTAAGTTAAGTTTTATAATGCGCTCAACAACTTCTTTTTGCTTCTTCTCAAGCTGGCTGGTGTATTTGCTTAACATAGCGTCAGAGAGATTTGGTTTTCTTAAATCCTGCATCAGTTTGGTAATAGCTTTTTCACGCGAAGCTATAAAAGCGGCCGCCTTTTTTAGGTGCTGGCGCATATTTGTTAACTCGCGTTCTGTTCTTTTGCCGCGCGGCATAAGTTCCTTGGTGGTCATTTCCTCCTGATCAACAAGTTCTTCCCAAGAGCATATTTCGCGCATTGTTATAGGGGATTCCAAAACAAGTTTTCTTAATTCTTTTTCTGTTTCGCGGATATTGCGGGCCAGCGTGATTTCCTCGTCGCGGGACAACAGGGGTACTTTGCCCATTTCCGAGAGGTACATTCTTATGGAATTTGAAATATCCATATTGGAGGCCCATTCTTCGGTATAAGCCTCTTTTTCTGCCATGGCGACGGCTTTATATTTTTTATTGTCAACTACCTGTATGCCCAAATCCTCCAGAGTGCCCATAAGGCCGTCAATATCTTCCGTATTCATTGCAGAGGAAGTTAAAGACTTATTTATTTCTTCTAAGGTTAAATAACCCCCGTGTTCTTTTCCTATTTCAACTAATTCTTTGAAGGCTTTATTGTCTTGTGCCATAGTTTACGCTTACTCCCGTATTTATTATTCCGATTTTTTTAAGGCTTCAATCTTTTTTGATATGTCAATTCTTTCTTGAAGCTTCTGCGCGGGCACTTGTCCGGCAGGGTAATTTTTTATTTCTTTTTTCAATAATTTCAGTTCTTTTTCCAAAGAGTTTAATTTTATTCTTTTTACGTAATCCTCAATATCTCTGGACGGTTTAACGTCCTGGGGTTTTACGGCCTGCGCCAATTTTGAGATTAAAACCTGCTCACGCGGCATCTTACCGGCCAAGATTATTGCCGCGTTGGAAGGTTTTTCCTGCTCCGCATTTAAGGCGCGGACACCTTCTAGTATAGCCCATATCTGCGGATTTTCAATATCCTTTTTTTCTATATCCGCACAAAGCCCGCAGTATTGCGGGTAAGCAAGAAGGGCGCTTATCAAATCTTCCTCAAAGGGCAGTGCGGGGATATTTGCCTGCTCGTCCTCGGGTTGCGCTGTGGCGGGGGAGTCCTGCTCCCTGTAATTATGTTCCTGATAGTAAGTACTTTGTTTTTGCGCGGCCCTAAGGGCTTTATTTATCTGATTTATCATAAGCTGCCCGCTTATGCCAAGACGCTCGGCCGCATTTTTTGCCCATTCCTGACGTATAATTTCGTTTGGCTGGCGGCAGATTATATCGGCTATCGCAGCGGCCGTCTGCGCTTTTTGCGGCGGCGTTAGAGTTTTATCTTTCAGCAAAGAGTTAAGATGAAACGTTATTATATCAAGCGCGTTTTGCGCAAGGTTCTTGAAACTTTCTACGCCGTATTTTGTTATATACTCGTCGGGATCAAGGCCGTTTGGCAGCGTAAGAACTTTTACGTAAATGCCGCTTTCAATTAAGATGACGGAAGCTTTTAACGCCGCGCTTTGCCCTGCCGCGTCGGGATCAAAGGTCAAAATCGCTTGATTTGCGTAACGCTTAAGAAGCTTTGCATGTTCGGCCGTAAAGGCCGTGCCCATAGGGGCAACGCAGTTTTCCGCACCGGCCTGATGGGCGGCTATGACGTCCATGTAGCCTTCAAGCAATATGGCGCAGTTTTCTTTGCGTATGGCGTTTGCCGCAAAGTTAAGCGCGTAAAGAACGCGGCTTTTTGAAAATAAATCCGTCTGGGGGGAATTTAAGTATTTGGGCTGGTTTTTATCCTCGCTCATAATACGTCCGCCAAAGGCAACTGTTTCGCCCCGATGGTTGAAAATGGGGAACATTAAGCGGTTGCGAAAGTAATCTGCCGTAACCGACTGGGGACATAAGCCTAAAGAGCGCAGCTCCTGCAAAGTTATGCCCTTTTGCAGGGCCGCGCGCGTAAGCCCGTCGGTAAAAGCAAGACCGAGTTGGAATTTTTCTATTGTATCTTCGGCTAGATTTCTCCGCTTAACATATAAGCGTGCGGCTTGTCCCTGCGGGCTAAGCAGTTGTTTATGATAGAAATTTTTTGCAAACTCCATTATTTTATAGAGTCGCAAACGCGCTTTGTCTTGTGCGTTGAGGGCCGCGCTCTGATGCCATTCTATGTTGGCGCGCGCGGCCAGTTTTTTTGCGGCTTCGGTGAAGGTTAAATTTTCAATTTTCATCAGGAACTTAAAGACGTCCCCGCCCGCATGGCAGCCAAAACAGTAGAACAGGCCCTTGTCGGGGGTAACGGAGAAGGAGGGGGTCTTTTCCTGATGGAACGGGCATCTTGCAAAATAGACGCGGCCCGATTTTTTCAGATTAGGCACATATTCGCGCACCAGTTCAAGGATATCGGTGCTCTCTCTTATCTTTACAAGCAGATTATCTTCCATTTGGGCGCGCCTTTTTATCTTTGCGTTATTATATTACGACGATAATATAACTGTTGCTAAAGACACAACAGCCCGCCTTATACTGCTCTCTTAGAAAGGCGGACCATTGTGCGTTCAATTTTTCTTACTAAAAGCGTTTTCTTTTAGTGCGTCTCATTCTGCGCTGGGCTTCCTGAGATTTAAGTTTCCTCTTAACGCTGGGGGGAGTGTAGGTTTCCCTGCGTTTAATTTCGCGCAGGATACCGTTTTTTTCGCACTCTCTTTTGAAGCGTTTTAAGGCCTCTTCAAGATGTTCAGCGTCGCGTACTTTTACAAATACCATTTAAGGGTTCACCACCTTGTCTTATGACAGAAAAATAAAATCAGCCCGGGGGCCACATAAGCCTGCGTCCGGCTAAAAAGTGATAGTGCATATGCCCGACGGTCTGCCCCGCGCCCTTACCTGTGTTTAGGACGAGCCTGTAGTCGGACACTTTATAAAGCTGCGCGATTTTTGCGGCGGCAAGTTGTATTTTGCCTATTAAAAAAACGTCGCCGTCATCAGCCTCGCTTAGGCTGGGAATGTGCCTTGTAGGCACGAGTAAAATGTGAATGGGAGCCTGCGGATTTAAGTCCTTAAAAGCGACAAGATCCTCGTCCTGATAGACGATTTTGGCGTTTATCTGCCCCGCGATTATTTTGCAGAATATACAATTTGGATCTTGAACAGGCGGGGAGGATAATTCTTCCTCAAAATTCTCTTCCTCTAAGTTTTCTTCTTCCAATTCCATAGAGTTATTATACAAAATGTATAACATTTTGGGAAGTGCGCCCCCCTTAATGATTAACGGCATATGGTCTAAAAGGCCAAAAATTCAGGCGCACAATTTTTCATTTTTTTGGTTGTGCGCTTAGGCGCACCCTTGGCAAATAAGCTAAGATTCGCAACGTCTAAACTTCGTTTTTTCCAATTTAACAGCAGAAACTACAACAGA
>CAZNCX010000090.1:0-4729 GCA_964571655.1 uncultured Elusimicrobium sp. | reverse complement strand
AGCGGCGAAGAAGTAATTGAGCCCCTTGAGGAACGCGTTTTAGGCCGCTGCGCCTTGGAAGATGTAACGGTAAAAGACGGCGATAAAGAGATTACTATTATAAAGAAAGGCGATATTATTAACGCCAAACAGGCAAAGGCCGTAAAGAAATATGAAATTGAAAGCATGAGGGTTCGCAGCGTTTTAACGTGCGGCGCTCCTTACGGCATCTGCGCTAAATGTTACGGCAACAGTCTTGCCACAGGCCTCCTGACAAGAAGGGGAGACACGGTGGGTATTATAGCGGCTCAGTCCATAGGCGAGCCCGGTACCCAGCTTACTTTAAGAACATTCCACATCGGCGGCGCGGCTTCACGCGTTTTAAGCCGCTCTCAAGCTGCGTCCGAGATTGCGGGCAAAGCCGTCTTCAAAGATA
Source organism: uncultured Elusimicrobium sp. (assembly GCA_964571655.1). Classification (GTDB taxonomy): domain Bacteria; phylum Elusimicrobiota; class Elusimicrobia; order Elusimicrobiales; family Elusimicrobiaceae; genus Proelusimicrobium. The sequence continues at coordinate 4,314 of CAZNCX010000090.1, read as the reverse complement.
TAAAGACTATTACCGATCAGTTTGAAAATAAAGTGGTAGTATCAAGGAACGGTTCTGTTTTTATAGAAGGCGAAAAAGGCGCGGTTAAGGAATATAAAATTCCTTACGGCGCAAGATTGTTTATCACGGATAAATCTGCCGTTGAAAAGGACACTCTTATGGCCGAGTGGGACCCGCACTCCCTGCCCGTTATTTCCGAAATTGACGGCGTGATAAAACTTCTTGACGTACAGGAAGGCACCACGCTGCAGGAAGAGAGAAATAAAGTTACCGGCATTATTGAGCGCAAGATAACGGCAAGCAAAACCTCGCGCAAAAATCCGCGCGTAGTTATAGAAGGCAAGAAAGACAAATTTGCTTATCCTCTGCCCATTGACACTATTTTGCTTGTTGACAGCGGCGAAGAAGTTCACAGCGGCGATATTCTTGCAAAGATAGCAAAGGAAGCCGGCGGTACAAAAGACATCACGGGCGGTCTTCCCAGAATTGCCGAACTTTTTGAAGCAAGACGTCCCAAAAATCCCGCCATTATTGCGGAATTTGAGGGTACGATAAGTCTTGAGACTTCGCCCAAAGGCCTTATTGAAGTCGTTCTAAGAAACGAAGAAATAAATAAGGAAAACCATTACAGCATACCGCAGGGCAAGCACTTAGTCGTCTACGAAGGCGATCAGGTAACGGTAGGCGAAGCTCTTACCGACGGCGCTATTGACCCGCACGATGTTTTGCGCGTCAAAGGCATAAAGGAAGTGCAGGAATTTTTGCTTAATGCCATACAAGAAGTTTACCGTTTGCAGGGCGTTACAATAAACGATAAACATATAGAAGTTATCGTAAGGCAGATGCTAAGCAATGTCCGCATACAAGACGCGGGCGACAGCGCTTTCTTAAAAGGCGAAATAGTAAATAAAGCTATTTTCAACAGGGAAAACGTACGCCTCCAAGCCAAAGGCAAGAAGCCCGCTCAGGCCGAAACGATACTTTTAGGTATTAGTAAAGCTTCGCTGGCCTCGGAAAGTTTTATTTCCGCAGCAAGCTTTCAGGAGACTACCAAAGTTCTCACCGACGCGGCTATCAAAGGCCAGATTGACAGGCTTGAAGGCCTCAAAGAGAACGTTATAGTAGGCCACCTGATACCGGCCGGAAGCGGTATTTCCGCCAAGAAAATGGCCAGAGAATTTGAAGAGAAGAGCAAAAAAGAAACAGAAAGTAAAACAGGAGAAAAATAAAGAATGCCGACAGTAAATCAACTAATTAAGCACGGCCGCACAAAGACCGAAGTGAGAACAAAATCACCCGCTTTAATGTCCTGCCCGCAAAGGCGGGGCGTGTGCACCCGTGTGTATACCACGACGCCTAAAAAGCCAAACTCTGCTTTAAGGAAAGTCGCTCGTGTAAAGTTAACCTCCAAGATGGAAGTTACCGCTTATATCCCCGGCGTCGGCCACAATTTGCAGGAGCACAGCATAGTTCTCGTGCGCGGTGGCCGTGTTAAAGACTTGCCGGGCGTAAGATACCATATAATCCGCGGCGCCTTAGACGCAAGCGGTGTGGAAAACAGAAAGCAGGGCCGTTCCCTTTACGGGGTAAAACGTCCCAAAGCAGCAAAATAGGAGATTAGCTTAATATGCCAAGAAAAGGTTTAAGACCAAGAGATAAAAGGGCGCTGCCTCCCGCGGATTACAAATATAAATCCGTTTTGATGTCGCGCTTTATAAATAAAATAAATTTTGAAGGCAAACGCTCCACGGCCGAAAAAGTTGTTTTTGACGCTATGGATATCATCAAGAATAAAACGAAAGCGGACCCGCTTGAAGTTTTCAATAAATGCATTGAAAACGTACGTCCGCTTTTAGAGGTTAAAGCGCGCAGAGTAGGCGGAGCGACCTATCAGGTCCCCGTTGAGGTTAAACCCATCAGGAGCACCTCTGTAGCCATGCGCTGGCTTTTAACCGCCGCGCAAAGCAGAAAAGGGCGCCCTATGTGCGAAAAACTTGCCGAAGAAATTATCCTCGGCTCCAAGAAAGAAGGCGCCGCTTACAAGAAGCGGGAAGATACTCATAAAATGGCCGAAGCTAACAGAGCCTTCGCCCATTTTAAGTGGTAAGGGGCTGGCAATGGCAGAGACTCAAGTATTTCCCTTATCTAAAGTAAGAAACATCGGCATCATTGCGCACATTGACGCCGGTAAAACCACTACTACGGAGCGTATTCTTTTTTATACGGGCAGAACTCATAAAATCGGCGAAACGCATGACGGCGCTTCGGTAACCGACTGGATGGAGCAGGAACGCGAAAGAGGCATAACTATTACCTCGGCTGCCGTTTACTGCAAATGGAGCGACTGTCAGTTTAACATAATTGATACCCCGGGACACGTAGACTTTACGGCCGAAGTGGAACGCTCTTTGCGCGTTTTAGACGGCGCCGTATGCTGTTTTGACGGCGTGCAGGGTGTTGAGCCTCAGTCTGAAACGGTTTGGCGTCAGGCCGATAAATATCACGTACCCAGAATCGCTTATATCAATAAAATGGACAGAGTGGGCGCTAATTTTAAGAAATCCGCGCAATCCATTATAGAAAAATTGGGCGGCAACGCCTGCCCGATACAAATGCCCATCGGCTCGGAAGATAAATTTGTCGGCATCGTTGACATAGTAACTATGAAAGCCGTTATCTGGGAAGGCGACGAAGTCGGCGCGCACTTTGAAGAACACGAAATCCCCGCCGATCTTAAGGCCGACGCCGAAGCCGCAAGAAGCCATATGCTTGAGAAGCTGGCCGATTTTGACGACGGTATTATGGAACGCTTCTTAAACGGCGAGACCAATTTCAGCATTGAAGAAATAAGGGCCGCCATAAGAAAAGGCACTCTTACGGGCAAATTTTTCCCCGTTATCTGCGGCAGCTCTTATAAGAACAAAGGCGTGCAGCCTTTGCTTGACGCGGTTTGCTATTATCTGCCTTCCCCGTTGGACATACCTCCGGTGAAAGGTTTAGACCCCCACACGGGGGAAGAACTTGAAAGAACTCACGACGATAACGATCCTTTCTGTGCTCTTATCTTCAAAATTCAGACAGATCCTTACGTCGGCAAGCTTTCTTTCTTCAGAATTTACTCTGGCAAACTTGACGCGGGGGACACGGTATTCTTCCCCTCCAAGAACGCTCAGGAAAGAGTGGGGCGCATTATGCGTCTGCACGCAAATAAGAGGGAAGAAGTTAAATCCCTGCGCGCAGGCGACATAGCCGCAACAGTGGCATTAAAGAACGCCTCTGTCGGGCAGACTATATGTTCCCCCGAAAAACCTATAGTGCTTGAAAGCATTAAATTCCCCGATCCGGTTATCCATATCGCAGTTGAGCCTAAGTCCAAAGACGACTCTGAAAAAATGGCCACCGCTCTTGCAAAACTTGCCGAAGAGGACCAGACTTTCCGCGTCCGCACCGACGAAGAAACCAGCCAGACGATTATTGCCGGTATGGGCGAATTGCATTTGGATATTATTGTTGACAGAATGAAACGCGAGTTTAACGTGCAGGCTAACGTCGGCGCGCCTCAGGTTGCTTACAGGGAAACGATTACAAAAGTCGTTAAACAGGAAAGCAAGTTTATCAGGCAGTCCGGCGGTAAAGGCCAGTACGGACACGTGTTTTTACGTCTTGAACCGCAGCCGGTCGGCAAAGGCTTTGAGTTTGTTAACGAGATTACTCAGGGCCGCATCCCGCGCGAGTATATTCCCGCGGTTGAAAAAGGCTGCCGCGAAGCCCTTGAAAGCGGGGCTTTGGCGGGATATCCTCTTGTGGACGTAAAAGTAGCCGTCTACGACGGTTCTTTCCACGAGGTTGACTCTTCGGAAATGGCCTTTAAGATTGCCGCTTCAATAGGTCTTAAAGAAGGCGCTAAAAAAGCCTCTCCTGTGCTTTTAGAGCCTATTATGAAAGTTGAAGTGGTAACGCCGGAGCATAATATGGGCGATATTATGGGCGACCTCAGTTCGCGCCGCGCCAAAATCGGCGAGATGGGCGACAGAGGCAATGCTAAATACATCAAAGCCCAGGTGCCTCTTTCCGAAATGTTCGGTTATGCAACCACGGTCAGGTCTCTTTCTCAGGGCAGGGCTTCCTTTACCATGGAGCCCAGTCATTACGAGGAAGTGCCCTCAAACGTCGCAAAAGCTATTATAGAGAAGAAAACGGCTGCTGCGGCGAAATAATAATTTGGCCGCGCTCCTTTTAGGGCGCGGCCTAAAAATATAAGGAGAACATTATGGCGAAGGAGAAATTTTCAAGGAACAAGCCGCACGTTAACGT
>CAZNCX010000089.1:0-4763 GCA_964571655.1 uncultured Elusimicrobium sp. | reverse complement strand
TTACTAATAAGACCAGCAACAAAGCCCTGCCGTTATATTTTACCGGCAGGGTTTTATGTTTAATTTGCAGCCTCAAACTAAATTTGATAGAATATATAAAATTAAATAAGCAGTAAATTGGGAAAAATTATGTCATATAAATGCGAAATTTGCGGTAAAAAATCGGTTGCGGGGGGCTCTTTCAGCCACTCCAACATGAGAACAAGCAGAGTATTTAAGCCTAATTTGCATAAACAAAAAATCGTCCTTGAGGGCAAAACGCAGACGGCGTATGTCTGCTCCAAATGCTTAAAAGGCGGCAAAGTGGTAAAACCGACCAAATAATCCGTCAAAAAATCTTGAACAATAAAAATCCCCCGTTTTACGCGGGGGATTTTTTACGTCTTTATAAAAGCTTATTTTCGGGAGAAAAAATCTTTAGTCTTCTTTTTCAAAATGCGCCATGATTTTTGTATATGTCCGGCTATCCTGCCATATATCCCTAACGTTTTTTTGTTTTGTGCATATTGAACTTTTGTAGTTTTGGCGCGCGCCGCCGTAAAGCCGTTTTGGGCCATAAGCTCAATAAGATAATTGGAAGGTACTGAAAAATTAAGATTTTGATTATCCGCGCCCTGCAGACTTGAGAGCGCAACACCGATGACTTCCCCCCGCACGTTAAAAACCGGAGATCCGCTTGAACTTGGCGATATCGGCGCGCTTATCTGCTGCCATACGACGCCGTCGTTTACCAGCCTTAACTGCGAAATAAGACCGTTTGTAACGGTGTTTTGCAGGCGGCGCGGATTGCCTATTACGGTGATATCTTCCCCCACCTGCACTTTACCCGAATCTCCGAAAAAGACTATTGGCAAATTAAAAGCGGTAATTTTAATCAGGGCCAAATCAACATCTTTTAAGTCCGCAAGAGCGATGACTTTTGCCTCATCTGAAACCGCGCCGTTTTTGAAAGTTAAATTTATAAGGCGGGCGTCTTTTACGGCGTGTTTTGCCGTTGCTATTACGCCGTTTGGGTTAACGATAAAACCCGTTGCGCTTTTTATGGCGCCGTCTTGTTTTACGATGTTTACCGACACAATGGTATCGGCTGCTTCCTGTGCAATTTGAGTGCGCGTTTTTTGCGCGGCGGCAGAAGGCATAAACGCCGATAGAAAAAGAATAATTAAAATAAAAGTTTGTTTCATAAAACACCCGCGGCACTCATATTTAATAAGCAAGCCGAGGATGGGACTCGAACCCACAACCTACGGTTTACAAAACCGTTGCTCAACCATTGAGCTACCTCGGCAAAACACAACCTTATCTTAATAATACCAAATTATAGCATTTTGCCCGCTTTCTACGATACTGCCGCCGCGGCCACCCCCTGCCGCCGCTGTGTGGCTGCGGCAAAAATGCTAATATGCAATAAATAAGGCGGTTTATCCGTTATATATTTGAGGGGCCTTTTATGGATAAAGACGCAATTTTAACAGATATCGTGCAAAACGGCGGGAAAGAAAATTTCGGGCTGCTTGTAAATAAATATAAGGACCAGCTTTATTCCTTTATCTATTACAGCGTAAAAGACGAAGGCGCCGCAGGCGATATCCTGCAGGATAGTTTTTTGAAAGCTTTTGAACACCTCTCGGAATATAAATATCGGGAAGAAGGCAAATTTAAGGCATGGCTTTTTACCATAGCTAGAAATAAAATTACCGATCATTTCAGAAGCGTTTCAAAAATAGTCCAGCTTGACGAGGAGGACGTATTTCCCTCAAAAGACAATACGGCCTCTGCGGCTTTAGGCAATATAAGCCTTAAGGAAATAAATGATTTTATTTTGCGTCTGCCAAGAGAACAGGGGGAAGTTATTCTCCTGCGTCAATATCTCAGTTTTAAGGAAATTGCCGCCGTCTTAGGCTGCCCTTTGGGCACCGTCCTTGCAAGAATGAGCAGAGGACTTAAAAAACTTCATCAGTTTATGGGAGAAGATTATGCACTCTGAAAATAATCGCGAAAATAAAAGCGAAAATAAAGAAACTTTTGCCGAAGGCCGCAGACGGGAAGACTGCGCCCAAGACCATAACCAAAACCACAGCCAAACCTTTGAGCAAAAAGCCCTCCTTTACGCCTACGGCGAACTTCCTGCGGAGGAAGAAAAAAACTTTCTTTTGCATCTAAACGGTTGCAAGATCTGTCAGCGCGTTTTATTCGTAAGCAGCGCGGCCAGAGCCTCTTTAAGCGAAGTTAAAGCGCCTGCAGTCTGCCTTGATAAAATTTTACTGCGTTCCGCGCAAATTGACGCCGCCAAAGACGCCGCCGCACAAAAGCGTCCTTTTGCGGCTTGGCTGCGTTGGGTTTTCAAAGGCGGCGCCGGCGCGGACCTGCGCCCCGCGCCCGCCGTGCGTTTAACTTCTTTTGCGGCGGTTTTGGCGGCGGCCATGCTTATTTTTGCGGGGGTATTTTTTTATAAAGGCGGTTACGGCGGGACGAAAGGTATTTACGCCGTTTCCGTTTCGCAGCAGGATTTTCTGAATTCCATGTATAACAATTTGGACTCTATTGAAACCGAAGTTGAAGGTTTGGAAACTTATATTTCGCAGTTTCAGTAGAAGTGTCCGCAAGCGGTCTTCCGCAGGCGGATAAAAATATATAATGTAGGTAAGGAATCTCAAGGAGGATAAAGATGAAAAAGTTATTATGCGCAGGGTTTGCCGTTGTTTTTGCAAGCGCCTTCTTATTTGCTCAAAACGCCGCTCCCGCCTTCTCAAAAGGCAAGAAGCCGAGCGTGGATAAAGAAGTAAAAGAGATGATGGAGCTTGTCCAAAAATATCAAAAGGAAACTTCTGCAAAGAAAAAAGACAAGATTGAAGCCCAGGTCAGGGAAAAAGTCGCCGCCAACTATGATAAACATATAGCCAATATGGAAGAGCGTCTTGACGAGGCCCAAACGCGTTTAGCCGAAGCCGAGGCAAAGCTTACTCAAGCCAAAACAGCCGAAGGCCGCAAAGCCAATATTGATGATATTACCCAAGACATACTTAAGGGAGAGCGCCCCTTTATGTCGGCTCCTAAGAGCGGCAAATGGGGGGGAAGAGGTTTACGCCCCGACGGTAAATACGGTCTTATGGACAAGCAAAAAGGTCCGCGCGGCCCGCATATGAAAAAAGGCATGCCGCCTTGTAAGAACGAGGACTGCCCTCTTATGAAAGGTGCTCCCAAAGGGGGGCCCGCAATAATGAAAGGAAGCGATATGCCGCCCTGTATGAACGAGGACTGCCCTCTTATGAAATGCGCTCCCAAAGGGGGGCCCGCAATGCAAGATGGCAGCGAGCCCGAGCCTCCTATGGAAGAGGAAGTTACCGCAACGGCCGTAAAAGCGGATACGACGAAAACTGCCGCAAAGAAGTAATTTTTGCGTGTTAGGAAAGTTTGATTATAAAACCCTCCGAAACGGAGGGTTTTATAATTTAGCGCGGGCAAAAGCTTTTTCAAAAGCGCCCAGGCCGCTATATAATTTAATATAATAATTATATGTACAGGAAAACTTTATTTGCCTTGCTGGTCTGCGCTTTATGCGCCATAAATATTTGTGCTCAAACCGAAGCGGAAACTGGGAAACAAGAAAGCCTGATTTCCGCTCAGGAAGAAATTTCCGAACAGGAAACTTTATCAACCCTGCCGCCAACCGCCGCCGATGCCGCCGCCGCGCCTTCGGCCCCCGTCGTTGAAGTAAAAGAAGAGGTTAAAGAGGAAGTCAAAGAAGAAGCAAAAAAGGAAGACGGCCTGGAAGTAACAGAGGAAGTAAAAGAGGAAGTTACGGAAGAAGTAACCGAGAGCTTACCCCAAGACGCTTCCGCCAAAGATTTTAATCCCGAAGGCCCCTGGATGATTTGTGATATTGAGGCTAAAGGGCTCAAGAATATACGCAAGAAAACCGTCACAAAAAACATTTCCGCCAAAGAAGGCCGTTTATATGAAAGAAACAACATACAAGACGATGTTTCTTCTTTAATGGCTTTAGGCAATTTCAGCAAAGTGGACATGGATATGTCCGTTATGTCGGGTTTCCGCAAAAACAAGGAAGATAAAGAGGATTCTCAAGCTTATCAGTGTCACCGCCTTACGATAATTACCGAAGAGCTGCCCATATTTGACAAAATAAGCTACAAAGGCAGGAAAGCGCTATCAAAAGGCACGATAACGGGCGCAATGTCTTTGAAGGTAAAAGATCCTTTCAGCGAACTTAAGCTTGAAAGCGATATGGAAAAAATCAAAGCCGCCTACTCCGAGCGCGGATACACGGCCGCAAAAGTAAGCTATGAAATTTCCGAAGATAAAGAAGAAAGCACGGTGGAAATAACGTTAATTTTGGACGAAGGCAACCGTGCGCGCGTAAAGGACGTTATCGTTGAGGGTTTGGATAAAATAAATCCCAAAAAGTTTGAATCGCCTTACATAGAATGGCATTTGAGCGAAATAATTGCGCCGATAATCTTAAACGACTGGCGGACCCAGAAATTACTCAAGCAGCGGGCGGTCTTTTATACCGAACATCAAAAAATAAAAATTAATGGCAAATCGGCGCCCAAATTCTTTTCCGACCTATATAAAAAAGACATGGAAAAAGGGGACGGCTTTGAAAAATTCTTGAAAGATAGCTACTCAATCATCAAAAAAAACAAAAAACTGTTTGATTTTTAAATTCTACATTTTATTATGACTCTTAAAAGCGAGGAATACCTGAAATCCAGGGAGATAAATTTTGAGTCAATTTATCT
>CAZNCX010000088.1:0-5002 GCA_964571655.1 uncultured Elusimicrobium sp. | reverse complement strand
TATCGGTTTGCGTAAAGAAACGAAATATTTTATTTATTCTCCTACCGGCAGCAGCGCTCAATGGCTTGCGCTTGCCCAAAGGAAACCATTTGGGGCGCGGTATTATCTTGTCATATTTCCATCTTCACCTAATAAAGTTAGCTGCGTTGCATACACGGGGATAACCGATATACAGCAAAAACTTTGCGATGAAATAAACGCAAAAGGCAGCTTGTAAAACTTCTTCCGTTTAACTGGAAAAGTGAAACTTGTACATTGCCTAATTTGGCTTATTTGCCAAGTGTGCGCCCAAGCGCACAGCCAAAAAAGGTGGAAGATTGCTTCCGAGCGCTCGCCCATCTTCGCTAAAGCTACGACGTGGCTTCGCCTCGCGCAATGACGGCGCTTTATTTATAACGACAAAAACGTAAAATTGCACGTTGTAATCTTCCGTTTAACTGGAAAAGTGAAACTTGTACATTGCCTAATTTGGCTTATTTGCCAAGTGTGCGCCCAAGCGCACAGCCAAAAAAGGTGGAAGATTGCTTCCGAGCGCTCGCCCATCTTCGCTAAAGCTACGACGTGGCTTCGCCTCGCGCAATGACGGCGCTTTATTTATAACGACAAAAACGTAAAATTGCACGTTGTAATCTTCTGTTTAACTGGAAAAGTGAAACTTGAAATTTGCGGGTATTGGCTTTTCTCGCGTTTGGCACGCGCAAGCGTGCGAGTCAAAAGAAAGCGAAGCTTGGACATTGTGATTATTAGCTTATTCCGCATATGGCGCGCCGTTGGCGCGCGGGCCCCAAAAAAGCGCAAGCAAAAAATTGCGTTTGCCGTCTAAATTTGCTATATTATCTGCGTTGAGAGAGCCTTCCGTATCCCCGCGGCGGGCCTTTTTTATTGCGTTATTCCAGTCTTATTTTTTCCCGCAAAACCCGCCCCAAAAGACCAGAGAGCAAAAAAATCAATGAACATAATCCAAAAAATACTAAGCAAAACCCTGCCCAATATATCCCGCAAGGACGCGCTTACGACGTACTTCAGCGGGCTTGGCGGCATTTATCTGGGGGACAGCGCGCTGCCCGCGCCCTCCCATCACAACTACAGCCCTTACGTTGAAGCCTACGGCGATAAAGCGTGGGTTTACACCTGCGTAAACGCCATTGCGGAGACGACTTCCAGCACGGATTTCGTCCTAAAAGACGCGGAAGGGCAAATTATATCCTCCCACCCGTGTTTGAACTTGCTTTACCGCCCCAATCAATTTATGAGCGGCAGGGCTTTGCGGCAATGGATAATTGCAAGCCTTGAGCTGACAGGCAACGCCTATATCCTCAAAGACGCGCAGCGCGCAGACGGCGCCCCCGGGGAATTATTCCCTCTTTTAAGCCAGCTGGTGGAAATTGTGCCGGGCAAAAAATCTTCCGTTCCGGTGGAGGGCTATAAATACCGCGCCGGCGCGCAGACGGCTTATTACAGGGCGCAGGATATAATCCACTTCAAGTATTTTAACCCGTTTGATTTTTTCTACGGTCTTTCGCCTTTAGCGGCGGCGCGGCGCGCTGTTGAGAGCCTTGATAAAGCCGAAGTTTACAACCGCGCTTTCTTTGATAATGCCGGTACTTTAAGCGGTATCTTGCAGACTGACGCGCGCCTTGACGACGCCGCGCGCTCCCGTATAATGAAATCGTGGAACGAGAAATATCAGAGCGCGGCTAAAGCGCACAAAGTGGCTTTGCTTGAAGGCGGCCTTAAGTGGCAGAGCACGGCTTTGAGCCAGAAGGATATGGACTTTATATCGGGTATGAAGCTGAATCGCGAAACTATTTTATCCATTTTCCACGTGCCGCCGGCTTTGGCGGGGGTCTTTGACCACGCGCCGCAGTTTAACACAAAAGAGCAGCAGCGCATTTTCTATCAGACGTGCGTTTTACCCAAGCTTACTTTGATGCTTGAAGTTTTTACCGAGTTTTTGCTGCCGCACTTTGACCAAACGCATACGCTCTATTTTGATAAGGACGTAAGCGGGATATCGGTCCTAAAAGAAGACGAAACGGCGCGCGCCCAAGCCGCAAAAATTTATTACGATATGGGCTTTTCTAAGACGGAGATTGCCCAAGCTCTGGGTTTGCCTTTCGGGGCAAACGCGGCTGGCGCGGGCGGCCCCTCTGCGCGGGGCCGCAGCCAAAAGCGCTCCGCGGAGAAGACAATTTAACAGGAGCAATAATTTAACAGGAGCAACAACCAACAAACGATTATGAAAGAAAGACGAACAAACGATTACAAAATAAAAGGCACTTTAAGCGCGCCCGCGCTGAAGATTTTGCCTCTTGAACAGACGGATATAACCGAGCGCGAAGGCCTGCTTTTTATAGAGGGCTACGCCAATACAAAGAACCGCGCGGACCGCTATGGCGATATCCCGACCGTATTTTACGGCAGGCGCGATTATGTCTACGAGTTAAAGGAGTTCCGCAAAAACCCCGTTTTGCTTATTGACCACGTCAACAGGCTGGACCATTTAGCCGGCTCCGTAACCGATATTTATGAAGACGATAAAGGGCTTTACTTTAAGGCCCTGTTTTCGTGTTCGGAGCACCCTATAGTATCCCACGCGCGCCAAATTTACCGCGAGGGGCACGCAAAGGGCATAAGCATAGCGGGGCGTTTCCACTATGAGGACACGCTTAATCCCGACCACCTTACCCTGGCCGAGATTTTTGAGATAAGTCTCGTGGCCGTCCCCGCCGATCCGGCCAGCCTTGCCGCACCGTCTTTAGCGGGCCAAGAGCAAGTTCCCCATGCCGACGACGAAGCAGGCAAAACGAGCGCGCAGGAAAATATAGCAAAAGAAATATCTTCCTGGCTGGAGGAACTTAAAAGCTGATTTAATTGGCCCGCTTCCAGAGGGAAAATATCTAACCGTGTAAACCATACAAAACAAACCTGCCAAATGCCGCAAAAAAACTGCGCGTTACTAAAAGTTAAGAGTAGCGCGCAGTTTTTACTGAAGACAAAACCAAAAAACTTATTCTTTAACTTTAAGCGTTATGCCTGAGCTGTATGCCGCAAATTCCGAAGCAAACATACTCTGCATTACGGCCGCGCCCGCGGTAAATGTGCCTGCGGCTGTGGGGCGCAGGGTATAGCTTAAGTCGTAAATCCCGCTGGGGATAAAGGCCATATAGAAGTTGGTGGAGGAATTTCTTAGTTCCTCGTAACGCGGTATAAGGCCGTCGTATTGCCAGCCGGAAGTGACGTCGTCTGCCTCAAAAGCGGCGGGTTTTGGATCGTTAATATAGACGAAGTCAAAATCATTTTTGGCGCTTAAAGTCATTTTAACGCGTATCTCGTCGCCGATTTTTACCGTGTCCCCGTCTATAAGCGGGGTTGCCTTATTATCTTTTACCAAATAATAGGTTTTATAGATATTTAAGATATTATCGGGGGAAGGCTTTGTCGGTGCGGGCGCGCTGAAAAGCGCGGTCAAAGTAGCGTAATCGGCAAGGGAATCTGTTGCCTTTGACTGCGTTGCGGCGGGCGCCGAAGCGTTTTGAGAGGTTATCTTTTCAATCTCGGCGGTAAAGTCCGCTTCTGAAACTTCAGGAGAGTACTTTGCAAAAGAAAGTTCTTTTGTCGCGGGGGATAAAGGCTCCGCCACGGCGACTTCTTTGAGGCCGTTCCAGTTTATCTTGTAATTTGTTATTTTTTCAAGCGCGCCTTCTTTTGACATAATGTTTATCATCGCGTAGACGGCTTTTGCGCCGTCTTCGGCGTCGTTGCACATGGTGGCTTTGCTGTCAAACATCAGCCATTTGATAAGGCCGTTTAAGCGCTCAACATCCTGTGGGGCGACGGCCAGCAGCGCGTCTATTGCGGCAGCGTGAGTTGTGATAGTGTCGTTAAACCAGAGCCACTGATGCTCTTCTGAGGCCCATGAGATGCCTGTTACGGGCGAAGTTTCCGCCGCGTCAAAAAGCTGCTCCAGATATTCTTTTGCTTTCACGGGGTTGCCCAGGTAATTATAAACGCTTGCCATATAGGCCTTGCCCAGCGGCGTTAGATATCTGTCAAGTTTATTTATCATTGCAATTGTGCGCACGATATCATATTTATACCATGTCTTGGGATAGTACGAAAGCACTTTTGCCGTATAAAGCGCTTGCGTGATATCGCCTGTGTTCTGGGAGGAAGCGTTTATAGAAACATTTGCGGTAATATATTTAAGCGCTTTCTTTATACTGTCTTCCGGCATTTTTATGCCGGCCGCGTAAGCCTCGCCAAAGCGCTCCAGTATTGTCAAAGTGATGTAGAGCGAGCTTTTGCCTCCGCTTACCCACGCAAAGCCGCCGTCGGCGTTTTGGAAGGACAAAAGATCTTTTTGCACCTTTTCGGATAAGGCCGCCAGCGTCTTGGGATCAAAAATATTTATCTGTCCCTGCTCGCTTTTATAGCCTTTTGACAAATTATAAAAAGGCGTTTCATTTAAGGACTTAAAGAGCGCGGCGTTTTCGGTATTCCACGGCGCGGTTTTGGTGTTGCGCTGGAGGGAAGCCAAAGCCCTCTTAAACTGCGGGTAGGAATTTTGCAGATTGTTCAGCAGCGCCGCCGGCAGATACGCGTTAATTGCGGACAGAGAGGTAATTTTTGAATCGTAAATAAACATAGGTATCGCCCTTACGGCCGGCACAATGAGATTGGGTGAAATGCTAAGATTGGCCGATTCCACGTATATGCTTTTGCTTTTGGACGAAGAAGTTTCCAAAGTCAAAGTATTTTTACCTTCGGTCAAAGGCTCTGTCTTGCTTTGGACCATGCGCTGCCTGCTTGAGAGCAGCGGTATAGTCTTAACCTCGCCGTCGTAGATATCGCCGCTTTTTGCTACCGCGCTTAAAGTTAAAATGCCTGTGCCGCGGGGGGAGGTTATCTTCCACGAAGTCTTATATTCCTGCCCCGGGCGCAGATTTACGGGCGAGGCGGAATTTTCTATCTTTAACAGGGAAGTTGCGTCCTGCCCGTC
>CAZNCX010000087.1:0-5153 GCA_964571655.1 uncultured Elusimicrobium sp. | reverse complement strand
TTCTTTGGCATACTCCCTAAGCGCTTTTGAGAAGATGTTGCCGCCCTCCTGCTCGGCCGTAACCGCGCAGGAAATAAGCTTATCCTCTTTAACGCCGGCGGCGGGGACAAAAGAAAATACTTCTAAATTGCCCGTAGTAAGCGTGCCTGTTTTATCTATGAAGACGGTTTTGCATTTGCGCAGAACTTCAAGCGCGTAAGGATTATTTACCGTTACTCTGCTCTGCTGGGCGCAGATGCGCGCGTTTTTAAGCGCGCATAAGACAGCAGCCATATAAGGCACGGCGCCGCCTAAAGATAAAATCAGCAGAAACGCGCTTATATAAAATGTTCTCTGTTCGGGCGCGCAAAACCAAAGCCCCCAGCAAAGCTGCGTCAGCGCGATGAGAAGAAAAAAGCCCATCACAGGCCTTGCATAACGCTCCAGCGGGCTTGAAACAAATATTTTTTTCCCTTCGCTTATTTTGACGGCCTTAAGTATTCTTGCTATCTGGGAAGATTTTTGCAGACTTACCGCTTTTGCCTTAACCTGCGGCCCTTTGTTTACGGAGGAGGCAAAAACCCTGTCCCCTTCCTGCTTGGCGGCAAGAGTAACGTTGCCGGTAATAAGATTTTCGTCAAATAAAGTTTTGCCGTCAACGATAAGGCAGTCTACGGCGGCGCGCTCGCCTGTTTTGATAACTATAATATCGTCTATCTCAATCTCGTCGGCAAATACTTTTTTGAGAGAGCCGTCCTCTTCTTCGCGCAGGACGCTCTTTGAAATAAAATTATCAAGGCTTTCCATAAAACGCTGGGAATGTTTTATATGCCCCAGCTCGCGCGCCTTAATAAAATTGGCGAAGATAAAAATAACCGGCACAAGCAGCGCGCTGCCGCGCACGCCTAAGGAGGAGCCGCCCCTCATACTGCTTAAGACGGCAAATAAAAACGCAGACGAAGCGTTTAGCGTAAGAAATGCATTGAAACCTACGTAAAGTTTTTTAAGTTCTTTTAGCGCACCTATCAGGAAAAGTTCCCCCCCGATAAAAAAAGCCAGCACCGATAAAATAAATATTGTAACGCCGCTGCCGTTAAGGCCGTAGGCGAAAAATAAAAGCAGGGCAAAAATAACGCTGAGCCACCCTCTTAACGAATAGGAAGAGGGTGCAAAAAAAACAGCTTTATCATTAAAAGTTTTCTTTCTCATAAATTCTATAACTTCTTAAAATCCCGCAGAACGCAAACCGCTTAAAAACCGCTTCTTTGCGCGCGGCCGCACGGCGCTTTACTTTATTTGCTTCTGAAGGTATCCATTAAAACTTTTGTGCGGCCGCCGTCGCTTTCCATTAGACGTATTTTAGCTTCGTAGCGCTTGGCGTTTTTAGGGTCCAGCTTCTTTGCCACATTATAATTTGCTTTTGCGCTTTTGGTGTCGCTTAAGGCAAGCAGGTCTCCCGCAAATTCGTAGGAAGGCGCATATTGATTGTCATAGCCTTTAAGCGTATCTATTTCACCCAGAGCCGCTTCGTAACTGCCCTGTTTATAAAGCATTTCCGCTTTGCCAAAGCGCGCCGCGGTAAAGTGCGGATCAAGTTCAACGGCGGCAGCGTAGTCAAGAAGGGCGTTGGCGTATCTGCCGTAGGCCCTCTCGGAAATAGCGCGGCGATAATAAATTTGCGGATTTTCCGGATCGTAATATAAAACCTGCGTAAACAGCTGCGTCGCCGCATGATAAGCGCCTAGATTATGCTTGCTTACCGCTTTACCGACAAGAGCGGGCAGATTTTCGGAATCGTACAAAAGCACGGTGTCAAAATCATCCACGGCCGACTCATAAAGGCCAATCTCGTTTTTTGCAAGGGCGCGGTTCATATAGGCGTTAAAATACTCGCTGTCCAGCTTTATTGCTTTATCAAGGTAAATCAAAGCGCGCGCGGGCTCTTTTTGCTTTATAAAAAACGCGCCCGCGTTGTTTAGAAGCTGCACGTTGGAAAAATTTAAGTCAAGGGCGGCTTCGTAGTCCTGCGCGGCTTTTTTGTTTTCGTTAAGCCTCTCGTAAACCATAGCGCGGTTTGCAAGCGCAGGATAATAATCGGGAGATTGGCGTAAAATAGTATTGTAAATTTTCAGCGCGCCTTCGTTGTTGCCGTTTTTTTGCATAGCGACTGCTTTTTCAAGCATTTGTTCATTGCTGCCGCCGCAGGCGGCGGCGAAAATAAGAAACGAAATAAAGAACAAACCGTATTTTTTCATTTTTCCTCCTCCCCTTTTCTTTCTTTAAGGAAATAATCTTTCATCATCGCAAAAAACAACAGCATTACTCCGACCGAAATAAAGCTGTCCGCCGCATTAAAAACGGGCCAAACGATAAAATCCAAAAAATCTATTACAAAACCTAACACCATTCTATCAAAAAGATTGCCTAAAGCGCCGCCTATAATAAAAATAACCCCGTATCGGGCCAATGCGCCGTAAGCAAGTAAATCTTTTCGCCATTTTATAAGCAAAGCCAAAATAAAAACAGTAGCTATTATAAGCCAAAAATTACCGTTTTGAAAACTTCCGAAGGCCGCCCCTGTATTTTCCACAAAAGTAAGACGGAAAAACGGCAGAACTTTAACGCTTGGGCCGCCCATCAAAAATGCCACGGCTAATATTTTTGTTATAAAGTCAAACAAAAAAATCAGCGGGACTAAAATTACTTCCGCCTTATTTCGGGCGGCAAATTCCTTAAAATCGGCCCAGTTCTTATTCTTGAGGCGCATTGACACGCTCTCTCTCCAAGACTTCGGCGCAGCGGCCGCAGAGTTCTCCGTAGGCGGGGTTTGAGCCTATGTCCTGCCTCCACTGCCAGCAGCGCGGGCATTTAGATCCCGAGGCATGCTCAACTGAAACCGCAAAATCCTCTTCACACGGCTCTTGGGCAATTTGCGCCTGCGACACTATTGCAAGTTCCGCCCAGAGCGGCAGGGTTTCTTTAAGAAATTTCTTAGTCTCTTCGTCCTTTGAGTTAAGTTTTATGCGCGCTTCAAGCGGCGCGCCTATAAGGCCTTCTGCGCGCGCGCTTTCAAGCGCTTTTAATACCGTCGGGCGAAGGGCGCGCAGCTTATCCCATTTTGTGATAAGATTTGCGTCGGGAACGTAAGAGGCGCCTTCGGGCAGCTCTGTCAAAAACACGCTGTCTTCCAAAGTTTGGCCGCAGGGCAGTTTTTTAAGTTCCTGCCACGCTTCCTCGCAGGTAAAAGATAATATCGGCGCAAGCAGCCTTAAAAGACAACTTAACATCTCGCTTAAAACCGTCTGCGCGCTGCGGCGAGAGGGCGCGTCTTTGCCTAAAGTGTAAAGACGGTCTTTTGAAGTATCCAAAAGCAGCGAAGATAAATCAAGTATGCAAAAATCGGTAATCGCGCGGATAACATTTCTAAACTTAAAGTCCGCATAATCCTTGCGCACTTGTTTTATAAGAGCGTCAAGGCGCGCAAGCATATACTTATCAATTTCTGCAAGGTCGGCCCAAGCCGTTTGATGTTTTGCGGGTTCAAAGTCGTAAAGATTGCCCAAAGCGTAGCGCACGGTGTTGCGTATTTTGCGATAGCTGTCTATGGGGCCCTCAAGAATTTCCGAAGACAGGCGCACATCGTCACCGTAATCGGTAAAACTTACCCAGAGGCGCAAAATATCGGCGCCGAATTTATTTATGATATCATCGGGCTCAACGCTGTTTCCCGCGCTTTTATGCATGGCTTTGCCCTGCTGATCCAAAATCATACCGTGGGTAATCACGTTTTTATACGGCGCTTTGCCTTCAAGTACGGTGGAAGCTATCAAAGAAGTCTGGAACCAGCCCCTGTGCTGGTCGGAGCCTTCAAGATATACAGCCGCAGGCAGCCCAAGGCCGCGGTGCTTTAAGACTTCTTTCCACGAAACTCCGGAGTCAAACCAAACGTCTAAAATATCTTTTTCTTTCTCAAACTCCGCGCCGCCGCAGGAGCATTTATAACCCTCGGGCAGTATGGACGAGGCCTCTTCTTCAAACCAAAAGTCGCTCCCTTCTTTAAGGGCGCGTGCTTTGATATGCTCAAAAACTTCTTTTGAAGTTTGCATTTTGCCGCAGCTTTTGCAGGATAAAATCATTATCGGCACGCCCCAGAAACGCTGCCTGCTTAAACACCAGTCGGGCCTGAGCTGAACCATAGATTTTATGCGCGTCTGCCCGCCGGCGGGGTGCCATTTTACGTTTTCAATTTCTTTTATCAGTTTTGCGCGCAGATTGTCTTTGTCAATTGACATAAACCACTGCTCCGTAGCGCGAAATATAATAGGTTGTTTGCATCTCCAGCAATGCGGATAGCTGTGCGTAATGGCGGCTTGTTTTACAAGAGCGCCCAATTCCTCCAGCTTGGCGACGATAAGCGGATTTGCCTTGAAAATATGCATGCCGGCAAACTCGCCTGCGTCTTTGGTAAACACGCCTTTTTCGTCAACGGGACAAAAGACTTCAAGGCCCCATTTAAGGCCGGCGTAAAAATCGTCTTCCCCGTGGCCGGGCGCAATATGCACTATTCCCACGCCGCTGTCCATAGTAACAAAATCAGTGTTAATGACGGGATTTATTTTTTTGTTAAGAGGGTGCTCGTATTTAAGACCGACCAAAGATTTGCCCTCAAGCGTCATAACCGTATCTGCGCTCAGGGCGCATTCTTTTATGAAAGCGTCGGCAAGTTTATCTGCGGCGATTATATAAGAGCCGTCTTCAAGCAGCATTACGCGGTAAAGCTCCTGCGCGTTTACGGCGCAGGCCTGATTTGCGGGAATGGTCCACGGCGTGGTGGTCCAAACGGAAAGATATAGCGATTTTGTCAAATCAAGGCCCTTAAATAATTCCGACGGGTACTCTTTTAACTTAAAGCGCAGATAGATGGAAGCGGAGGTTTTATCGTGATACTCAGTCTCGGCGTCGGCAAGGGCCGTCTCGCAGGTCGGGCACCAGTAAATGGCTTTCTTGCCTTTATATATCTGCCCCTTTTCAAAAGCTTCGTAAAAAGCGCCTACCGTTAAGCCTTCGTAGAGATTTGACATCGTAAGATAGGGATTTTCCCAGTCGCCCAAAATGCCAAGACGCTTAAAACCTTCCCTTTGCTCATTGACAAAATGGTCTGCAAATTCCCGAGC
>CAZNCX010000086.1:0-5229 GCA_964571655.1 uncultured Elusimicrobium sp. | reverse complement strand
GGGGCTATTGTTCTAGGTTAAATCATATGCTTGACTGCTGGAATACCACCACCTTAAAAAAAATTCATTCAAAATTCTTATCTCACCTAACGATTTATCAAGGGAATGCAAATAGAAGGCTGTGCTATGCTTATGGAACTACCAACACGGAATCCCGCGGCGATAAATTATGCAGAAAAGTAACCGGTAACAAAAAGCACTACGCAGAGGGAACTAATACCTTGCGTTCCTATTACTTCCTGTAATAATATAATGCAGTTTTTGGAAAATAAAAAAGGCGGCGCCTCTTTGCTAAGACGCCGCCGGTGCTTTGAGTGGCGGGCTATATATCCGGAGATTACGACGCGGGCCTTTTTGGGCCCGAAGTCCAAACAGGGATTGTTTGTTTGCGCCCGTAAAAAAGCAGCCCGCCTGCTGCTTTGTTTCGGTATACCCCCCGAAGGCTTTCACGACAACAATTTTACTTTCCCCTGAAAGGACAGATAAATAAATAATCATAAGTAACTATTTATTTATAAAATAATATATAAAAGATATTACTTTGTCAAGTGTTTTTTTATGAAGGCAGTTAAAAAAGGCAAAAAAATAGTGTGCTCTACCGTCGGTAAAATATAAAAAGCGGATTTTTAAGGCATGTGTTTTATTGTGCTGGAAATGCGGCGTTTAAGGCGCGTTCTGCTGTTGCGTAAGCTTTGGCCATGCCGCTGTGCGTAAGGCGATAGGTACGGTTGCGCTTGGTGCCGTCGTAGGTTATGGCGGCTTGTTTAATTTCCGCGCTTAGCGCGCGATCCAGACGTTCATTATTTTTTAAGTAGCCGGAAAGTTTCATGCATTTTGAAAGTTCAAGCGAAGTTAATTCCTGCACGTTTTTCATCAGCTTTGCGCAGGCAAGAATTATCAGCGCCGCGCCCGAGGGCTTTAGCGTCTTGCTCTTGCGGCGGATTATAATATCGTCGCCGTCGCAGTAGGCAATTTTATCCCAAAGCGTTTTATCGGCCGTCTTAAAAGCGGGCGATAGGGAACTTAGCGCAAAAGGGGATTTTGCCAAATTGTCTTCGGCGCGGGAGGGTTGGGGCGGATTAACAGTTATCCCCCCCTCTTTCATACGAAGCGGCCTTGCTTTTATGGCAAACGGGTTTTGCGTTTGCAGCGGTACGTTCGCGGGCGTTGCCGTTTGCGTTTCCTCGTCATAAATATGCGGGTTTGGCGTCTGCGGCGGCCCGCCTGCGCCCGCCGCCGCGACAAAAGTTTGATGCGGCGCTTCTTCCCCCGTTGGGGCCGCCTCGTTTTGATACCACGGGAATGGCTTTGGCTCGTCTGCACTTTCGTATGAGGGACGGTACTTGTTTGCAATCAGGCGCAGGAAGTCTTCTTTTTGTTTTAGGACAACTTGCAAAGAGCCTTCTGCTTCAAATTCTTCGCCGCTTTTAAGCTTGAATCTCAGTTTTATCTTGGTGTTTGGGTTATCTTTTGCGTCATCAAACATAAAGTCCTCCGTCAAATCTTCCGCGCGGTTTTATTGCTCTTAAAAACTAACTTATCAACAGGAATATGCATATAATAGAATTTATTTTTTTATATGTCAAGATATGTCAAGGATATGCAAATATATGTCAAATAATGTGAATAAATGTCAATTTACGACGATAGATTTATTAATAATTTACTCGTGGGCAGCTTATAATTTGGCCAAAAAGCTAATTTTTTGGGCTTGGCTCAAAAAAAATGCCATAAAGCTTAGGGATTTATTTTTACAAATTTGGCGGCAGTTCTGGAATAAAAATGCTGCCAATTGATTATAAGCAATTTCGGGTAAAGAGATGAGGTAGAAAATGGAGTAAGCGGAGCTGTTGTCGTTATCAATTAGAGTCGTCATTGCGCGAGGTGAGCGCAGCGAACACTCGGAAGCAATCTTCAATTATGTAATAAATCGGAAAGTTAATATAAAACTTAAAGATAAAGGCAAACGGCAACAGAATAATGGAAGATTGCTTCCGAGCGCTCCTCACGATACAACTGTTCGTTGCCTCGCGCAATGACGGCCTTTATTTATAACGACAACAGTAAAAAGCTATACGTTGTTCTTACTGTTTTCCGTCAGATAATTTTTTCATAGATAGCTCAGCGGAAAGATCAGCAGACGAATTCTTATTCTTAACAATGATGGCTTTAACTGTCGTTATATCCCCAAAAGCGCATGGACGTTATTTTAGGTCTAATTTTGTCTGATGTCTACATCGTCGTTAATCTTTCTTTCACCACAACAGGTTTAAGTGTCGTTATATCCCCAAAAGCGCCTAGTAATACTACTGAAAAATATCTAAAAAAGAGCATATTACTTCATATAACTATGCGCTTTTGGGGATATAACGATAAAGGACATAAGTGAGAATAAGAAGAGTCATAGAGGCAGTAAAGGATTCTTGTAGTCTTTTGTTTAACTGGAAAAGCGAAGCTTGGCATTTGCGGATATTAGCTTATTTGTTGGGGGTGCGCGTAAGCGCACAGCAAAAAGAAGCGAAGCTTGGATGTTGCCAATATTAGCTTCTCCTGTGTTTGGCGCGCCGTTGGCGTGCGAGCCAAAAGAACGGGGGAAGTAAAGTTTACGTTGCTATGGCGATAAATTTTTTATAAACTCTAACTATACGAAATGTTTAGGGGAAATATATGAAAAAGGGTTTTACTTTAATTGAGCTGTTGATTGTCGTCTTAATTATCGGGATACTTGCCGCCATTGCGCTTCCGCAGTATCAGAAGAGCGTTTTTAAGTCAAGATACTCTAACCTTATGGACATAACAAAAACGCTTGCCGAGGCCGAGGAAAGATACTATATGGCCCAAGGCGCTTATACGAATGACTTTAATAGTTTAGATATATCCCTTAGCGGCGTTAAAGAGGGTACGAACATTTGGCTTTTAGACGATAAGGACAGCACTTGGTGCTATATTTATACCTCCCGTTATGTTGCTTGTTTGAATACCAGCTCTTTAAAAAATGCTTACTCTCTTTATTTTAATAAGGGGTTAGCTCCATCTACAGCTCCTACGTGTTATTCTTACGGGACTTCTAATAATGATAAATATGCGCAATTATGCAAAGATGTATCAGGCGACGCGATAACGAGCGCAAGCGGTTGCCCTGCCAGCAGCAGGGGCGGGTCTTCAAGTTGCTATTTGGCAAGATTTATCAGATGATAGGACTTAACTTATATTCCAAGAAAAATAGAATTCTACGAAGTGATATTTGCACTTATTAAATATGCTGTAAGTTAGGATAAACACATGAAAAGGGTTTTACTTTAATTGAGTTGTTAATTGTTGTTTTAATTATCGGGATACTTGCCGCTATTGCGCTTCCGCAATATCAGATGAGCACGATGAAAACTCGCTACCTCAATCTTATGACTTTGACGGAGGCAATTGCCAAGGCTAGCGAGCGGTATTATTTGGCCCAGGGCGTTTATGCTACGACTTTTGACGCTTTAGATGTTGCCATGCCCGAGGGAGGACAAAGCGGAAATACAAGCGGTTACAATTACATAAATTACGACTGGGGATATTGTATGTTAATAGCACAGCAAAGCGCTTCTTGTAGGTCTACCACCAGTTTGTATAATGCTCATATTATCTATTACAATAAAAGTTCTAACTCTTCGTCTGCGGGAAAAATCCTTTGTTTTGCGCTTTCCGGCGATGCTGAAGATAAATATAATAAATTGTGCAAGCAGCTAACCGCTAGAAATGTGGCTTACACAACTGCTAACTGTACTGTTATAGGCGGAACTCTGACTTGCCGAGGGTATTATTTTTAATCCCGCTTGTAACTTATATTGATAAAATGCATATCAGGGGAAATATATGAAAAGGGGTTTTACTTTAATTGAGCTGTTGATTGTCGTCTTAATTATTGGGATACTTGCGGCTATTGCGCTTCGGCAGTATCAGAAGAGCGTTTTTAAGTCAAGATACTCTAACCTTATGGACATAACAAAAACGCTTGCCGAGGCCGAGGAAAGATACTACATGGCCCAGGGCGCTTATACGAATGATTTTAATAGTTTAGATATATCCCTTAGCGGCGTTAAAGAGGGTACAAAAGTTTGGCTTTTAGACGATAAGGACAGCACTTGGTGCTATCTCGCCTCTCCTACTTATATTGCTTGTTCAAATACAAGTTCTCTAAATAATTCTTTTGTTATTTATCTTCAAAAAGGAGGTTCTGTTCCCAAAAAATCCTGTTTTTCTTATGGAACCGCCGACGATAAATATACAGAATTATGCCGTGAATTAACAAAAGGTACAGTTTTTTCTACGGCAGGTTGCTCATCGTCAGGCAGCCGCGGCGGGGCTTATACTTGCTACGAGGCTGTTTTTAAGTAATAAAAAGATTTACGAACGATAAAAATTTAATAATTATGTGAGTACTGGCAGCCGCAATAAGTTTGTTCGTATATCTTCAATTCTTTTATTAGGCGTCGGCGCGTTTCTTCAAGACCGCCGCGCCGCCAATTGGTAAAATCATACTCTATTTGATATTCTTTTGCGGCGGCGCGCGCGGCGGCGTTGACTTGCTCCCAATCCTTATGGCGGGAAACCCCTAAAACAGAAGTAAATTTGCTATAACCGTTTTCTTTGGCGTAAGCCGCCGCCCGTCGTAAGCGGAACAGAAAACAGACGGCGCAGCGTTTGCCGCGCTCGGGCTCGCGCTCTAGGCCGCAGACGGCCTCACTCCATTCCCGAGCTGCTTTTGCGGCTCTTTCTGCGGTTTTTTCTGCGGCCTTCTTATCGTAAGGCAGCTCAACAAACGGCGCGCGGTAAAACGCGCAGAGGCGTTTTTGCTCGTCTCTGCGTTTAAGATATTCTTCCGTCGGGTAGATATTGGGATTACAAAAGAGAACGGTAAAATCCGCTTTGTCCCGCGCAAGCTTATCTATAACCGCCGCCGAACAAGGCGCGCAGCAGGATAAAAGCAAGATTTTACCGTTCTTCATAAAATTAACTTCTCAAAACTAAAAACTTTAGAGCAAAAACTATTCGTCTTTGGGATCGTCAAAGCCCACCATCATAGTGGCCAAGAACCCCGCCAAAATTGCAACCAGCATACCTATAAGATACGTCGGGATAAGCGAAGCCTCCACTCCCTCCGACAGCGCTTCCGCCAGGTTCAGGATATTGGCGCCGAGAATAGCGGGCAGAGAAATAAGAAAAGAAAATTTGACGGCAAAGTTA
>CAZNCX010000085.1:0-5247 GCA_964571655.1 uncultured Elusimicrobium sp. | reverse complement strand
TGCGCAATGCAATGCTGCGCGCAGAAGCTGCGTTATGTAACATTCTTTCCAGTGCCGTTTGGCAGTCACTCAAACCTTTTTGTAAAAGATAAAGCAATACTCGGCGCGGCTAATCCCGCGGAGATATCCTTTGCGGGTAATATAAACCTGGGCACAAGGAATGAAGAAGAAAATTTTACCCAGCTGAAAGAACTTGTACTTTTCTCCCAAGGGCCAATTTTCGCCACGCAACGCGTTAATATAGGCGAAATGGACGACCAATACAATTTCTTCCAACCGCTGGATTCTTACTTTTTAACACATTCCATCCTGATATTTCCCTCGGGGAGCAGTTTTATCTTCTCATCACCATCGGGAGAATTAAATGTAAGCTATCAGACGACATTGAAAAAATTAAAATTCTCTTCCCTCGGGGAAATTGACGCAACTTCCTGCACGAAACTGTGCTGGCAATATCTTAAACTGCCCAAGGAACAGTATTTCCGCTCTTATTTGGTATGTAAAGAAACCGAAGGCGACTGCCCCGTAAACGGCGGTTATGAAACAGCCGCCCAAATCACCCGCCTCTACGCCGTAATAAGCGGCGGCAGCGGCTATAAAATAATGGGCAAGCTTTCCCTCGGATCTTGGGCCACTGTTTTTAATTCGTCTTATCAGGAAACCGGCGCAACAATAAAATATTATACCACCCTGCCTACCGCACCTGAAATTACCGGCAATGCCACAATAACCAACAGTTCCTATTCAAATATCGGCACTTTTACTTACCCCTCGGGAGTGGATACCGGCACGCTTTCCAATGCAACCCTTTATACAGAGGGCATACCGGCTGAAGACTGCCCTTCGGGCGTATCGGCGGAAACTATTTGCCAGAGGGCTAATGCTTCCTCCTACAGATGCATAAGAAATAAAGTTACTTCCGCAACTTTTCCTACGGAATATACAGCCTCCGGCACTTATTCTTCAAAATATATGCTTGTTACTCCTTTGGGGCCTTCAAGCGTTTATCCATGCTGCCCGGGTTCTTTAGTTTCAAGCTGCGTTATTTCCGGCATACAACAGCAAACGTCCATACTCCCTTGTACTCTGACTGACACAGGTTCCTGCTCAAGCGGTTGTTTTCAAAGCTACTCCGTAGAGGTAAGATACTTCCCTCAATATATCATAGACAACAGCACCGAAATTATTTCCTGCCTATAACTGTCTATAACAAGATATAACAAAAATGATAGAATAGAAAAATGTGCAGCATCATATCAAGATATATCGGCAGAAATTTGCTTACTTACTTCGGCGGGATATTATTTGTCCTGCTTTTTGTAATATTTATGGGCCAGTTCAGCCGTATGTTTACCTATGCTTTGCGCTACGGCGCTTCACTGGGCTGGGTAGCGCAGATAATGCTTTATATGCTGCCCGATATCCTTGTACTGAGCATACCGATAGCTTTCCAAATTTCCATACTCATGACGTTGACGGCCTTAAGCCAGAGCGGCGAGGTTATGGCTTTAAGGGCAGCCGGTTTATCTTTCTTCCAAATTGCGCGTCCCGTTTTGGCCGTCGCAATTTTTTTAAGCGCGCTTTTAATTTATTTCAGCGGCTGGCTTAGCCCCATAGGACGCCATAAAATAGAAGAAGCCAAAGAAGACATTGTAAATAAAATTACTAAAGTTAATTTGGAAGCGCGCACATTTATAAATTTGGGCGACTGGGATATTTTTGCCCAAGACGTAAATAAAAAGAAAAATACTTTGACGCAAATAAGCATGTCCCGCAAAAACGACGACAGCGCGCTAAGCACCAAAATAAACGCGCAAAACGGTAAAGTGCGTCTGCAAAACGACGGGATAGAATTAACCCTCTCCCAAGGTCAGATGCAAAGACTGAGCGACCTGCAGACGCGTAAAATAATAACGGCCGATTTTGATAAATTTATCGTATTTATCCCGCTTTCAAAAAAAGCGGGGCTAAGCCCGCGCAATATAAAAGCCGTTGAGCTTACCACCCCCCAAATACTTGAACAGCTTAAAAACCCCTCCCTTTCCGAGAAAGACCGCTCCGATTATAAACCCGAGCCTGCTTTCCGTTTGTCTTTTTCGCTTGCGCCTTTGATATTTTTTCTCTTAAGCTGTCCGGTGGCTTTTGTTATCACAAAAAAAGCGGGAAGGGCGGCCGCTATGGGATACAGCATTTTATTTTTGTTTGGCTATTTCGGGCTGTTGACCGTCGGCGGGCATATAGGCGAAAGTTTTTCTTTTGCGCCCGTTGCCTACGGCGCGCCGCTGCTGCCGGTTATAGTCGGCGGTTTTCTGGGAAGGCATCTTTGGCGTAAAAGGCTGGACGGCTGATGAAAATAATTTCAACATATATAGCGCGCAAATTCTGGGGCCCGTTTGTTTTTATAATGCTGGTATTTTCTGTCCTGATTTTCTTGGGCGACAGCATTGAAAAAATGCGCTGGATATCCACCTACGGCGCAAGCCTGCGTTTGGTGCTTAAATACAGCGCCCTTACAATGCCCTCCTGGCTGCTTAGCGTGCTGCCGGTTGCATGTCTTTTGAGCTCCCTTTTTGTCATATCCGATATGATAGCGCAAGGGGAATGGACCGCCGCCGTAGCAGGCGGATATACCGTGCGCCAAATATTAAAACCGCTTGTTTTTTGCATTGCGCTTGTGGCAATTTTCGGTTTTTTGGCCCAAGAGGTTATAGTCCCCGATATGAGCAAAAAAGCCGAGCTTACTTTGCAGCGCAAAATCCGCGGTAAAAAAGACTGGCGTTTTAACGAGCAGCGCGACGTTACCTTGCGCCTTGACGACAGGCGCATACTCTTTGCCAAGCTTATCCGCGCAGACGAGGGCGAAATGGAGGGTATGTTTATAGATATCTACAACGACGCTTGGGCATTATCCTCCCAAATAAGCGCGCAAAAATTTAAGTGGGACGATAATGCAAAAACCTGGTTTTTTGAGGACGGCTTTATCCGCTCTTTTTCCAAAAACAAAGGCGTGAAAGAAGTGCCCTTTGATAAATTAAATTCCGATTTTAACCTGCCGCCTCAGGATATTTCCGTCGGCAAGACGGAGGCTTCCTATCTTACCATAGCCGAACTTTTGCGGCGCATAAAATTCCTGAAGGCAAGCGGCCTTACCACCCATCAGGAAGAAACTTTTATAAACGTAAAGCTGGCCGCGCCGTTTGCCGCGGTCGTTATGTGCCTGCTGGGCATGCCGCTTGCAATAGTGCTAAAACGCTCCAGCAAGCTGCTTAATATTATAGGCGCAGTTGCCATAGGTTTTGTCTTTTGGTGGATAGTGACAATTTGCACCTCGGCGGGGGAAAGCGGAATGCTTAACCCCATAGCCGCAGGCTGGGCGCCGGTGGCGGCATTTGGCCTTATTGCGTTTGCGGAATTTAAGCTGCTGAAAATATAGACTGCGCCCATGCGCAACACGCGGAAGTTAGATTTCTATTCTTATTTCACTATCCGCTAAGGCCTTAAATTTAGTATTATATTCTATATATCTCAAAGGGCTTTTGGGCCCTTATATCTTAAACATTTAAGTAAATTTAATTTAGGCAGAACTATGTATCTTAAAGGTATTGAAATTTACGGCTTCAAATCTTTCGCAGATAAAGTAAAACTTAATTTTGAAAAGGAAGTTTCCTGCATAGTCGGCCCCAACGGCTGCGGGAAATCAAATGTAGTAGACTCCATACGCTGGGCTATAGGCGAGATGTCGTGGAAATCGCTGCGCTCGGGCTCTATGGTGGACATAATTTTTAACGGCACTAAAAAACGCCCCCCTCTTAATATGGCGCAGGTAAGCATGGTGTTTGATAACACCGAGCGCAAACTGCCCGTTGACTTCGGCGAAGTTACCGTTACCCGCAAAATTTACCGCAGCGGCGAAAGCGAGTATTTCTTAAACCGCGTCCAATGCCGTCTTAAAGACATAAGGGAAATGTTCCTTGACACCGGCATCGGCGGCGAGGGCTACGCCATTATTGACCAAGGCTCGGTCAATCAAATGATAAAAGCTACGCCCGAGCAGCGCCGCGAAATGTTTGAGGAAGTGGCCGGCGTCTCCAAGTACAAAGCAAAGCGCGACGAGGCCGTGCGAAAGCTTGAACGCGTGGATATGGATACCGCCCGCCTGAGCGACACTTTGGTTTTAATAGAAGAGCAGATAAAAAAGCTGGACAGCGAGGCAAGAAAAGCGCGCCTCTACCAAAAATACCGCGAGGAATTAAAAGAAAGCGAAATAGGCCTTTGTCTTGAAGACCTTAAACTCCACGACGGGCAGATTGCCGAGCTTGCCTCAAAACTTGATCCTCTGCTCAAAAATATAGAAGACAACACATCTTCCCTCAGCGCGCTTGAAGGCCAGTGCGCCGCTTTGGACCTTAACCTTACCCACAAACAGACTGAACTTAATGAGTTTAACGAAAAAATATCTTCGGCCAAATATCAGATCGGCCTTTTGGAAGGCGACGTGCAAAACTGCCAAAACCTTACCGAAGAACTTACTTTGCAGCTCAAAAACTCCGCCGACGAAGACATAATAGGCAAACAAAGGCTTGAGGAACTTGCCCCTGTCCTCGCAAAACTAAAACAAAAATTAGACGAAATAGAAAAACAATTTATCCCGCTGCAGGAAGCTTTTAACAAAAAATACGAAAGCTTGAAAATAAACGAGCAAAATTTACATTCCGCCGACGAAGAGATAGAAAAAAATTCTTCTTTGTTAATGGAGCTGTCTTCTCGGGAGATGGAACTTTCGGCCAAGGCCGCGCTTGAAGAAAGCTCCGCCTCCTATGAAAACAATAATTTAATCACGCTTGAAAAAACCCTTCAAAAACAAACCGCGCAAACCCAAAGCCTTCAACAAGAGGCGCAAAACCTTCAAAAAGAAATTGAAGAGAAGCAAAAAGTATTAACCGCGCTTAAAGAAAAACAGGCTTCCTGTGAAAGCGCCGCCAAAGAACTTTCCCTTCAAAAACAGACTTTAAGCGACGGCTTAAATAAAATCCACGCCGAGAAAGCCGCCCTCAACGCCAAACGCCAGATGATAGAAACCCAGGGCCAAAACAACCCCTACTGGATAGGCGCAAAGCTTGCCCAAGAAAGCAATATCTCAGGCGTAAGGGGCACTCTTAGGAAAAATATTAAATTTGACCAAGGCCTGACGCTTAAAATAGAAGAGGCTTTCGGCAAATTTCTTGACGCGGTGCTCTGCGAAAACAA
>CAZNCX010000084.1:0-5348 GCA_964571655.1 uncultured Elusimicrobium sp. | reverse complement strand
GTTAACATTCATAGAATGTGCCGCTTTTACAAGCCTGACATTTTTTGCTATATTTGCGCTCAAACTTACCATGCCTTGCGCCAGTTGAAAAGCGGCGGTAGCGGCAATTGCTATATCACCCCACTTTGCATATTTAAGTACGCTTGACCACATTTGCCGATTACCATTTCTTGTTGCGTCTGACTCTCTAAGGATAAGCCCGCTGGCTTTCTTTTTATTTCCGCTTATTAAGCTTACGGCTTGGGGGCTGTATATCATTCCGTTGAACTGGTTGTTCCATTCGTCTTGGATATCTGTGTTCTTTAATATATTAAAATTGTTTCTGGCGGGCTGAAAATCATTGTCCCCGTTTAATTTGGCGTTTATTTGGGCCAAATACGGCGCGGCTATTATTTCATGCACTCTTTTGTAAGTCGGATTATTAAGATCATACATTTTGTATGACATTAAATTTATTTCCACCAGTCCGGCAAGATTAGCGCCGTAATATTTGCGCAGGCTCTCATTGCCTTTTATTGCGCGCCCTTCTATCTTATTTGTATTAAGCGCGCCTATTATGAAAGGTATCATCACGCCGTGTTCCCAATATGCGGCGGGGACAAAATTTTTATTTATGCTTACTGTAAGACCGTTATAAAAAATATCGTTTATTATTTTTATGCCGGCAGCTCCCCCTTCGCTTACCAATATTTGTGGGATATCCTCCCAGATATTGCCGAGGACAACATTTTCCCCTTCGCCGCTTAATGCGTAATATCCATAGGGGGTGATGTTCCCGCCGGCGTATTTGTTTTTTATGGAGTCGCTTTGACTTATGTATGCCGTGGGAGAAAATAAATTGCCGAAATTTTCAAGCGCAGTTAAAACTTTACCGCGGTTGTTAGCAACTTCGCGATATGAGGCCGCTTTCAAAAAGTTCTCTATTAAGTCATACTCTTCTATTGAGATAAGAGCGCCGATAAAAGACGGGATTGTTTGCGAACCTAAAGACGTAAGCGGCGTTTTAGACATTATTGATAAAAGATTTTTATGGCCGTCGCCTTTTTTTGCAACAAGTCCGTAAGCAAATATCACTTTGCCTAAATCCTGCATTTTTTAAGAATTTTTTTGTATCTTGCCAATTGTGGGGTATTTTTGATCTATATACGAGAAATAGTCAAGATATGCCCTGCGGGAAAAATCTTTTACCTCTTTGGGAACAGCAGTTTTTGTAAGCAAAAGCGCAGGTAACACTTTAGTTAAAATATCCACTCTTTTGGGGGAATCTGCGGGAAGAGACAGTAAAATAACTTTGGTCCTGTTGAAAAGTTTTTCATAATCCGCTTTTTCCTGTCTGTATATTGCGGCTATTTCTTCTTTTGAAAGATTTTCCGACATCTCCTGCCTAAGTTCTTCAGGCGTCATATAAAGGGCATAAACGGAATTTTCTCCTAACTCTTCAGAACTTGGACAAAGAGCAAGTTGATTGCAAATATTTTCCACATTGAGTTCTTGCGAAGAATTACCATTTACTAAGTTGCTAAAATACTTTTCTTTAAGATTTTCAAAGGAAAACTCAACAGAAGAATCCATAAATTGGGCAAAACTTTGTCCGCTTATGTTGAAAGCTATTAAAAAAGCCAAAATTTTCCTTAAGGTATTCTTTTTCATAATTTATATAATTTCAAAAATCCCTCGTCGCCACAAGTGAAAAAAGGCCCATCATAAGATAGGCCTTTTGTAAAATCAACGCTTTTTATATATAGTATTAACATATTATATAAAGACAGACATAATATAAATATTAAATAGAATACGAGAACAATAATAGAAACATATTACAATATGGTATCTAAATGTGAAACTTTAGCGTGTTTTAGACAATGTAATATTTTTAGTAGTTAATGTAACTGATAAATATATTTATTATGTTGCAAAATAGGCTTTATGTTGCAGGCTATCCTGAAAACAAAGTTTTTTATGCCGATTGGAAGAATGTAAATCTCAAAAATATAATGTCAAATTTTGGCTTTTACTAATATGCTTAACTACTCATTTGCTTTATTTTTGGCCTAAAAGTTATATAATAAAAACAATACTTCCTAAAATTTTAAGGTAAAGGAGATACCTATGAATAATAAAGAATTATTATACGCCAAATTGGAAAAATACGTAAAAATAAACACCCCTTCGGACGAAGCAAATGTGTCCAAAACTCCTTCAACGCTGTCTCAAATGAAGCTGGCCAAAATTTTAGCGGGGGAATTAAAGGCCCTAGGCCTCAAGAATGTAACCGTAACGCCGCACGCGTACGCTTTTGGGGAGCTGCCTTCAAACTGCTCCAAGAAGATGCCCTCAATAGGTTTTATAGCGCATATTGATACCGTCAAAGAATTTACCGATAAACCCATTAACCCGCAATTGCACAAGAAATATAACGGCGGCAAATTGCTTATTAACGCGGCAAAGAAAATTTATCTTGATCCCAAAAGCGATAAATTGCTTAATCTTGCCAAAGGGCACGATATCGTAAGCAGCGACGGGCAGACGATTTTAGGCGCCGATGATAAGGCCGGCGTCGCTGTGATAATGACAATGCTTGAGTATTTCAAGAATAATCCCTCCGCCAAGCACGGCGGCATATTTGTAGCTTTTACCCCCGACGAGGAAATTGCCCACGGCTGCGAACTTCTGCCCTTAAATAAATTTAAGGCTGATTTCGCCTATACAATAGATGGCAGCATCGGCGGTGTTTGCAACGGTAATTTTAACGGGGATACGGCGGTTGTGGAAATAACGGGCGTCTCCACCCACCCGGGGCTTGCCAAAGATATTATGATAAGTCCCGTTATTTTAGCTGGGGAATTTTTATGCTCGTGGCCCAAAAAGCACCGCCCCGAGCATACCGACAAAGAAAAAGGCTTTGTGCATTTTAATGAGATATCCGGCGGCATAGAAAAGGTAACGCTTAAAGCTATTGTGCGCGAGCATGACTTAAAGAAATTGCACCAGCTTGAGAGCGAGCTTAAAGCGCTTGCCCAAACGCTTGAGAAGAAGCATAAAGGCGCAAAAGTGGATGTTAAGATAATTGAAAGTTATAGGAATATGAAGGATATTTTGCAAAAGCACCCGGCGGCGATGAAAGCGCTTCTTGCCGCGATGAAGAAGGAAAACGTTAAGTATAAAATCATGCAAGCGCGCGGCGGCACAGACGGCGCGCGGCTTACTTTCCGCGGTCTGCCGACGCCGGACATTTCTGCGGGATATTCTGGCGAGCACGGGCCTCTGGAGTGGGTATCTTTGGACGTGATGGAGAGCACTCTTGGTATCTGCATAAGCATAGTCAGCGCGAAGTAATGAATAAGAATTAAGAAGTATAAGGACTTGATGGATATAAAAAACCTCTGTTTGAAAGTGGAGGTTTTTTTATTTTATTAATGATAATAAAGTATTTTTCTGTTCTTTTGATATTAGATTTCTATCAGCCAACAAGTTTATATGCTCTGGTTCTAGGCAGTTATATATTTTTACCATATTCTCAAATATGCTATAGGTTAGTATCCCAGTAGTTTTAAGATGATTATATAAATTCTCAATTTCTTCAGTAGCTCCTCTATGAAGAAGAGTATGAGGGGTTGGCCCCAAAATTAGCAAATTATCTATAATATCAGGCCCTTTTTTGGAAAAGTCAATTATATGGTGTCCTTCTACATAGTTATGCCCATTTGGCTGTTTGAAAGTTTTAGTTCCAGCTTGACAAGTATAATTAACTTTTATTTTTGCTAATTCGGAAATAAATTTATTTCTTCTTCTATTCCCATCAATTATAATAGGATTAGCAAGGGCTTTTCTATTTATTTTCTCAATAAAATCTTTTTCCTCAAATAAGGCTTCCATTAGTTCTTGATTGTATTCATGGATTAAAATATCACGTAATCTTATGTCTGATATGTCATCTGAAAGCATATTTATCAAATTATCTAAGTCAGATATATGACAAGGGATATTATCAAGCAATAATTGTTGAGAATATTTTGTTAAAGATAGTTTTTTGTCAATAAGGTTTTCTTCTAAGAGGTTAAAAGATTTTAAAAATAGAAAATAAGTGTTAAATTTGAAATATGGTTGTTGAGAAATTGAATATTGAAATAATAAATTATCAGTATGTTTCCACCCCATAGCTTTAAAGAAAAAATCCTCTTGAGCTTTTTGGTCTTGTGTTGGTAAAGTTCTGCCTATATCAAGAGCCCTTGTTATTATTTCTTTTTCTGATTGGACTTCATCAATTCTACCTAAGAGTAAAGCTAACTCAAATTTTGTAGCAGGCCTTTTAATCTCTTGCAGATATTTTAATATGCCATAAGTAGGACGATAGTTTGCTTCAGGCAGTATTTTTATTCCGGAAAGATTTTTTATAAAGTCATTATTTTTTATATTTAAATTGAGGATATTGTTTCTAGCTACTGGTATAAGATTATCTAAGGAGGACAATACATATTCTCTGCATTTATCAAACTTTATAAATTTGCTTTTTTTCCCTTGCGAATAGATAGCTCCAAAAAACGCACAAAAACCCATTAAATGACGAAACATGCGTCCTTTTTCTTTATATTGTTCAGAGGGATCTGTAAAAACAAAATATTCTTTTTCTATTTCATCACTTTTATGTTCTTTTTGTGGAGCAACGCCTTGTTTTAACTGAAAAGCAATTGCTTCCATAATATCGCGATAAGTAAACCCTTTTTCGGGTGTTTTGTTTTCTAATAAAAGAAGATACGCAAATAGCACTTGTAATTTATACAAGTCATTATTAGAAAAAGAGTCCCTAGGCATATTAATAACTTGATTATGAAATAAGTCAAATTTCTCTCTAGTGAAAGCATAATTATGAAAATAATATCTAATTTTAGACATAAAATATTTTACTCCTTCTTACAAAAATTTATAATATTTTGATGCATATGGTTTATCTTAAAAGCAAAAGGATATCCAAAGGGATACAAAGGTTTGTTATCTTGTAATAATATAATAGTACCTACAAAGGCAAATCCTATCTTTTCCATTATTTTTACAATATCTCCTTGAACGCAAGTTTCTTTTTTGTCGATGGTGAAATCGCTTATAATTATAGAACAATACCCATTTGGCCTAAGTTTTTTGAAACAGTTTGTCATAATCTGGTATAACAAATTAAGGAAGTCATTATAATCCTTTTGATTTCCCAAATCACTTGGCATATCGGAATAATACTCAACCCCAAGCCTAGAACCATTTCTAAAGCCTTTTTTTGAGGAATCTTTTCTTAATCCATTCGCTTGGTTTTTTAGAATATTATGATAAGGAGGGGATGTAACAATATAATCAACAAT
>CAZNCX010000083.1:0-5479 GCA_964571655.1 uncultured Elusimicrobium sp. | reverse complement strand
CCCGCCGCGTACCACGAAGCTTGAAGCGGCAGCTCAAGCGGTACGCTAGGGACAGAAAAACGCAAAGTTGCCCAAAATTGAAAAATTGTGCGCCCGAAACAACCTGCTGTTACCGCCATATGTCGTTAATTTAGTGGACGTCGCCCATCCAACGCTTAAGCGGCCTCATAATAGCCAGCAGTATAACCGACACAATCAGCGGTACCACTATAAGCCCGCCGAAAAACTGCTCGTTACTTATCACGCCGAAATAGCTGGAATAAAGACCCGCAAGCTTATTTGCCGCCGCGTTGGCAAGTTTCCAAACGCCCATCAGGATACCTACAAACTGTATGGGGGCAAGCTTGGTAACAAGCGAAAGGCCTACGGGGGACAAACAAAGTTCGCCCATGGTAAAAGCGGCGTAGGCAAAAACAAGGTAGAACATACTTATCTTAACGCCCGGGCCCAGCTTCATTGCGCCAAAAAGCAGTACCACATAGCCTGCGGCCAAAAGCCAAAGCGCCCAAACAAATTTGGCGGGGGTTGAAGGCTCTTTTGATTTCTTTGCCAAATCTATCCACATCTTGGAGAACAGCGGAGCAAACAGCACCACAAACACGGGGTTAAGAGACTGAAACCACGTCGCCGGTATTTCCCACGTTTTGCCGAAGATATTTATAGCTCTTTGCGTATGTTCGTAAGCAAACAAATTAAGAGCCGCGCCGCTTTGCTCAAAAGCGGTCCAAAAGAAAATAACGAAGAAAGCTAAAATAAAAATTACGCCTATTTTCTTTTTCTCTTCGGTTGTAAGCGGAACTTTGGGGACGGACTTTTTTTCTTCTTTAGTTATTTTTTTAGGTTTATCTCCTTTGCCGGCAAAATATTTTTCTTTGCCCCAAATGAAAATAATCATACCTATGACCATAAAGACGGCGGCCGTCCAAAAACCGTAACGCCAGCCGAATTTCTCGCCTATACCTCCGCCGATTAACCCGGCCAAAAACGCGCCCAAATTAACGGCCATATAAAAATAGGTAAAGCCGCCGTCGCGCCGCGGATCGTTCTTTTCATACAGAGAGCCTACTAAAGTGGTAACGCTTATCTTAAAGAAACCGTTGCCCATAATTATAAAACCGAGCGCCGTGTAAATAATACCGATGTGCTCAAAGCCGAGCATCAGCTGCCCAAAGGCAATCATCACCGCGCCCCATATAATGGCTTGCTTTTGGCCGATAAATTTATCGGCCACATAACCGCCGACAATGCCCGAGAGATACACCAATCCCGTAAACGTGCCGTATAAATTTGCCGCTGAGGAGCGTTCCATCTTAAGCGCATAGACAAAATATAAAATAAGCAACGCGCGCATTGCGTAATAGCTGAAACGTTCAAAGGCTTCCGCCGTGCAGATAAGCCAAAGACCGGCGGGTTGTTTTTGCGTTATGTTGTTCATCAGAGTCTCCTTAAATGGGATATAGAGTTATTATATCACACTAAAGCAAGTCCAAAAGAAAAGGGACAATTGTAAAATTGTCCCTTTCGTATATAATTTTCTTTTTTAATTATTTTTTCTTTTTCGCAGAATCTTCGGCTTTATCAGCTTTTTCGTCTTTGGACGGGGAGGAAGGCTTCCCTCCCAAGAACATTTCTTTAAGTTTATCTTCTATCTGCAGGGCGACTTCGGGGTTATCTTTAAGATACTGCCTTGCGTTTTCGGCACCTTGTCCCAGTTTCTCGCCGTTATAAATAAACCAGCTGCCGCTCTTTTCAATAACATTACTGTCTACGCCCATTGAAATAATGCAGGCTTCTCTTGAAATGCCTTCACCGTGGAGCATAGTAAACTCCGCCTGTCTGTAGGGAGGGGCAACTTTGTTCTTGACCACTTTTGTCCTGACGCGCGTGCCTATAACCTGCTCGCCGCTTTTGATGTTTTCTATCTTGCGTACGTCAAGCCTCACCGAGGAGTAAAATTTAAGCGCAAGACCGCCGGGCGTAGTTTCGGGATTGCCGAACATAATGCCTATCTTCTGCCTTAACTGATTTATGAAGATAATGCTTGTCTTAGTTTTGGCAAGAAGACTTGTAAGCTTGCGCAAAGCCTGAGACATAAGCCTTGCCTGCAAGCCTACGTGCGTGTCGCCCATTGCGCCTTCAATTTCCGCCTGAGGCACAAGCGCCGCCACGGAGTCTATTATAATTAAATCCAAAGCACCGCTGCGTACAAGTTTTTCTGCTATTTCAAGGGCCTGCTCGCCGCTGTCGGGCTGGGAAATTAAAAGTTCGTCTATATTTACGCCTATAAGCTTTGCATAAGACGGATCAAGGGCGTGTTCTGCGTCAATAAAGGCTACCGTTCCGCCCGCTTTTTGCGCCTGAGCGGCTATATGAAGGCTAAGCGTTGTTTTGCCGCCGGCCTCCGGCCCGTAAATTTCAATAACGCGCCCGCGCGGTATGCCGCCGATGCCCAAAGCTAAATCCAGAGAAAGCGCGCCGGTGGAAATAGATTCCACCTTCTTTATCGTATTGTCCCCCAATTTGCAAATAGCTTCTTTGCCGAAAGATTTTTCTATTTGGCTTAAAGCAAGCTCTAGGGCTTTTGCTTTGTTAAGAGCGGGATTGTTTGTGTTTATATTTGCCATTAGTCCTCCTATGGAACTATTAAAAATATTATCAAATTTTTACTTGCAGGATACAGCGCTCTTTTTAGCCGCACCGCGCGGGCTGCGCACGCTGAAAATTATTTTATTTCCTTTTTTGTCGGCGTCTGCGGTAATTACAGTATCGGGAGCAAATTTATTGGAAAGAATATATTCCGCCAGAGGATCTTCCAGATTGCGCTGCAAAGAACGCAGCAGAGGCCGCGCGCCATATCTGGGATCAAAACCGTTTTCAACAAGATATTCTTTTGCCGCGGCGGTATATTTTATCTTTAAGCCCTGCGGCGCGATTTTTTGGGAAAGATCGTCAAGATGTAAATCCAAAATTTTAAGCATATGTTCTTTGTTAAGAGAGTGGAAAACTATAATTTCATCAACTCTGTTTATAAACTCGGGATTAAAGGTTTTCTTGACCTCGTTCATAACATTGTTTTTCATATCTTCGTACTGATGTTCCTCGTCGTTTTGCGGGGTAAAACCCAGGCGGCTGCCTTTATTTGTAATTTCGCGCGCGCCGACGTTGGAGGTCATAATTATAATCGCATTTTTGAAGTTAACTTTATGCCCAAGATTGTCCGACAAAACGCCTTCGTCTAAAACCTGCAGAAGGATATTATAAATGTCGGGATGCGCTTTTTCAAACTCGTCTAGGACAACCACGCTGTACGGACGTCTTCTTACCGCTTCGGTAAGCTGGCCGCCTTCTTCATAACCGACGTAGCCGGGCGGCGCGCCGATAAGGCGCGAGACGGCAAATTTTTCCATATACTCAGACATATCTATGCGTATCATAGCGTCTTCATCGCCAAACAAAAATGACGCAAGTATCTTTGCAAGTTCAGTTTTGCCGACGCCTGTGGGCCCTAAAAATAAAAATCCGCCAATGGGCCTGTTAGGGTTGCCAAGCCCCGTTCTTGCGCGGCGTATTGCTTTTGCTATTACTCGCACGCCCTCGTCCTGCCCTATAATGCGCTTATGTAAATACTCTTCCATCTTAAGGATTTTTTCAGTCTCGCTCTGCGTTAAGCGCGTTACGGGTATGCCCGTCCATTTGGAGGCGACTACGGCTATATCCTCCTCCCCCACCTGCGGTTGATTTTGGCCTTGCTTAAAAGACCATTGCTCTTTGGCTTTTTTTAAGTCCAAACCAAATTTTTCGGCCTTGCTTTGCAGCTTTGAGGCGCGCTCATATTCCTGAACGGCAATGGCGGCGTCCTTTTCCCCGTTAAGTTTTTTTAATTCTTTTTCCCTGGTTTTAAGTTCCGTAGGAAGCAGAGAAGCTTTAAGCCGAGCGCGAGAGCCCGCTTCGTCAAGCAAGTCTATGGCCTTATCGGGCATAGCGCGGTCTGTTATATAGCGGTCGGCTATATTTGCCGCCGCAATTAAAGCTTCATCGGTAAATTTAACATTATGATGCTTTTCATAATTTCCCTTGAGGCCTTTTAAGATTTCAATTGTTTCTTCCACCGTATTAGGTTCGGCCGTTATAGGCTGGAAACGGCGCTCAAAGGCGGCGTCGGTTTCTATATATTTGCGATATTCGTCAAAAGTAGTAGCGCCTATGCATTGCAGTTCGCCGCGGGCAAGAGCCGGCTTTAGCATATTTGAAGCGTCCATAGATCCTTCCGCCGCGCCCGCACCGACAATAGTGTGAAATTCGTCCACAAATAAAATCACGTCGCCCGCTTTTGCAACTTCTTCTAAAATGTTTTTGAGCCTTTGCTCAAATTCCCCTCTGTACTTTGTACCGGCGACTAAAGAGCCCATATCTATGCTCACAAGTCTTTTATCGTAGAGCACCGAGGCTATTTCGCCGCCCGCCATTTTTTGCGCAAGGCCTTCAACTATGGCGGTTTTGCCGACGCCGGGCTCCCCTATCAAAACGGGATTGTTCTTTGTGCGGCGCGCAAGGATTTGCGTAAGCCTTTCAATTTCATTTTCTCTGCCGATAACGGGATCCAATTTGCCTTCGCGCGCAAGCTGGGTTAAGTCGCGGGAATGTTCGTCTAAAATCGGGGTGTTTGATTTTTTAGGTCTTACCGTGCGCGCTTCCATCAGGGGGCTTTCTTCTTTTTCTTCCTCGTCGGAATCTTCTTTCTTGGCTTTAAGCGCGCCGCCGGAGGTTATTTCTTTTAATACCGCCGCGCGGATAATCTCGCGCGTCAAACCCAAATTGCTTAATATAGTGGCCGCAACACCCTCGTCCTCGCTTGTGATACCCAGTAAAATATGCTCGGTGCCTATAAAATTTTGATCAAGCATCTGAGCTTCTTCAAAGGAATGTTCCAAAACTTTTTTGGCGCGCGGAGTAAAAGGGATATCGGCTAAAACCACTAAGTTATCGCCGACGCCGATAAGCTGCTCTATCTCCTGCTTTATCTTATCGCCGCTTACGCCTAAATCTTTTAGGATTTTAGAGGATATTTCACCCTGAGCGTAAGCAAGGCCCAAAAGCAGATGCTCCGTGCCGACATAATCGTGATTTAATTTTTTTGCTTCTTCTTGGGAAATGAAAACAACTTTTTGCGCCCCCGCGCTAAACCTAGGCGGCATAAAGGCCCCTTAAAAGATAAAAATCAGCGGGATAGCGGCCCGCCTATAAATATTATTATATCTAATTTCTTTAATCAAGTTTTTTTGACTGTGCCTTTTTTTTGGCTTGCGCGCCAACTGCGCGCCATATGCAAATAAGCTAAACTACG
Source organism: uncultured Elusimicrobium sp. (assembly GCA_964571655.1). GTDB lineage: Bacteria > Elusimicrobiota > Elusimicrobia > Elusimicrobiales > Elusimicrobiaceae > Proelusimicrobium. Next base: position 135 of record CAZNCX010000083.1, on the reverse strand, counting down.
CAAATGCCAAGCTTCGCTTCTTCGGTTAAACGGCAGAAGCACGACAACAACATTTTGTGTTAACAGCGGCTTGTTTCGGACGCACAATTTTCCATATTTGGGTAAATTTTTGCTTTTCCGTTGCTTGCGTATCGT
>CAZNCX010000082.1:0-5634 GCA_964571655.1 uncultured Elusimicrobium sp. | reverse complement strand
TTTCAGTTTGCCTGTTAACTTTAATCTTAGGGGTCAGTTCTTATTCCAACGACAGCAACGCTAGGCACACCCAAAGGCTCAGACAGAAGGAAACAGCCAAAAGCGCTTCGGCAGAAGACATTTTGTCCCCCTATTTTAACCTTAAAGATAAGCTGGCGCAGCAATTAGGTCTACAGTTTGGCCTTGATATATCCTATATGGCCCAAAGGGCCTCGCCCAGCGGTAAACAAACCGCGTTTCAGGGCGTCTATTACCCCTTTATCACTTGGACATTTTTTAATAATGACAAAGGATCTCTCCAGCTCAACTTCAACTATAGCGCAGCCAGATACTGGGGAGCAAACGGAAATGTCTTAGGACAAAGGACCTCTGTGGCTGTCCCAATTAACGATTACTCTTCCAATCAAAACATTTTTTCACAGTTATCCCTCACGTATACTTTTGCGGGTAAAATGGACTGGCTGTCTTTAACTGCGGGGCAATTTCCGATAAGCAATTTTGACGGCGGCAAATATATTAACAATCAACAGACTTATTTGATTAACTATGCGCTGTCGCAAAACGCAAGCTCAAGCTATTCTTCAGGCAGTCTGGGGGCTTACGCTACAATGCAGGCAAACGCAAATCTTTCTTTTTCCGCGGGGTATCAGGACGCGGTCAATGTTCTGGGCGATAAAATCCAGCCCGATACCGCCTTTGACAATAAATACGCTGTCTTTGCAAACGCTCAATATACGCCCGAAGTCAAAGGTTTGGGCAAAGGCAGTTATCTGGCTTTAGTTTATTATCAGCCTTCGGTGGAATTACAGACGGGGGAAAGCTGGGGCATTTCCCTTATAGCCGAGCAGCATTTATCTGATAAATGGGTTGCTTTTGCGGGGGCAAACGGCATTTCGGCGCAGGTGCGGCCGATAAAGCAGTCTTACCGCGCGGGGGCAGCTTATTTGGACCCTTTTGAGCGCAATTCCCAAGACGCCGCGGTGGTAGGGGCGGCCTATAACCGCCTAAGCGCGCAGCAGTTTGCCCCCGCCGAGGTAAAAACGGGGGAAACGGTTTTGGAAGCGCAGTATGTTTACTGGCCCTTGCATTGGCTGTCGGTTACTCCCGATGTACAGATATATCCCGCGGCGGCGTTGAGTTCTTCCACACAATGGGTAACGGTGGCCTCGCTTAGGGTAAATTTGAGTTTGTAAAGGCAGTAATGTAAAGACAGTAAAACGTATAGAGCATAATCTGAAAGTATAAAAGGAAAAATAAAAAAAAGGGAGGTAGTATATATGGAAGATCAAGAATATGGCACAAGGTATCCTACATTAGCGTTTCACACGGGTGGCGCGGGGCAAAGCAGGCTTCCATGCTTAATATTATAGGTACGGTGGGCAAGATAATCCCGCTGTTTGTGTTTGTTATAGTTTTGCTTTTCAGCTTCCACTTTGATAAATTTGATTTGGGCTTTATCAGTCAAAATACGGCAACTTTAGGCGGCCTTGGCGCGCAGCTTAAAAGCACAATGCTGGTAACGCTGTGGGCTTTTATAGGTATTGAGGGGGCGGTAGTCCTCTCCAGCAGGGCGCAAAAGCCAAGCGACGTAAGCAAAGCCACGATAATGGGTTTTGCTGGGTGTATTGTTATTTATATGCTGCTTTCTTTATTGCCTTTTGGTTTCTTAACTCAGGCGGAGATTGCGGCAATCCCCAATCCGTCCACGGCGGGCGTGCTTGAAAAGATAGTAGGCCCCTGGGGCGCGTGGGTTATGAATATAGGGCTGTTGGTAGCGGTGTTAACAAGCTGGCTTGCGTGGACGATAATCACGGCCGAAATGCCTTTTGCCGCCGCGGGGAATAAAACTTTCCCCAAACAGTTTGCCGTTGAAAATAAAAACGGCTCGCCCTCGGTATCGCTGTGGGTTACAAGCATTTTGATGCAGCTTGCGATATTGCTAGTGTATTTTTCCAAAAATGCGTGGAGCACAATGCTTAGTATAACTGGCGTTATGGTATTGCCGGCTTATATAGCAAGCACGCTTTACTTATGGAAGCTTACCGAAGACGGAGAGTATTCCGGCAAAGACAGGTTTTACGCCTTACTGTCGGGCCTTTTAGGCACGGCATACGGCGCATGGCTTTTATATGCGGCGGGGCTGAAATACCTGTTTTTGGCGTTTATTTTCATAGCGGCGGGGATACCGGTATATATCTGGGCTCGCAAGCAAACGGAAGATAAGGCCCCCGTCTTCCACGGGGCGGAGAAGCTGTTTTTATGGGCGATAATTATTTTGACTGTCGGCGCTATTTATGCCTTTTCCCGCGGCCTCATAAAGCTTTAGCCCAGCGGTAACGACAACGGCGGAATTATTGCGAAGTCAGTAACGGAAGTAATCGCGGAAGAAATAACGGACTTAGTAGTGGAATTAATAGTGGGATTAGCAGTAGAGTTAAGTATATTTTGTTTATATTTTTAGCGCGCGGGAGCTACTCCGCGCGCTAAAACTTTATAACAGCTTTTTAGAAAATAGTTTTTAGTATGGATAAAAGGGATAGGAGAAGAATAAGAAGGAAGAATTTTTAAATTTAGAAAAAAGAAAAAAATGTTTATTAAAATTATTATGATTAATGTCCTCTCTTAATATTTAAAGGTATTATTGAATATACAACGAAGAATATAACTTAAATATCTAAACCTTTACTGTACTATCAACTATTTTATTACGCTTGAAATAATGAAAGGTTATTTTTCCTTTCGCTCCATAAAGTGGGGACAACAGCATTCCCATATTTATTGAATGATTCTAAGGCTTTATCTGTAGTTTTTTTATTTTCGTCGTTTATTAATACTAGCAATTCTGTTGTTTTGAAGCGTTCTATAGCATCTAGATATGTAAACATAACACTTTTAATATTGTCAGAAGAAGGATTATTTACTAGTTTTACAGCCCTTTCTTTTTTATTAAGACTCTTCGGAAGCATGAAATCTATATTATGTGTAAAACCTTTTCCTTGTAGGGATATACAAGGAATATAGCTTACTTTGTTTATATTAAGCCAGTTTTCTACGTCTTCTCTAAACAAAGAAGCCACTTGTGGCCCCGCTAAATTAAATAGGTCATTAACCGCAAGAATTCCTTGTAATAAAAGATGCTTTTTTATAGGAAAATCTTGAGGGGAAGTTATTACCTCTAAGGCTTTTGTATCAGAGTTAAAATTTATACCATGACTGTTAAGGATTTGTATTAAAAGTTCTTTTCTTTTTGGGGTGTCAATTTCACAGCCACTAACTATAAGTTCTGATATTGTATTACTATCATCAGATATTTTTAGTGTTCCATGTTCATTAGCATTTGATACATATACTTGTATATAATCATTTTTTCTGTCTAAAAATGGCGTAGAAATAGCTACATACTCCCCTACTTGACGAGTTGTTATTTCTTGTGCAAGCCATTTTCTATACTCAGCGACGAGTATATCCACTTCTTCTTTTTTCATTGGAAAAGCCCCTCAAACTGAATATAGGGAGGATCAACAATATTGCATTTGTCCATAAAATACTGCAAGACTTCTTTTGTATTTTTTGCATCAATATTTGATGGTAAAGGAAAGGCTACAGCATCTCCATATTTTTCTGTATAAATATGGAAGTGGGGTCCTGTTATTTTAGTCCTATCTGGATTTATGTGAGAAGAATCTTCTAGGTCAATTCTAAAGAGAGAAAATATTTTACGTGCCCTATTAGTAAAATGATATTTTTGCAATTCGATTTTTCCACATCTTACAATAATCTCGAAAAGTTCTTTAGGATTATCACAAGCAAGCGGAATTATAATCTGTTCTCCACTTGAAAAAGGGAAGACAGAAGAATCCTCGCTTCTTTTATATTTTTTTAATAGCATTAAATAATCTATTTCTTCTTGATTTAACATTTTCACTCTGTAAATTTAGATATATATAATTGTAGCAAATCCATACCAAACTATGATATGACAGAGTATATAATAATATTTATAATCAAGTATGGATTATCATAATTATACAATCCTTAAATACCTTTTATAAACTGAGGCTTCTTTAATAGTAGGTAAAAAGAGAGAATTTATTTAATTAAAGAGAGAGTTTTTATATCTCAATAATCATAGTTCCTTTCTAACTCAGTTTTATCAAAATTGTTAGTGTCATTATTTTTGGAATAAATACATACCGCGTTTTTGTTGTCTGTGGGATATCCTCCTTTGTTTTGGAAAAAGGCAATAATCGGCTTTTCAAAAGAGGCGGCTATATGCACAATACTTGTATCAGGGGAAATGGTAAGCAAGTTTCTTTCGTCCGCAATAAGGGCAAAGAGTTCTTGGCAGGTTGGAGTAATAATCCAAAAAATATTTTCCTGTATAAAGTTAAATTTATTTCGCGCGGAGGCCTGACATGGCAAGACTATCGGAAGGCCATATTTTTGAAAAATAATCTTTATTAAAAAGCGCAAGGTTTCCTCATTAAAACATCTTTCTTGCACAGAGCCAAAACAGTTTAGGACGACAAAATTCCCTATCTTATTTTTCGTCAGAAAATCTTGTATAAAAAAATCAGCCCTTTCTGTAATTGTAAAATTGTATTTAACGAACGGAATGCCCAAATTTGCAATATAACTTTTTACTCTGTTTTGTATAGGATATGTTTCTTCTGCCTTCAATTTCGGGGTAAAAAAATTATTTTTGCCTAAAATAAAGCGAAAGATTTTCCAATTCATTTGTCGGGGTGGGTTATCGTCTATTATTAAGTCAAAAATTTTTATTCTCAACAATAACGCCAAACAAAATAATTTAATCCAATGCTGATGTTTGCGTAACTTAGTTGCTTTTAAGGAGTAAACATAAGAAATTTCTTTTAAGGACGATAAATACTCTTTTGCCCCTGCAAGGCAAAAAACGCTTATTTCTATTTTTTCGTCAAAGGCTTTAAGCGAACTGTAATAAGGGGAAGTTAAAACAGCATCGCCCAAAGAACCTTCTGGGCGGAGTATCAAAATTTTTTGCGAACGGGATATTTGTTTCATATAGAGTTTGCGCAAAGCGAAACTCTATATAAAAAAACGGCTGCAATTTTTATGACGAATCACCCTCATAAAAAAAGACAGCCGTAATTCCCTGCAAAGCAGAGAATATTTGACATAAAATACAAGGGTAATTAATCCCGTATTTTATGCCCAAACGACTGTTTTTAAGGTGATTCGTCTTTGCTTTCGCAAAGAGTTTCCTTGTGGAATCCTAAAAACAGATTAAATTTTTATAAGCCTTTTGTTCGGCTTATTTTTACAGATAAAAAAGCCTCCGTTTATTTATACTTTATTTTAGCATACTTCCCGCTTTAACAGCTTTGCAAATGCCCCCGTAGGTGCGTTGCCGTGCCCGCGCGCAAAATAATTTGCGGCACAATATAACCCCTGCATATTTCAATTTACGGGCAAGTTTACTATAATAGCCATATAGCTTAGAATAGAAAAACCTGCAAAAGGCCGAGGGGAAATATGCATAAAAACGGGTTTACCTTAATAGAAATGCTAATTGTCGTCTTAATAGTGGCAATCCTTGCCGCTATAGCCTTGCCACAGTATAACACTTCCGTAGAGCGCTCTAAAATGGCCGAA
>CAZNCX010000081.1:0-5710 GCA_964571655.1 uncultured Elusimicrobium sp. | reverse complement strand
TCGCGGACACTGGATGTCGCACGAGGCTGTCTGTAAGTTTTTCTTATTCTATATTTTGCGGGTTATTTTAAGTTTAGGCGCGAAGCAAGGAAGGAGGTATACCTAGAGCGGGCGGAGCCCCGCGTATCCGACTGACGAGGCGACAAAGCATAAACTTAAAAGAGACCGCATAAATCTGCTCCTCGGATAGGACTCGAACCTATAACCTATCGGTTAACAGCCGATCGCTCCACCATTGAGCTACCGAGGAATAAATCAAATTTTCGGCTACATCTATATTTTATCTTAAAATTTTACCCTTGTAAATACCTTTTCAAAACACTATACCGTCAAGGTTTTTGGCAAGCGCAATATATTTGCGCGGCGGCACTTCCTCCGCCCGAGCCGATATCTTTATATCGCTTGCTTTTAACGCCGCACCCAAGACTTCCTTGTTCTTTTTATAAGTTTCGCTTAAGGAATTAAGTATAGTTTTACGACGGTACGCAAACGCCGATTTTACCAAAACCTCAAAATCCGCGCGGTGTTTTTTACTCTCAAACATATTGTGCGCGCGCGGCTTTATAAGCAAAACTTCGCTGTCAACTTTAGGCGCGGGACTAAAACTGCCCGCGCTTACGCGGCAGACACTTTGCGCCGTTGCCGCCGCTTGAAAAATTACCGAAAGCGCGCAATAACTTTTTGTTTCCTCTTTGGCAAAAAGCCTTTGGGCGTGCTCCCGCTGGAACATAAAAACCGCCGTCTTAAAATTATCCAAAAACAATACCTTAAGCAAAATATCGCCCGCGCTGATATAAGGCAGATTGCTGATAAAAGAAAGCGCGCCCGACGGTAAATTATCGCTTGATGTCTGCAAAAAATCCCCCTGCACAATCTTAAAGGCCGCCCACGAAGGAAGCGTTTGCTTCAAAAATTTAATCATATCCCCGTCTATTTCAAACAAGGTAAGCGGCGTTACCCCGCGCGCAAGCAAGGCCTGCGTAAGCGCGCCTTTGCCCGGGCCGATTTCAACGGCAACGCCTTCCATATTATCAATAAAACAGGAAACTATTTTTTCTATTACTCCTTTATTTACCAAAAAGTGCTGGCCGTATTTTCTCATAAAAAATCCTTTCCTTCGGGTTTTGTCTCAGACGTTAAAATTTCAATATTGCTTTGCGCAATTTTGCTTTGCGCATTGTACTCAAGGGCGCGCTTATATTCCGCGAGGGCTTTTTCTTCGTCTCCTAAAACTATATACGCAGTGCCTTTGGCAAGAGAAGTAATTTCAAGCAATGTCCCCGCCTCAAGCGACACACCCGCGAGATTTTGCCCGCCGCTTAAGGCAAGCGTTTGGGCGGAGTCAAACGCTTCAAGCGCCTGCGCGCCCGAGCCCATAACAAGATAATTTAACCCCAACAAAAGATAATCCTGCGCGTTGCCGCTTTTGGCGCGCAAAGAGACTTCGGGCAAAATATCTCCGGCGTATTTAAGCCAGCCGCGTCCCGCCACCCAAAGGCCCATATCGTTACCCACCATATAAGGATTATATCCCGCTTTGGAATTATTGCGCGCGGCGGCCGAAATAGGCCCCGCGCCGCTTTGCTGGCCGTCTAAAACCGCTTTATCCTGTGCGGCCGCGCCCGCGTTAATGGACATCTTTACATTGTTTGTTTTCCCCCCTTCTTTAAGCACTTCATTAAGGCTTTCAAAAATGCGCTGGAGCTGGGTTTTGCGGTCTTCTTCGCTTGAGGGTATTAGAACAAAAGAGCGGTTAAATACCGAGGAGGCGTTGGCAAGAGCATCCTGCTCCATAACAGCGGCAAAGGCGGAGTTTTTATTTTCTTTATTTGCCTTATCCTTTTTATTTTTTTTACTCTTTTTATTATCCGCTTTTACACTTTCTTTTACCGCGGAAATACTTTCCGCAACGGGTTTTTCTTCAATCCGCTGAGGTTTGATTTTGGGTTCCATGGAAATTTCCACTTCAATATTTATCTGCTTTGTCGGAGATATTTTCTCAAGACGGTTTTTGAACTGCTCAAGCTGTTTGTTGGGCACGCTTTGCCCCGCATTATCAGACGCGCCGTCCTTTGTCTTTGACACCTCAGACGCTGCCGACGCGCCGCCTGCGGCGGCATCCCGCCCGCCGTAGGAAATGGAAAGGGCAAGGCCTTCGTTATCAAGCGGGGAAATCAAAAAAGCGCGCGTCATTGTTTCAACGGCTTCGTTTGACTTGCCTTCTTTTACAAGCAAATTGGCAAGGCGCAGGCGGGCAATACTGTCCCCCGCTTTAAGGCGCAGGGCTTTTTTATAATTGACTTCGGCGGGGGTGTCTTTGCCTTCTTTCTCGTACAAAACGGCTAAAGCGAGGACAGCTTCCTCGTAAAAAGAATATAATTTGACCGCTTTTTTAAGGGCTTCTTCGGCGTTATCATCGCGGCCCATAACTTCGTATAAAGAGCCCAGCTGATAATAATAAAGCGGGTGGCGCGAGTCCAAATCAACCGCTTTGCGGAAGTGGAAAAGCGCGTCCTCAAACTTACCCAAAGCGGCGTAGGTTGAGCCTAAGTTCATCTGCGTATCGGGGCGGTTTGCGTCAATTTCAATTGCGCGCTTAAAGCTTTCCATAGCCTGCTCAATATTGCCTTTCCATGCGTAGGCGATGCCGATAAGCTGATGGGCTTCGGCGTTGTTTTGGTCAAGCTCAAGGGCGGCCCTGTACTCGCCCATGGCGGGATCAACCTGCCCCTGCCAGTAAAGCGCTATGCCCAAAAATATGTGGGGATAGGGTTCTTCGGGATTTTTTACCACGGCTTTTGCAAAGACCTGAGCCGCCTCTTTATAGTCGGCAACGGACATAAAATATAAACCCTGACGCAAATTTGCGTAGGACTGCTGCTGCATCAAACTTTCCCAAAAGGTAGGATATTTGCCCTCAAGATTAGCCTTGTTGCCGCTTATGCCAAGCCCGCTGCCGCCCATAAACCGCGGCAGCGCGCAAAAGCTTTTTACCGAAGTAAAAAATAATATTGCGATAAATAAAAAAAGTTTGCTTTTAGTGTTCTTCATAACGGCGCGGCCGAATGCCCCTAGACGGTAAGCATCAAAACAAGCCCCTTAAGCGCGACAGAACTGTCTGTAATCTGCGAGGACTTAAAGGACATATCCGTCTCAATTATTTTATCAAGCGCGCGCTCCAGATTTTTAAGCGCGGGCATAGCCCCCGCACGCGAGACAAGCCTGTTCTCCCACGGCATAAGGCCGCCTTTTTCCACAACCTCATAGACGTTAAAGCCGGCTTGCGTAAGCTTCTTTATTCTAAACATCTTAAGTGCGCACGCGCTGATTTTGTTTAGGACGCTTATAGGCTCCTCCCCGCCGCGCAGCATAGAATCCACAAGTTTAAGCGAAAGGGCCCGCTTGCCGTCCAAAAGCGCATTGGACAGTGCAAAGGGATTTTCCTCTTTACTGAGGCCGATGCTTGCCAAAATATCTTCCTCCCCGACGGTTTTTGTTTCTTTGTTTAAGAAATAGAGAGATAATTTTTCTATCTCCGCGCTTAGAACGCTTAAATCCGCGCCGACGGTCTCAAGAAGCAAATTTAACGCTGCGGGCTTTGGGGTTAGGCCTTTTTCCTTAAATGCGTTTTCAACCCAGTTTGCAAGATTAACGCCCTTAAGCTCATCAAAAAGGGACTGGACGCTTTCTATGCCTAAGGCTTCTTCCAAAGTTTTATCTTTCTTGGCTTTTTTTGCGTCGTTATGCAGCAAAATAAGGCAGGTGCTGGGTAAAGGGTTTTGGAGATATTTAACAAAAGCATCAAGCGCGTTTTTTTTAAGTTTGTCGGCGTTGTTAAGCAGCATAAGACGCCGCACGCTGAAAACAGGCGGCGTATTTGCCAGCGACAAAAATTCCCCCAAAACGGAGGCCGCGCTTGCGCCGTCCTCTTTGACATAATTAAAATCGTCGGGCTTTAAGGCGGCTTCAATCATCTTAACGGTTTGCAGCTTGCGGAAAATATCTTCCCCCGTAAGGAGACACACGGGAGCAATTTCCCCCGCTTTAATATTTTTTTGCAGCTGAGCTGAAGTTAACTTTTGCATTATTGTCTTGTTATTGTGGTTTGATCGTAATTTACCTGAGCCTGCTGGCGCGTCTGGCTTGGGACAGATCCAAAGCCGTCAACCGTACGCTTGACGATAACTTTGGCAAAATTTTTCCAAAGCTGTTCTCTTGCCTGCTCTTCGCTGAGGCCGCCGGGCAAAGTCGCCGCGGAATAAGTGTAAACCTGTAAAAGGTTAGGCTCCTGCCATATAGTTTCTTTGCTCACTTGGTCTATAAAGCGTATTTTAAGCATAACTTCCATACGGTATACCGTCGGCACGAGCTGGGTGTCATATTGTATGGGCACAAGCAGGTAACGCATAATTTCGCCGGCAAGAACACCGTCGGCCTGCGCCTCGTTTGTAACATTATAACTGCCGTTGCGCAAAAACTCGTCTACGACTTCTATGACAAGGCGGTCTTCAAGAGCAAACACTTCCGTGCGGTTTATGAACGGACGCACGTGTATTTTCTTGATATGCTGCGGCATCATCTGCGCGTTGGGGCGGTAGTAAGTCTGATCATCAAAGGAAGTGCAGCCCACAGCGCATAAAAGCGCGGCCGAAACAGCAAAGGAAAAAAAGTGTTTCATCATATCTCCCGCAGGGCCGCAATATGCCCGTTAAACTTTAGGACGCACCACCAAGCTTACCATCTTGCGCGGCACTACAATTATTTTTACCAAATTTTGACCTTCAAGCAAAGCCTTTATTTTTGGGGAATTTTTGGCCGCCGCTTCGTACTCTTCCTTTGAAGCGCCGTATGCAATTTTTACGCGGTCTTTAATCTTGCCGTTTATCTGCAGGCCGATTTCAATTTGCTCTTCCTCAAGCAAAGCGGGATTATATGATGGCCAAACTTCCTGCAGGAGGAACGTTTTTTTGCCGGCGTTCTGCCAAAGTTCGTCGGTAAGATGCGGCGCAAACGGGTGGAGGATTTTTAAGAAAGAAGCAAAAGTATCCTCGTCAACCTCGTTAAATTTAACAAGTTCGTTAAAGAAAATCATCATAGCCGATATGGCCGTGTTGAAATTGAAATTTTCAATGTCTTCACCCACTTTTTTTATGGTCTTATGTTTCAAAATTTCAATTTCTTTGGGCAGTTTAACATCGCTTATTTTAAGAGTGTCGGCCCAGGAATATATCCTCTTAAAAAAACGCGAAATGCCTTCTATGCCGCGCATATCCCAGGGTTTGCCGGCATCAAATGGGCCCATAAACATTTCGTAAGAACGGAAAGCGTCCGCCCCGTATTCCTGCAAAATATCGTCGGGGTTAATGACGTTCTTTTTGCTCTTGCTCATCTTTTCAACCATAGAGGAAAGCTTTGCCCCGTTTGCCTTAAGCTTGGGATTTTGAGCGTCGCTTAAATCTATTTCGTCGTAGGCGTGATATGTGCCGCCTTCGTCGCGGTAAGAGTAGGCAAGTATCATACCCTGATGGCGCAGCTTTTGGAAAGGCTCCTTTGTGTGCACAAGGCCCAAATCGTATAGAACTTTATGCCAAAAACGCGCATATAAAAGATGCAAAACCGCATGCTCGGCGCCGCCGATATAACAGTCCACGGGGCCGTAGGCTTTTTCAATTTCTTTATCAACGAAAGCCGCACTGTTTTTATTGTCCAT
>CAZNCX010000080.1:0-5752 GCA_964571655.1 uncultured Elusimicrobium sp. | reverse complement strand
GCGAGGTGAGTGTAGCGAACACTCGGAAGCAATCTTCCAATCTTGTAGTTAATGCGCTAACGGTAAAAATAATTTTAACGGGAAGATATGATTTCGCCGAAATATCGGGCCAAACTCTCCTGCCAATAGGGCAGCCTTAAATTAAAATCAGTAAACAATTTAGTCTTGTCTAAGACGGTGTAGAGCGGCCGCGGCGAGGGGCGCAGGAGGTCCTGCAGTTTAATTGCTTCCAGACGGTTTTGCGCGTTAAACAGGCGCAAAATTTCTTTTGCAAAATCGTAGCGCGAGCAAAAACCCTCGTTGGTTACATTGTATATGCCGCGCGCGCCGCCGCGCAGGGCGGGCAGCAAAAATTTTATCGTCAAAGCCAGATCCTGCGCGCAGGTGGGGGAACAAATTTGGTCGTCTGCCATTCTTAAACTGTGGCCCGCGCGCGCGGCCAAAGCGGTATTCTTTGCAAAATTGCCTTTCCCGTATCCGCTGAAAATAAGGGCGGGCCTCAGCACAAGGCATTTGGGGATAGAGAGGGCAAAATTCTCTCCCTCAAGTTTTGTTTGACCGTATACGTTAATGGGGGACGGCGCGGCCGCCTCCGTATAAGGGGTTTGCGCTTTACCGTCAAAAACATAGTCGGTTGAAAGATGCATAAGCGCGCAATTATTTCTTAAACAGGCCAGGGCCAAATTTTCAACGCCTAAAGCGTTTGCGGCGCGCGCTGTCTGCGGATTTAGCTCGGCTTCGTCAACGTTTATAAAGGCGGCGCAGTTTATTACGACGTCAAATTTTCTTGTGTCCAAAAAAGTATTGACGGTAATTCTGTCTGTAATATCCAAAGTTGCACGGTCGGCAAAATATGCTTCGCTCTCGCTTAAAACTTGTCTTAAAGCCTGCCCCGCCTGTCCGTTTGCGCCTGTTATAAGTATCATATTTTTATTATACGAATTTTGTCTAACCGTTAAAACGGGTAAAACGCTTAAAGCTGCTATTTTATTGCATTTGGCTTAAATTACCGACGGAGAATTATTTTTATCAGCAGCCGCGGCGGCGGCGGCCCTAAAAAAATCCACGGATAATTGATAAAATATGACTATGACCAAAAAAATAATCATAACTAAAAATTTGCAGGACCGTTTTATATCTTTAGTTTTCTGCCTCTTATTTACCGCATTGTTTACCGCCGCTGCGGCTGCTGTTTCTGCGCAGGAACCCGCGCGGGAAAATGCGCAGCCCGCCGCTGTGGGAGTTGCGCAAGAAGAAAAAGAAGCACAAGAGACAAAAGAAACACAGGGGGCCAAACAAGAACCTCTTATCAAAGCGGGCGGCAGTCTTACGCTTGAGCAGTGCATAGAATTAACTTTGCAGAACAATCCCAAAATTGCTTCCGTCAAATGGACGGAGGAAGCGCAAAAAAGCTCTCTTGCGCAGACAAAATCGGGCTATTTCCCGCAGGTAAGCGCAAGCGCGGGCTATACCCGTTCCGATCAAGAGACTGCAACGGGATATAACGGCGCGGCGGAAAGTTATTCTTCTTCCGTTTCTGCAAGCCAGCTTATATACGATTTTGGCACAACGAGTTTAGGTGTTGACATACAAAAGAAAGCTTATCTTTCCGCGCAGGAAAATACGCGCAGCACCATAAATGATATTATTTACCAATTAAAGCAGGCTTATTACAATGTGCACCTCTCTCAGGCAAGCTGCGCGGTTTACGCCCAGTCGGTGGAGCAGTATCAGGAGCAGCTAAAGCGCGCTCAGGCTTTTTACGACGTCGGCACGCGCTCTAAAATTGACGTTACCACCGCACAGGTAAACCTAAACAACGCCAAATTAAATTTGATACAGGCGCAAAACGCCTTAAAAATATCAAAGCACACTTTACTTAACGTCATGGGCATTTATAACGAAGAGCCCGATTTTGAAGTGGAATTAAAAGATACTGCGGTGGAATATAATATAACCGCCCGACAGGCGCTTGAAGAAGCTTATAAGAACCGTCCCGATCTGGTTTCCTACCAGTTTGCCGTTGAAAGCGCGCGCCAGAACGTCAAACTTTCGCGCACGGGTTTTACGCCGCAGCTTAACGCAAACGCTTCTTACGGCTGGAGCGGCAAAAACTTTCCTCTTTACGACCGCTGGTCTTACGGCGCGTCCTTATCGTGGGCTATATTTTCGGGTTTAAGCACTTATAATAAGGTAGAACAAAGCAAAGCCAATTTGCAGGGCGCTTACGCAAATTTATCTTCGGCGAAGCAAAATGTTCTGCTGGAAATAAATTCCGCCTACGTGCAGATGCAGGACGCCTCCTCAAGCATACCCGTGGCCGAACTTACGCGCCGTCAGGCGCAGGAAAATTATGATTTGGCCGTCGGCCGCTATACGGTCGGCGTTGGCAATTATATAGAAGTAAAAGACGCAGAATCTACTTTAAGCGATGCCAAACTTTCCTACATAAAAGCGGTTTACGCTTATAATTTAGCCGTGGCGGAATTAAAGCGCGCCATGGGCACGAGATAGACGTTAAAAGGGATAAAAAATGAAAAAAAATAAAAAGAAAAAAATAATGATAATCTCAATTTCGGTTTTTGTTTTTTTGCTTCTTGTCTGGGCTGTATTTTTTAGAAAAGGCGGCGGCCCCGTCTATAACGTTGAAACGCCGCGCCGCGTTACTTTGGTGGAAAAGGTGGAAGCCTCCGGCACTATAAACCCCGTTGCGCAGACAAGCGTTGGCACGCAGGTTTCCGGCATTGTCAAAGAAATTTACGTTGATTTTAACTCCCGCGTAAAAAAAGGCCAGCTGCTTGCGCTTATTGACCCTTCAACCTACGAGTCGGCTGTTTTACAACAGAAAGCCAATTTACAAAAGGCCCAAAGCGTTGCCACAAACTCCAAACGCAATTACGAAAGATACAAAAAACTTTACGCCCAAGAGCTTGTCGCCAAAAGCGAACTTGACGACGCCCAGACAGATTATGACTCCGCCTATGCCCAAACCGTGCAGGCGCGCGCCGCTTTGGATAAAGCTAAAATTGATTTGGGTTATACAAAAGTAGTTTCCCCCGTCAACGGCATAGTAATTTCGCGGGAAGTTGACGCCGGCCAGACTGTTGCGGCCAGCTTCCAAACGCCGACTTTGTTTTTGGTAGCCGAAGACCTTACAAAAATGCAGATTGAAGTTAACATTTCAGAAGCCGATATAAGCAAAATAAAAGAAGGGCAAAAGGTGGAATTTTCCGTTGACGCTTATTCCAACGACACTTTTATCGGCAAAGTGAAACAAGTGCGCAACAGCGCTACGACTGTTTCAAACGTAGTTACCTACACGGTGGTAGTAGCCGTTGACAACAGCGATTTTAAGCTTAAACCCGGCATGACGGCAAATGTTTCCATAATTACAAACGAGAGCCAAGACGCCCTGTCTGTTCCCAATCAGGCTTTAAGATTTGTACCGCCGACCGGCGCGGAAATAAAAGGTGCAAAAGACGCAAAAGCAGGCCGCTATAAAGGGCAGGGGCTTTGGGTTGAAGATGGTTCTGAAATAGAAAGGATTGAAGTCAAAACCGGCATTACCGACGGCACGCGCACGCAAATAATTTCAGATGTTATTACCGATAAAACGCCTGTAATTGTAAGTTCCGGCGGAAAGGAAAGCAAAAATTCCCAGCGCAGAATGGGCCCCCCGGGTTTTTAGGATTTTTAAGCGTGCGGTAAAAAAATAAAAAAAAGGCAAAGCATGGCTCTTATACAGGTTAAAAAAATTTGGAAGATATATAATTTGGGAGATATTCCTTTAGAGGTCCTAAAGAACGTCAGCCTTGATATTGACGCGGGCGAATTTGTTGCTATTATGGGGCCAAGCGGCTCGGGCAAAAGCACGTTTATGAATATCTTGGGCTGCCTTGACAAACCCACGCGCGGCACTTATATCTTAGACGGCAGGGATATAACGGCCTCTTCTCTTACCGAACTTGCCGATATAAGATGTCATAAAATAGGTTTTGTTTTTCAGGGCTTTAATCTGCTTGCAAGAACGACCGCCCTTGAGAATGTGGAGCTGCCTATGGTGTATGCCAAAGTGCCCGCCGATAAGAGAAGAGAAAGCGCGCAAAACGCTCTAAAAAAAGTCGGCCTTGGGGACAGGCTGCATCATATGCCAAACCAGCTTTCCGGCGGGCAGCAGCAGCGCGTTGCCATAGCGCGCTCTATAGTCAATGACGCGCCGATAATTTTTGCAGACGAGCCGACCGGTAACCTTGATACCAAAACCAGCGTTGAGGTTATGGAAACTTTTTCCAAATTAAATGCGCAGACAAACAAGACTATAATACTTGTTACGCACGAGCAGGACATAGCTTCCTACGCAAAGCGCGTTATAAGATTTAAGGACGGCGAAGTTATTTCCGACGAAAAAAATAAAAACAGGACGGTGCCGTTGTGATAGATATCCTTACCATAATAAAAATCGCGGCTAAAGCGATATGGATAAATAAAATGCGCTCCGTCTTAACGAGCTTAGGCATAATTATCGGCGTGTCGGCCGTAATAGTGATGCTTGCGGTGGGGGAGGGTTCTAAAAAAAGGATATCGGATCAGATGTCAAGCATGGGCAGCAATCTTTTAATGGTACGCTCCGGCTCGGTTACAAGCGGCGGCGCGCGCGCGGGGCACGGCGCGCAGCCTACTTTAACGTTAAACGACGCATACGCCATAGAAAAAAATGTTCCCAGCGTTTTGCAGGTGGCGCCCAGCGTTAACAGCACGGCGCAAATTGTCTACGGAAATCAAAATTGGTCCACAAGAATTACGGGCACAACGCCCTCGCTTTTTTACATAAGGTCGTGGGATATTGAAAACGGCTCTCTGTTTACTCCCGACGAAGTGCGCCAAAGCGCCAATGTGGCGGTGCTCGGGCAAACAGTGGTGGAAAATCTTTTCGGCGTGGTGGATCCCGTCGGTAAAATGGTGCGCATAAACAATGTTCCCTTCAGGGTGGGCGGCGTGTTAAAAGAGATGGGGGAAAATTCTTTTGGCAGCGATCAGGACGATACGGTTATAGTGCCGATTACAACTGCGATGAAAAAACTTTCCGGCTCACAGTTTGCGGGCACGGTGGGCAATGTTATGGTGCAGGCCGCCTCTACCGACGACCTTGCCCGCGCCGAGGAAGATATTACGCTTCTTCTTCGTCAGCGGCATAATATAACGGGCAAAAAGCAGGACGATTTTATAGTGCGTAACCTTACCGAGATGATGGAAAGCGCCATGGAAGCAAATGAAACATTTTCTTTGCTGCTTGCGGCCATAGCTTCAATTTCTTTGCTAGTGGGCGGCATAGGCATAATGAATATAATGCTTGTGTCGGTTACGGAAAGAACGCGCGAGATAGGCATAAGAATGGCTATAGGCGCAAAGTCTTGGGATATACGTCTGCAGTTTTTGGTGGAAGCGCTTGTTTTATCTTTGAGCGGCGGCGTCTTGGGTATTTTGCTCGGCATGGGAATTTGCGCCGGTATGGCCACGTTTGCGCCCGATTTCCTTCCTATTTTAATTACGCCTGTTCCTATGATAATTTCTTTTATCTTCTCGGGACTGGTGGGAGTGTTTTTTGGGTTTTATCCGGCGTATAAGGCATCTATGCTGAATCCGATAGACGCTCTTCGCTTTGAATAATAACTGCTATTTGGTGTTAACGGCGGCTTGTTTCGGGCGCACAATTTTCCATATTTGGGTAAATTTTGATTTTTAGCCTCCTAAC
>CAZNCX010000079.1:0-5872 GCA_964571655.1 uncultured Elusimicrobium sp. | reverse complement strand
AACCGGCGCGCAGGGCCCAAGTGGGATTTAATTGGTACTCCGTGCCGATATTGAAGCGGAAGACGTCCTTCCAGTTCTTAATACTGTTGGTATAAAGTCTGGGGGAAGAAGTCTGCCTGTCTATGATGCTGATACTCTCAAACCTGCTCCATTGTGAGTAAACAACGTCGCCTTCAAAAACCCATTTTTCGTTAGGGGTAAAAGAAAGTCCCGCGCCGACCTGCGCCGGCAGTCCTATGGAGCCGCCTACTTCGCTTTCTCCGGCTCTGGGCAGACCTCCGCCCAAATCGGAATCGGCGTAAGAAGTGCCCTTAAACATTGGTCTGCTTTTGGGCCTGTAGGTTAACCCGAAACCCCACTTTTTAGCCCAGCTCGGTTTATAAGCCAAAGCAAAATTGGAGTTTACGGTATAAGAATCCACATCAAGCGTTACCTGGGGATTGCCCGGATAGGCGGAGATGTTTATGTTGTGGTAGAATGTCATATAAGAAAATTCTAACCCTGCCGCTATGGATAAATCGTCGGTAAATTTGTAGGCCATCACGGGGTTGAAGGAAAACTGCTGTACTTCAATCTTGTAAACCGAAGACGCACCCGGCCAGGACCTGTCATAAGTCCCGCCCAGACCGAAACGGTTAAAAAACCCGAAACCCAGGTACATTTTATCGTCCCACTGGTAGGTTACGTAAGCGTGGGGCACAGGCCATATGCGGTTTTTGTTGGTGGTGCAATAGCCGTTTACGCAAGGTTCAACTTCAGGTTTAACCGCCGTCACACCGATTTGCATATTTATGCCGTCAAGTTCGGTAATGAGGGCAGGGTTGTATGCTACGGAAGCAGCTTCGGCTTTATTTGCCAAAACGGCGCCGCTCATAGCGTTGCCTCTTGCGCTGTACTCGTTAAGCGCAAAGCCTGCACCAAAAGCCGTAGAGAGCGCCAGCGTAAAGACGGCGGCGGATACGGCCAGTTTTCTTAGGTATATCATTAGTCCTCCTGAGCAATGCTCTAATATATTTTATCATTTTAGGAGGGGAGGTTTAATGATAAAGACAACGGCGGTTTGGTGGTAAGGGCAGATGGTGTTAGCGCACAATTTTCCATTTTTTTGGTTCGCACGCTTACGCGTGCCAAACGCGCATAAGCTAAGATTGGCATTTGCGTAAATTAGCCCATTTGCCAAAGGTGCACCCAAGCGCACAGCCAGAAGAATGGAAAATTGTTCACCCGACAAATTTTCTTTTTATACCACATTGTCGTTGTCAACACTCGGGAAGCGGGTTACCTGCTGTTTTCTATAAGGCTTTCTTCTTGCGCGTCACTCAACCTCGCAAGCATATCTTTCTTGCCCAACTCCTGGGCAAGCTCAACGGGGGTTTTGCCCTGCTTAGTCTTAACAGTCTTTTTCGCCCCGTTCTTAACAAGAACTTCAACCGTAGTCGGGTTGCCCTGCTTTATGGCGGCAAAAAGCAGGCAGTCGTCCACCTTAACCTGCCGCGCAAGCATATATCTTACTACTTCGCTGTATCCCATTTCCACCGCAACGTGCATGGGGGTGTAAACTTTATAGTCCTCCTGCACGCAGACGCCGCTGAAAGTAGGAGAGGGCTTTCCCTGAAGAGAGGAGTTTGGATTTACGTCTTGGTCAAGTAACATCTTTAAGATGGAAAGCTGCCCCTTTTTTGCGGCAAGATAAATTGGCGTGCAGCCTTCCTTATCCGGAACCGTCAGTTCTTTGCCGAGGGCAATTTTTTCCCTCGCGATATTTTGAGCGTTGCTTTTTATTGCGGCAAGAAGAATAGTTTTGTCTTGAGGAAGCTCATTTTCCGACCATTTCTTTAGGGCCGGCGCGGACGGGCGGTACGGAGCCGACGGCAGGGCCGCCGTATTTTCCTGCGCAGGTTTTTGGGCGACGGGTTTTTGCGGTTTATCGCACCCCGTCAGCAGTAAGGAAACTGCGCAAAACAACATAAAAATATATTTCATACAAATACCCCTTTGCGTCTATCTTATCATATTTCCGCAGATTGATAACATAAAGACACCTTTTATATTACTTTTTTTTATTGCTTATGACAATACCGTTCGCACGCCCGCGCGTACGCGCGGGCGCATTAATCAATTACCGTATTTAATAGGGCTATTAAGGCTTTGTCCTGCGTATTTTTTGTGGTAAATGGGATAATACGTTTGCCTTTGGAAGTCGTAATTACGGCGTAATTATTTTTTATGTTAAAGACGGCGCGCTCGGTATTTTCAAATACGCTTCTGCCAAACATACCGCGCGGCGTCTTAAGGCCGGCGAGGCCCAAAATAGTCGGCGCGATATCCTGCTGGGACTTAAGCAGGCCGTAGGAAACGCTTTCCCGTATAGGGTTTTTTGTAATTAAAATAAGCGGCACTTCGTCAAAAATAGGGCGGTAATTGTCAAATAGGGTGGAACTGTCCACATTGGCAAAAAACGGATGATCGCCGGTGATTGCAAGCAAAGTCCTGTCGTCTAAGAGGCCGTTTTCTTCCAGATTTTTTATAAAAAGCCCCAAATCGTAATTATAGCGCACAAAAGCGCGCGGCATATTGGCGCGCGTATACATTTTACGTATATTTTCCGGCATGGAAGCGTCTTCTAAAGAAGGGTATTTTTGGCCCAGATAATCTTCCCTGCCGGAAGGCACGTGGGAGTCAACGGTAAGTATATTTATAAACACTTTTTCGTCTTTATGGGCGGCAAGGTATTCTGCCGTAAAGTCAAACAATTTCCTGTCGGTGAGGCCCCACCACGCCACGAAATTGGAATATTTCGGCTGTTCGGAGAAGAATTTTGCCCCGTACATATCTTCAAATCCGGCTTCCTTAAAGAGCGTTTGCTCGTTCATATATTCTTCCGAGGCGCCGCGTATAAAGACGGTCTTAAAGCCGTTTTCCTTCAAAATGCGCACAAAAGAAAGAGGGAATTTATTTTTGAAAATAACTTCCGCATTAGGGTGCCCGCTGAAAATAACGCTTAGGCCGTAAAGGGTGGAAAGAGTTACCGGTTTAAGCGAAGCGTAAGGATATTTTAAGACCAGAGAGTCAAAGACATCGCTTGCCTCTTTTGGCACGGCTGCGTTAAAAGCGCTTATAAATTTATTTGAGAATGCCTCTGTGGTAAGTAAAATAATTCTGTCGTAAGTTTTTTGATTTGTAAAATCGCTTTGGTTAAAAAGATTATATTTTTGTGCCGCGTCTTTTAAGTCCGTCGGCAATTCTTCAACGGCATTAAAACTGCGGTACGGTATTTTGTGGGAAAACACTTCGTGTGCAATAGCTACTGTCGTGGTGGGCACCAGCTGGGAGGCAAAGAAGATATCGTTTCCTTTCATATAATTAAGCGGGCTTATAAGCGTTATTAAGGCAAGCAGAACCGCGCAGAGGGCAAATTTCTTTGCGCTTTGGCGCAGGCTCGGGCGGTGCCACCAGCGTTTAATTGCAAAATAAGGGAACAGATATAAAAACGCCAGAAACAGCAGCATGCGTATATCGGTTAAAAACTTATATTGCGCGCCGCCTAAGGTCATCAGATATTTCAGGCCGAAGCGTTCCTTGAAGTAAAACAGCAAAGCAACGTCTGCGGTAACAGTTATGTAATAAATAAAAACGGCCAAAGCAAAGAACCAGCGTTTCTTAAACCCGAGGAAATGCAAAAAACAGAAAATAAGCGCTATTACCAAAAATTCCGCCGTAAATTTATGCAATGCGCCTATGGTAAGAGTAGCCCAGCTTACGGCCTGCAGCTGCCAAAGCCCTATAAAATAAGCGGCAAGGCCCGGCAGGGCTAATATGGCGTATAGCTTAAAATCCTGTTTCAAAAGCAGCAAATATTTCTTGATAAAACCCAGCATAAGCCCGCCCTTTAACGTTAAAAAATGATAAAATAATTATACAAAATAGTACCTATGAGGTTTTTAAGAGGTTTTTTATGACGGATATAGAAATGATGCGCCACAGTTGTTCCCACGTCTTGGCGGAGGCTGTTTTAGAGCTCTGGCCCGATACTAAATTAGGCATAGGGCCTGCCATTGAAAACGGTTTTTATTACGATTTCCTAACAGACCATAAATTTACGCCCGAAGACCTTAAAACTATTGAGCAAAAAATGAAGGAAATTATTAAAGCCAAGCAGCCCTTTGTCTGTAAAAATATGACTAAGGAAGAGGCTTTGTCCTACTTCAAAGACCGCGGCGAAATTTTTAAGACGGAACTTATTGAGGATTTGCCCGACGGCCAAATTACCGTCTATACCAACGGCAGTTTTTGCGACCTTTGCCGCGGCCCGCATATAGAGCATACGGGACTTATAAACAATTTCAAACTGACGCATATTGCCGGCGCCTATTGGCGCGGGGACGAAAAGCGCCCCCAAATGCAGCGCATTTACGGCCTTGCCTTTAATACAAAGGACGAACTTAACGCCTATATCAAACAGCAGGAAGAAGCCGCAAAGCGCGATCACCGCAAACTCGGAACCGAGCTTGATTTATTTAGTATTAATGACGATATTGGTCCTGGCCTTGTCATATGGCATCCTAAGGGCGGCATGCTCAGGAAAACTATTGAAGACTGGATACGAAACGAAAATCTTGCCCGCGGCTACGATATGGTTTTCAGCCCGCATATAGCAAGATTGCACCTCTGGCAAAAAAGCGGCCACGCCAATTTTTACCGCGAAAATATGTTCAGCCCCATAAAGGTGGACGAGCAGGAATATCAGTTAAAACCCATGAACTGCCCGTTTCACATAGCGGTTTATTCTTCTTCCCTGCGCAGCTACCGCGACCTGCCTTTGAGGCTCGCGGAACTTGGCACGGTATACAGATACGAGCGCAGCGGCGTTATGCACGGCCTTTTGCGCGTGCGCGGCTTTACTCAGGACGACGCCCATATCTTCTGCACTCCTCAGCAGATTGAAGAGGAAGTGCAGTCCTGCTTTGACTTTGCTTTGCATATTTTCAAAACTTTCGGCTTTAGCGAGTATAAGGTTGAGCTTTCCACATGGGACGAAAACAACCAGCAAAATTATACCGGCGGCCCCGAGGATTGGCATAAAGCGCAGGCCGCGCTTGAAAATGTGCTTAAGAAAAATAATATCGCCTATACTTCCCATGAAGGCGAAGCGGCTTTCTACGGCCCTAAGATTGACATTAAACTTATTGATGCAATAGGCCGTCCGTGGCAGTTATCCACGATACAATTTGACTTTAATCTGCCCGAGCGTTTTGACCTCACTTACGTTGCCGAAGAAGGCAGAAAGCGTCCGCTTATGGTGCATAGGGCTCTGCTTGGCTCCCTTGAGCGTTTTATCGGCATTTTAATTGAGCATTACGGCGGGCTTTTCCCTCTGTGGCTTGCGCCGGTGCAGGTAAAAGTTTTAACTTTGACTGACGGGCAAATTCCTTTTGCGCAGGAAGTGGTTTTAGCTTTGAAGAAAGCGGGGCTTCGTCCCGTCTTAGACGCAAGGCCCGAGAAACTTGGCGCAAAAATCCGTCAGGCGCACATAGAAAAAGTGCCCTACGCGCTTATTATCGGCGCAAAGGAAGCGCAGGATAAAACGGTTACGATACGCCTGCGAAGCGGCAAAAATGTGGAAGGTGTTTCTCTTGAAACTTTGACGTCCAAATTAAAGGAAGAAGTTTCCTCCTACAGCACAAAGAACTTATTTGAGTAAGGCGCGTTTTTGCGTCGGCGGCGATGTTTGCTGCCCTCAAGTGGGCATTTTGGAGAGGTGGCCGAGCGGTTTAAGGCGTCAGTCTTGAAAACTGATATACGGGAAACTGTATCGAGGGTTCGAATCCCTCCCTCTCCGTATTTTAGTTTTGAATTATTAGCATATATCCCC
>CAZNCX010000078.1:3964-5936 GCA_964571655.1 uncultured Elusimicrobium sp. | reverse complement strand
AAGACTACTCATATTTTAGTTCTCATTGCTTTTGCAATAACGATGATCTTGCTTGTCTTTGGCGTGATTAAATACGAGTGGTATATTACCGAAATAGGCGCGCTGTTCTTCGGCCTTGCCATAGCGGCGGCCGTATGCGGCAGACTTACCATCGGGGAAGCGACATCGGCTTTCTACGAAGGCGTGCGCGGCATGGCCGAAATTGTGTTTTTGCTTGCGCTTGCGACCTCCATTATAATCATCGCAGAAAACGGCAATATCTTGGACAGCGCCATGCATTATATGGCTGGCGTGATATCGCATCTTAATTCCATAGTGGCGGCGTGGGCGGCATTTATTATGCAGGCGATAATAAACTTCTTTATCCCCTCGGGCTCAAGCAAAGCCGTGCTTACCATGCCGATACTTGCCCCTCTTTCGGACTTAATAGGCCTAAGCAGGCAGACTATGATACTTGCCTATCAGTTCGGCGACGGGTGGACAAATGTTTGCATACCCACCAGTGCAATTGTAATTGCAGCAATAGGTATGGTAAAAATGCCTTTCCAAAAGTGGTTTAAGTTTGTAATACCGCTTGTCGGGATTTGGTTTTTGATGTCCTTTGCCTTTTTGGCCATAGCCGTCAAAATAAACTGGGCGTAATTTTAAGGGGGGCTAAAAACCCCCCTTCTTCTAAAATCTTCTTTACGGTTTCAACGGTTTTTTTATGAGTAATTTCAATCCCTCCCCAAATGTCTTAGCCGTGCTGGACGCGTGGGATTATTTTGTGTTTTTGGCCATCTTGGCGCTTACCGTAATTTCAGTAATAATAGGCCACCTGAAAAAAGATAAAAAGGCAAACCCGCTGCTTGACTATATGGTAATGGGGCGCAAGTTAAGCCTGCCGCTTTTTGTGGCCACGCTGACGGCAAGCTGGTACGGCGGCATCTTCGGCGTAAGCGAGATTACTTTTAATTTCGGCCTCTATAACTTTATAACCCAGGGCGTGTTTTGGTATATAGCTTATATAATCTTTGCGCTTTTTATAGCTGGTAAAATAAAGAAATATAAAAGCGTAACGCTGCCATCTTTGGCCGAAGATATGTTTGGCAAAAAATCGGGCAGGACGGCCGCCATATTTACTTTCTTTGGAGTGCTGCCGATAAGTTACGTACTGAGCTTGGGCATATTTTTGCAGCTTGTTTTCGGGCTGAGTTTAATTAAAGGTATGATTTTAGGCAGCCTGTTTGCCTGTCTTTACAGCGCGCGCGGCGGGCTTAGGGCGGTGGTTTTTGCCGACGTGGTGCAATTTGTAGTGATGTGCGCAGCCGTGCTTGCTGTGTTTTTATTTTCCCTGCACACTTTTGGCGGGCTTAGCTTTTTGAAAGCCAATTTGCCCGCCGCGCATTTTTCCTTAACGGGAGGAAATACGTGGCTTAACACTTTTGCGTGGGGAGCCGTTGCGCTTGCGGCATTGGCAGACCCTGCTTTTTATCAACGCGTTTTTGCCGCAAAAGATATTAAGACGGCAAAATACGGTATTTTAATTTGCACCGCCATTTGGTTTTGCTTTGATATATGCACGACCGCAGGCGCGCTTTACGCGCGCGCGCTGCTGCCAAAAGCTGCTCCTTCAAGCGCGTATTTTTTATACGCTCTGCAGCTTTTACCCTCGGGCTTAAGGGGATTTTTTATAGCCGGCGTTTTGGCCATAGTGCTTTCAACTTTAGACGCTTTTTTATTTATAGCGGCAAATACTTTAGCTTACGATTTGCTTAAAGATAAAATTAAAAATAAACTGCTTGCAAATCAAATAGCGTTGTTTGCCGTCGCCGCTTTGGCCGTGCTGCTGGCTTTATTTTTTGAAGGCAATTTCAGACGTATCTGGTTTATTTTGGGCTCTTATATGTCGGCCTGTTTGCTGATACCTTTGCTGGCGGGATATCTTTGGCCAAAGCGCATAAGCGACAATTTGTTTTGCCTCGGCGCGCTG
>CAZNCX010000078.1:0-3954 GCA_964571655.1 uncultured Elusimicrobium sp. | reverse complement strand
TTTACGCTTACGCTTTGGAACATACTGCCGCGCCCCGCATTTCTTGCCGATTTGGACGGTTTTTATATCGGTCTTTTAACTAACATTCTTATCCTTTCTTTTGCTATACTAAGAGAGAAGCTGCGCGAAAATCGTGGAAATTATGAAAGAAATTGAAAATATTTTACTTATCTGCGGCGGACAAAAAGAAAGCGCCGCTTTTATTAAAAAAGAAGCCAAAGCGGCCGATTTTATCTTAGCTCTTGACGGCGGGGCCGACATCTGCCTTGCCGCCAAAATCACGCCCGATTTAGTCTTGGGGGATTTAGACAGCATTACCGAGAAAGCAAAAAAAATAATGGGCGAAGAACGTTTAATTAAAATTGACTCTCAGGATAATACCGACCTTGAAAAAGGCCTTGATTTTGCCGCTTGGCTGGGGGTTAAAAAAGCGGTAATTATCTGCGCCGCAGGCGGCAGGCTTGATTTTACTTTAAGCAATTTCTCTTCTGTTTTTGCGCACGCAAAGCAAATGGATATTTCGGTAAAAGGAAAAGGCTGGCAGATTATTCCCGCGCGCGCGACAAAGACAGGCTACCGCCGCGCGTTTAATTGTAAAGCGGGCGCGCGCGTTTCTTTGATACCGCAGGGCAAAGTAAGCGGGATTACTCTGAGAAATCTTAAATATCCGCTTAAAAACGCCGTCTTGGAAACAGGACAGAGCGCCGTTAGCAACATTGCGCTTAAAGATAATTTTGAAATAAGTTTTAAGCGCGGCAAACTGCTTATTTACTCAACCCTCTAGCCTAAAAACGCAGATTAAAAACGGACGGCTTAAAATTAAGCCGTCCGTTTTTTGCGGTCTTATTCAAACTTATTTTTTGAGCAAAGCGGCAAGCGTTTTTGCCTTATCGGTTTTTTCCCATGCAAATCCGTCTCTGCCGAAATGACCGTAAACAGCCGTTTTTTTATAAATGGGGCGGCGCAAATTAAACTGCTCAATTATGGCGCGCGGCGTCATCTTAAAAAGTTTTTGACAGGCGGCGCTCAAGGCGTCGTCGGACACTGCTCCCGTGCCGGACGTGTCAAGATAAAAACCCACCGGCTCGGCCCTGCCTATGGCATAGGCAATATGCACCGTGCACTCTTTTGCCAAACCCGCGGCAACAACATTCTTTGCGATATAGCGCGCAAGATACGCCGCCGAGCGGTCCACCTTTGTCGGATCCTTGCCGCTAAAGGCCCCGCCGCCGTGGGCGCAGCGGCCGCCGTAAGTGTCGGCAATAATTTTCCTGCCGGTTACGCCGGTGTCGCTCTGCGGCCCGCCGATTACAAATTTGCCCGTCGGGTTAATCAAATATTTTGTCTGCGCGTCGGTCCATTTGCCCAGCACGGGCAAAATTGCTTTAGAAATAAGTTCTTTTCTTGCGGCTTCGGTAATTTGTTTGCCGCTTTTATCCAAAATATCCTCTGTGTGCTGGGTGGATAAAACAACCGTGTCAACGCGCGCGGGTTTGCCGTCGCGATATTCTACGGTAACCTGCGATTTAGAGTCCGGCCCGATATAGGGCAGCGCGCGGCTTCTTCTGAGTTCGGCCAAATGTATCAAAACTTTATTTGCAAGCTGAAGAGGAAGAGGCATAAGCTCCGACGTCTCGTCGCAGGCGTAGCCGACCATAAAACCCTGGTCGCCCGCGCCGCCCACGTTTACCCCCTGGCTTATGTCGGGGGACTGCTTGCCGATAATATTGACAACAGAGCAGGTGTGATAATTAAAACCGTATTTTATATCGTCGTATCCGATGTTTTTTACAACGTCGCGCGCTATTTTATCAATATCAACCCATGTGGAAGTGGTTATTTCCCCCCCGACGATAACAAGCCCGCGCGTAACATAACACTCGCAGGCAACGCGAGCATATTTATCTTTAGCTAAAATAGCGTCCAAAACCGCGTCGGATATTTGATCGCAGAGTTTATCGGGGTGGCCTTCAGACACTGCTTCCGAAGTTAAAAAATATTTTCCTTTTCTCATATTATAAAACCTCTTTTTATCTGTTGAATTTGAAAAACGGGCAAAGAGCAACGCCTAAAATGCTATTATATCATTTATGATAAAAAGGTTCCTTTCTTGGAACGTAAACGGGCTTCGCGCCGTGGAAAAAAAGGGCTTTTTGGAGTGGTTTATAAAAACCTCCCCCGATATTTTAGCTCTGCAGGAAACTAAGGCATGGCGCGAGCAGCTGCCGCAAAACCTCCTTGCCGTAAAAGGCTACAATTTTTATATATCGGAACCTGAGCGCAAAGGCTACAGCGGCGTCGCCGTATATACGAAAGAAAAACCTCTTAACGTATCTTTTTCTCTGGGTAAAGAGGAATTTGACAAAGAAGGCCGTTTTATTTTGCTTGAGTATCCCAAATTTTATTTTATTACGGTTTACTTCCCAAACGGCGGCCAGGGCCCGCAGCGCGTAGACTATAAATTGCGCTACTATGCGGCGTTTTTGGATTTATGCAAAAAACTTTCCAAGAAAAAAATGGTAATTTCCTGCGGGGACGTAAACACCGCCCATAAGCCAATTGACCTGGAACACCCAGAAGCAAATCAGAACACCACAGGTTTCCTGCCCGAAGAGCGCGCGTGGCTTGATAAATTTTTCACCCAAGGTTTAATTGACGTATTTCGCCTATTTAATAAAGAGCCGCGCCAGTATACGTGGTGGGATTATAAAACCGCCGCGCGCGGCCGAAACGTGGGCTGGCGGCTGGACTATTTTATGACCGACGCCAAAGCGGCCAAACTGATAAAAAACGCTTATATTTTAAGCGATGTTTACGGCTCCGACCACGCGCCGATTGGCATTGATATTGCACTCTAAACGTCAAAGCCGCCGCAATGGTGCCCGTACTTTTCTATAAGGGAGGTTTTTGCTAAAATATAGCTATGACCAATGTTTTGCTTATCGCAACGGGCAATTTTGCCCAAGTTCTCTGTGCTACGCCATCTCTTTCAATTCTAAAGAAAAACCTGCCTCAGGCGCAGGTTACCGTGCTGACAAATAAACCCGACATTTTTAAGAACAATCCTAATGTAGAGCAGACTTTAAGACCTCAAACCTTTCTGCTGACGCTTAAAAAAATACGCAGAGAAAACTTTGACCTTGCCGTTATGTTTACCCCCTCTTTTTCTATGGCGCTGATGCTTTTTTTATGCCGCATTAAAAAACGTCTTGCGCCGCAGAATTTTTATACCCCGCTTTTTATGACCGATACCCCAAAGCTGCCCCCGCCGCAAAGCGCGCATAAGGCAAAACTTTGGACGCAGATTTTAGCGCCGCTTTTTATATTCTCTTTTCCCGCAGGGCAGGTTTTGCACGTTTCAAAAAAGGAAGACGAGTGGGCCTCCAAATATCTCTACGACATCGGCATTCTGCCCAAAGACGCTTTTATATGCATACACCCCGCGTCCCCCAATAAATTCCTCAACTGGCCCAAACAAAAATACGCGCAGCTTATAGATAAAATCCAAATCAAATACCCGACGCTTAAAATACTTTTGATATGCTCCGACAAAAAAGGATTTTCCGTCGCAAACGAAATTTACTGGCGTTCCATAAAAAAACCTTTTATAATAAGGGAAGAAATAGGCCTGAGCAATTTTATTGCCGTCTTAAACCGCGCGCAAATAATAATATCCAACTACAGCGCGCCGGCGCATATAGCTTCCGCGCTGGGCAAGCCCGCAATCGCATTCTACCCCGCGCTTGAAAGCGATAAGATTATAAAACCATTTGACCAATGCGTGCGCGTGCTTGAGCCCGAAACGGAAAAATGTAAAAAATGCAAAGGCAATTTATGCCACAATCCCTGCCTTGACAATATTTCCCTTCAGCAAACGCAGAATACTTTTGATACAATAGTAGAGGACATCCTGAACCCGCGCAAAAATGTTTTTTAGGGGGCGTTTCAATATGG
>CAZNCX010000077.1:0-5941 GCA_964571655.1 uncultured Elusimicrobium sp. | reverse complement strand
ACATTTACCGAACTGCCGTCGGGTAAAACAACGCTTGTCTGGCCGCCTAAAGCGGCTGTCCACGGGGAAATATCAATAACTTTATAAATATCGTTGCCTTCAACCCTGTAATACGGGTTAGGCGCAATTTTTATATTAACGTACATATCGCCCGCCCCCTGCGAAGTGCGCTGGCCAAGGCCTCTAAGTTTTATCCTTGCGCCGTCGGCAATACGCGCGGGAAACTTAACCTGCGCCGTCTTGCCGTTGGGCAGAGTAAGGCGCACAAGACCGCCTTTGTAGGCTTCCTGTAAATCCAAAGTCAAATTAGCTTCGCTGTCGTAATTTTGAGGGGAAGAGGTTTTGCGCCTGCCACCCGTATTAAAGCCAGAAAATCCACCCCCCATACCTCCCATACCGCCAAGCCCGCCGAAAATCTGCTGAAAAAAATCGCTGAAATCAGATGCCTCAAAACCGCCTGTACCGTGAAAATTAAAGCCGTCTACGCCGTCCCCCCCGCCGTCAGAATATTGATAGTATTGCGGGCCGCCGCTGCCGCCGTATCCGTTGCCGTAAGCGCCGTAAGCGCTTTGCCCGGCACCTGCTCCGCCGTTTCTTGCGTAATTTTGATAATTGCCGCTGCCCACTTGGTCGTAAACGGAACGTTTTTGCTTATCGGATAGGACTTCGTAAGCCTCGTTTATATCCTTGAACTTTTCTGTCATAGCGGCTTTTTGGTTTTCGGGGTGCATATCGGGGTGATATTTGCGCGCCTGCGTTTTGAAAGCTTTTTTTATATCACCGTCGGAGGCGTTTTTTTCAACGCCTAAAATCTTGTAATAATCTTTATATTCCGCCATAAGCCTCTCCCGCGTTATTTACCTTGTTTGGCAAAACCGCCGCAAACGCATTTCTTATATTTTATATAATTTGCCGAACTTTATGAAATAAAAAACCTCCCCGTCTGCGCGGGGAGGTTATGCCCTAAAGCGTTGCAAACGCCTTTATTTTTTTATTTAAGATGCTTGCTTACCAAAGCTGTCATCTCAAACATGCTTACCTGCGTTTTGCCGCCGAAAATGGGCTTAAGAACATCGTCGGCATTGATTTTCCTTTTATCGGCGCTGTCCTGAAGATTATTCTTCTTGATATAGGCCCATAATTTTTTTACTACTTCCGTTCTGGGAAGCGCGGCAGACCCCGTTATCTTTGCCAATTCCGCCGAAGGGGTTAAAGGCGCCATAAATTTTGCATTTGCTTTTGCCATAGTATTTCTCCTTTTTTTATTTTGTTTTGAGGGGGTAAAAGCCCTCTTTTAATTTTTTTATTTTACAAGCTGCTCCGCCTTAGGGGCGGCGCTTAAAATTTCTTTTGAGCAGACGTCTTGAAACTTCTCAAAGTTCTTGACGAAAGCTGACGCGAGTTCTTTGCATTTCCGATAATATTCGTCTTTATCCTTCCAAGTGTTTGCGGGCTGCAGTATTTCCGAAGGAACTCCCTGACACTCGGTAGGTATTTCAAAGCCGAAAATATCGTCTTTTACAAATTTTACATTTGCCAGTTTGCCGTCTAAGGCGGCATTAAGCAAAGCGCGCGTATATTTTATGCTGATGCGGACCCCTGTGCCGTAAGCGCCGCCGCAAAGGCCGGTGTTTACGAGCCAGCAGGAAGTATTGTATTTTTCCATCTTATCTTTAAGCAAAGTTGCGTATTTGGAAGGGTGCAGAGCCATAAAAGGCCCGCCGAAGCAGGTGCTGAAAGTAGCCTGCGGCTCTTTTACGCCCTTCTCTGTGCCGGCCACTTTTGCGGTATAACCGCTTATAAAGTGGTACATAGCCTGCTCTTTTGAAAGTTTGGCAATGGGCGGCAAAACGCCAAAAGCGTCATAAGTCAGGAAAATGATATTTTTGGGATGCGGCCCGCGTTCGGAAGCGACGGCGTTGTCAATGAAGTTAAGCGGGTAAGAGGCGCGGGTATTTTCCGTAATAGCGGGGCTGTCCAAATCAAGCGTGCGGGTATCGGCGTCGTAAATAACATTTTCAAGAATAGTGCCAAAGCGGTGCGTCGTCGCATAAATCTGCGGCTCGGCTTCTTTGGAAAGTTTTATGACCTTGGCGTAGCAGCCGCCTTCAAAGTTGAAGACGCCGCTGTCGTCCCAGCCGTGTTCATCATCTCCTATAAGTCCGCGCAGGGGGTCGGCCGATAAAGTGGTTTTCCCCGTGCCCGAAAGACCGAAGAATAAAGCGCTGTCGTTATTCTTGCCGATATTGGCCGAACAATGCATTGTCATAATGCCTTTAAGCGGCAATAAATAGTTCATAACCGTAAATACGGCTTTTTTGCTTTCTCCGGCGTAAGCGCTGCCGGCGATTAAAATTATTCTTTTCTTGAAGTTAATGAGTATCGCCGTTTCGCTTGCTGTGCCGTCTTCGGCGGGGTTTGCGTAAAACTCCGGCAGAAAGACGACAGTAAATTGCGGTTTCATCGCTGCGATTTCGGAGGGTTTTGGCTCAATAAACATATTCTTTGCGAAAATGTTATGCCACGCGAGTTCGCTTATAACGCGTACGGACAGGCGCGAAGCTTCCGCCGAGCCGACGTAGGCGTCCCTCACAAAAAGTTCTTTATCGGCAACGTAGGCCTGCGCTTTCCTAAACAGTTTTTCAAAGTTCTCTTCGCTGATGCCTTTATTGCCTTTGTGCCACCAAATGGTGTCCTTTACTTCTTCGGTTTCAACAAAAAATCTGTCGTTGGGGGCGCGGCCGGTCATCTTGCCGGTCTGGACGCAAAGCGCGCCGCCTTCTGTCAAATTGCCTTCGCCGCGCAAGAGCGCTTTTTCGGCCAATTCCTCCGTCGTTAGATTCCAGTATACGGTTTTAGAGGTTTTAAGGCCTATTTCTTCAATCCCGTAGTTGCTCTTGCGGGAAGCAGCATTAATACTTTTCATTTGCTTTACCACTCCTTTTTAATAATTTTATCGCCTATTTTAAGTTCCCCGCGTGCGCTTCCGTCCAAGGCCCAGCGTATCCTTCTTACGCCTTCTTTTATATTTTCCGCGCTGGCGCAGTAGCTTATTCTAACAAAGCCGTCCAAACCGAACGATACCCCCGGCACGACGGCTACCAAAGCTTTTTCCAGTAAGAAATTTGCAAACTCAAG
Organism: uncultured Elusimicrobium sp.; assembly: GCA_964571655.1. GTDB lineage: Bacteria > Elusimicrobiota > Elusimicrobia > Elusimicrobiales > Elusimicrobiaceae > Proelusimicrobium. The sequence continues at coordinate 2,803 of CAZNCX010000077.1, read as the reverse complement.
GGAGTTTTTGTTGTAAGCCCCGCAGTCGGTAAAACAGTAAAAAGTGCCCTTGGGGGCGTAGGGCCTTAAGCCTTTTATATCGCCGAGTTCGGCCAAAAGCAAATCGCGGTTCTTTTCAAGGGTTGAGCGCAATTCTTCAACGCAGTCCTGCGGGCCGTTTAGGACTCCCAAAGCACCCGCCTCGGAGAGCGCGCTGTTACACGAGGTCGTCTGCGCCTGCATGCGCCCCATAGCCGAGATAAGTTCTTTGTTCGCCGATACCGCCCAGCCTATGCGCAGGCCCGTGAGCCCGTATACTTTTGAAACGCCGTTAACGGCAACTATATTGGCGGGGTTTTTAGCATAGGTAAAAGGCGAGGGCGCTTTTGCCCCGTCAAAAACTAACTGATGATAAATATCGTCGGTAAGAAGCCAGATGTTTTTGCTTTCGCAAAACTCCACAATATTTTTCAGGAAGCCTTCGTCGTAAAGCACGCCGGCGGGGTTGCTTGGGCTGTTAATTAAAATTGCTTTTGTTTTGGGGGTTACGTGTTTTTTTATATCCTCAAAAGTAACCTCAATGCCCTCTTTTGGCATAACAGGCACTGGAACGCCGCGCACAAGGCGCACCATATCGGGATAACTTACCCAGTAAGGCACGGGAAATATAACTTCGTCGCCTTCGTTTACAACGCAGAGAAGGAAATTATAAATAGCCTGTTTTGCGCCGCTGCTTATGATAACGTTTGCTTTTTGCGCGTCGTAACCATAAACGCGTTTTGTATAGGAGCAGACGGCCTCCTTAAGTTCCGCGGAACCCGACGAGGGCAGATATTTTAGCTTACGCGTTTGCGCCTTATTTATAATGGCCTCAACAGCAGAGAGCGGGGCCGGATATTCCGGCTCCCCCCCGCCGAGGTGGACGACAGGCTCCCCCGTTTTTTTAAGAGCGGCTGTTTTTGCGTTTAATTTCAGGGTGGGCGAATCGCCTACTAACGAGGAAAGTTTACTTAACTCCATAAGAATGCAAAACTCCTTTTCTTTTATTATACCTTTTTTACACTTATTGCAAGCGGTATTGAAAGAGCGCAAACACAAAAAGCGCGCCGCCGCAAACGCATAAAAAAAGCGGCGCCCCAAACTGCGGGGCGCCGCATTTTGCTTCCGCTTCTTTACAAATTATTTACATCTATAGATTCTTCCCCAACATCTGCCATCTATTTCAACATAACACGTATCATTCAATGCAAGCGGAGGAGAGCATGAACCACCCTCATTTATACCTTGATTAGAACACATCAGTGAATCACTAACAACCCAGCAACCTAATGATATAGAACTCCCACTGTAAAAAGTCCAAACAGGACCGCTGCTCGCTGTACATTCTGATGTGTTATACCAACTACCGCCCCAACAGCTTGGATAACAATGTGCTACTCCTCTCGTATAAGAACTGCTGTATTCGGAACAATGGTAGTAGGTATCGTCACCTCCCTCATATTGTGACCTCTCAAGATACTCTCCATCAAGAGTCTCGCAATATGGTTTTCCACAGTTCGAGTAATTCCAATTACTATATGTACAAGTACCGCAAGTGCCCGTTACAGTACGCGTCATTGAGCCATAGCATTCGCAAGCTTCGCTGGTTTCCGTGCAAGTCTGGGTAACGGAACAACCGCTTGTATTATAACTGCCGTAAGCGCAGGTACCGCAGGAATTTGTTACGCTGCGCGTAGCCGTGCCCGCACAGTAGCGCGAAGGATCCACACTGATGCAGGTTGCGCTTGTTGCCGTGCAAGATTGTGTAGCAATACAACTGCCTGTATTCCAGCTGCCGTAAGTGCAGGTACCGCAAGTACCCGTTACGCTGCGCGTCGCCGTGCCCGAGCAGTAAGACGAGTTGACGCTGCTGCAGGTTGCACTTGTTGCCGTGCAGTTTTGGGTAGCGGTACAACCGCTCGTATTCCAATTGCCGTAAGTGCAAGTACCGCAGGAATTTGTTACGCTGCGCGTCGCCGTGCCCGAGCAGAAAGATGAATTTACCCCGCTGCAGGTTGAGCTTGTGGCCGTGCAGGTCTGCGGAATAAGACATTCCGTATAGTTCCAGCCGCCGTACGTCCACGCCAGCGTTGTGAGGTTGCAGGTAGCCGTGCGCGTGGCATTACCGCCGCAGTAGGTAGAGCTGTTAAGAGTGCTGCAAGGAGTAGAAGTAACCGGCGTGCCCGAGCAGGCAAGCGCAGTATTGCAGGAATCCCCGCTCCAACCCGTTTCGCAGGTACAAGCGCCGTATATTATGCTTGTTGTAGGCATGCCGCCGTCGCAGGTTGGGCCCGCTGACGTAACCGGTTTGGTGGAAGGGGTCACGCCGTTGATGGACACCGAGAAGCCGTTGTTGGCAAAGGGCACTCCGCCCGTGCGCAGCTCGGTTCCCGCCTGAATGGCATACAGGTACCAGGAATCCTTGATAAGGCCTCGGGCCATCCCGTCCTTGAAGAAGGCCTTGAGGTCCAGATTCGACACCGTGGTCACCATGGGCGAGACGATCATGTAGGCGAGATAGGTCCACTGCTGGGCACCTCCGCCCGCCGTGGCTTGCCACACGTCCCAGGTGTGACCCGCGATATCCACCGTGGCCAGCTTCTTCTGCCAACCCCGCACGTTCTTGTAGTCCAACCAGATCATCAATTCGGTTCCCCCGGCGAATCCGCCGCTGCCGCAGGAATCGTCGGGGCAGAACCAGATGTCGTAGGTCACGTTGTACATATCAGTCGCCTGACCTCCGACGGTGAAGCTCCAATCGCTGGTCACCGTCGCGAGTGAGCTG
>CAZNCX010000076.1:0-5968 GCA_964571655.1 uncultured Elusimicrobium sp. | reverse complement strand
TGACAAAATGGTCTGCAAATTCCCGAGCGCGCTTTCTGAAGGCAGGGATATCTTTTATCTCTTTTTTATCTATCTTCATCTCTTTTATAAGGGCTTGCTCTATAGGCAAACCGTGGCAGTCCCACCCGGGAATATAAGGACTGCTATAGCCGAGCAAAAAATGCGATTTTACCACAATATCTTTTAAGACTTTATTGAACGCGTGGCCCATATGTATGCGGCCGTTGGCATAAGGAGGGCCGTCGGCAAGAATAAATTTTTCTTTTTTGCTTGCGCGTGCAAGCATCTTTTCGTAAATTTGCAAATCGTTCCAAAATTTAAGTAAAGAAGGCTCTTTTTGAGGCAGACCCGCCCTCATGGGAAAAGCCGTCTGCGGCAATAATACCGTAGCGGAATATTTATTGTTTTTCTGCTTATCCTGATTTTGCTGTTTTTGTCCCGCTTTTTGCGCGGGGGGTGTGTTGGTGTTTGTCATATAATTACCTGCGTTTTTTGCGCTTTTACCGCGCTTTTTACAATAGAGTATACAGTAATTATATAATAATATGCCGCGCGCGCAAAGTTTATGGCGCAGGCCGCGCGCTAAAGCGCGCGGCCTGCGCCGTCAAAATGCGCAAATAAAGCTGAATTTGCCGTTAGCCCGAAACGTCAAATGTAGCGGGAAGCTCCGTCGGGGCAAATGAAGACTATGCTGCGGCCCTTAAACTCTGGGCGCGCGGCAAGTTTTAGCGCGGCGCAGTAAGCCGCGCCAGCGCTGGGCCCGCAAAAAAGGCCTTCTCTTTGGGCAAGTTCTTTTGCGCAAGAGAGGGCTTCCTTATCGGCAACGGTCATAATTTCGTCAATAACGCTTGCGTCAAAATTAGAGGGAACAAAACCCGGGCCTATGCCCTCTATAAGATGCGCGCCGCTTTTACCGCCGCTTAAAACGGGTGAAGAGGCAGGCTCAACGGCAATTATCTTAATTGCGGGATTTTTGCTTTTGAAAAACCGTCCGCAGCCTACTACCGTCCCGCAGGTGCCCGCGGCTGAAACAAAAACGTCAATATTGCCGTCTAAATCCCGCCAGATTTCAGGGGCAGTATGCTCAAAATGCGCGCGCGGATTTGCGGGGTTTGAAAATTGATTTAAGTAACACGCGCCTTTGGTCTCAGCCGCAATTTGCTCCGCGCGCAAAACCGCGCCGCTCATACCCTGCGCGGCGGGCGTAAGCTCCAATTGCGCGCCTAAAAGACGAAGGAGTTTTTTTCTCTCTTCGCTCATATTTTCGGGCATAGTCAGGATAATTTTGCAGCCTTTAAGCGCGCCGATAAAAGCAAGCCCTATGCCGGTGTTGCCGCTGGTAGGCTCCACGATAACGCCGCCGCGCGCCAGAACGCCGCGCTTAAAGGCGTCCTCTATCATAGATAAAGCGGCGCGGTCTTTTACGCTGCCCTGCGCATTAAACATTTCGGCCTTGGCAAATAAATTTGCGCCCGAGGCGTAATTTAATTTTATTAAAGGCGTATTGCCTATCGTTTGTAAAATATTTTCTTTAAGCATAAGGGCCCCTGTATTTAATTTTTTTGAAACTATTTCGGCCTTTATTCTTTGAAACTTTTGAGGTAGCAGCGCAGATAATAAAGAGGCCCTTTTTGCGCGCCGCGGACGGATTTCAAATCCGCGGCGGTAAAAGTCCCGCCTTCGCTTCGCGCTTTTGAGTAGATGAAAACTAAATTATTAAGCAAACGTTTTATTATTTGTTTTGAGGTAAGCGGCTTCATTAAAGAAGGCTGCCATTTAACAGCCCTTGTGGCCGCATAAATATGGCATTCGCTCTGGCTTACAAAAGCGCCGCGCGCGGAGATGTCAACGTAAACTTCCTCCCCGATGCCTTCCCCCCCGCCAAAAACTACGACGGGCTTTCCGCCCATATCAATTATTTTAGCCTCAATGTCGGCGGCCTGAGCCAAAAGCAAATAGAGCACGGCCATGCCAAAAGGCGTGGCCCTGCGGCGTTGTATCATATCCGGCAGAGATAAAATTCTCTCATCACTGCAAAGCGCTTCCAACTGAAAATTAAAGTCCTTAAAAAACACCTGCTCAAAACAGGCCGCGTAACCAAAAGTGTCCATAGCGGGCTCAATCTCTTCTAAAATATGTTCTTTAAGAGCGTTGAAATTCTTAAGTAAATCCTGATCTTTCCCGTGCGGATTAAGAAAGCGGGCCGTAAGCAAAATGCCGTCTGAAAGCGGCGGATTTCTGCGGTCAAAAAACCACGCAAAATGCTTTTGAAGATTCTCGCGCTTGACGCAGGACAAAGCATCGCGCACGCAGCGCGGCAAAAGCGTGCCCGCACCATAATGCTTTGCAAGAAATCTGCTAAATAACCCCGGGTTGCTTCTGATAACTTTAACAAGCTCTTCCTGCAGACGCGCCTTAGGCTCTTTATTTATCAAATCAACCAGCGCTTTAATTTTATCTTCTGTCATAAGTTAAAATTCCCAACGGCTAATTGAGGTATCCAAACTGCCTGAGGCATTTATCGTCTCTTCGCCAGTCGGGCGCGGTTTCAACATGCAGCTCAAGGCGGTATTTTTGTTTAAGAAATTCGTTTATCCTCTGCTCGGAACGCTGCCTTAGCTTGGCTATCGCCCTGCCGCCCGCGCCGATTATTACGGCTTTTTGGCTGTCCCTCTCAACGCGCACGACGGCGCGGATATAGCTTTTGCCTTCGGGCAGCGTCTTAAATTCCTTTACTTCAACGCAGGCGCTGTAAGGTATCTCCTGAGAATAAAGCAAAAAAATCTGCTCCCTTATAAATTCAGCTATATAAAATCTTTCCCAACGGTCGGTAAGCTGGCCCTTGGGAAAATAGGGCGCGCAAAACGGTATATATTCCGCCACGGCTTTTTGCAGTTCTTTTACGCCTTTGCCCGCTTTTGCGTTGAGGAAAAAGGCTTTTTTTACCTCAAGCTCGCCGGAGAGCATTTTAGTTATTTTTATAAGCTCGTCTTTGCTCTTTATAAGGTCTATCTTGTTTATTACCAAAATGACGGGACAGAAAAGTTCTTTAAGCTTCTTTATAAGCGGCAGATGGCGCGATATGGAAACGGTAGCGTCATAGACGAAGATAACGACATCGGCATCTTCTTTTACCGCCTGAGTCATAGAGTTAAGCATAATCTGCTGCAATTTATATTCCGCGTGCAAAAATCCCGGGGTATCAACGTAAATTATCTGATAATTTTCCCCTTCGCAAATAGCTAAGATATTCTGGCGCGTCGTCTGAGGCTTATGCGTAACGGGGGATAAATCCACCCCCGCAAATTTATTCAAAAGAGTGCTCTTGCCCGCGTTTGCAAGACCGGCAATGACCGCAAAACCGCTCTTAAAAGAAGTCAGGTTTTGCAGCGGCGCGTTCTGCGCATTTTGCGCGTTTTGCGCGCTTGTTATATTTAATTGTTCTTCGGCCATAAAGTTATTTTAGCAATTTTGGACCGCGCCGCGCCGCGCGGATTTTTTATTTGGGCTCAGGGTGGATAATTATAAAAGTTTCCCGACCGAAATGTTTTTTTAACTTGTGTTCAATATCGCGCGTTTTATCGTGGGCAGCTTTAAGGCTTAAATCCTTATCCATATAAACATGAACTTCAATGGAAGTGCGAAAACCTATCTTGCGCGCTTTTACCGCGTGCGGCGCAAAAACGCCCTCAACGCCGAGGCATAAATTTTTTATATTCTCAAGTTCTTTTGCAGGTATGGAAGTATCGGCCATCTCGGACACGGAGTCGGCCGCAATGCCGTATCCTACGGCAAAAATAAATATGCTTACTATTACCGCAGCCAGCGGATCTAAAATCGCCCATTTGCCGCCGAGCAAAAACGCCCCGCCGATACCCAGCAAAGCCGCCACGGAGGAAAAAGCGTCGCTCCTGTGATGCCATGCGTTGGAAATTACAAGGGCGCTGTCAATTTCCCTCCCGACTTTGACGGTATAGCGGTACATCCATTCCTTGACGAAAACCGAAAGCAGCGCCACTAAAAGAGCAGCAAACCCCGGCGCGGGCAATATCCCGCCTGCGGCCGCGTGCAAAATCGCTTTTAATCCGCTTATAAAAATGCCGCCTGCGGCCGCAAATAAAAACAGAGCCACCGCAAAAGCCGCAAACGTTTCTATGCGTCCGTGTCCGTAGGGGTGATCTTCGTCGGCGGGCTTACTGCCGAAGTAAACGCCCACAATAACGATTATATCGGTAATTAAATCGGAGAGGGAATGCACGCCGTCTGCCACCAGGGCCGAGCTGGCAAATAAAAAACCTGTCAGAAGTTTAAGCAAAGTCAAAATAATGTTGCCAATAAGACAAATTAAGGTAACTTTATTTGCCTTGCCGCTTCTTTCAAAAGATAAGTCTTTATCTCTCATACCAATATTATAGATAATTTTGATATACTAAATTTATGGGAAAAGTTTTAACCGTATTTTCAAGAATTTTACTTATTTTAACGGTATTTATAGCAGGTGTTCTAACGGGTAACGTGCTTATGCCGCAGCAAAATCTGGAGGCGCAGGACATAGTGTCCCTGCAGGCGCCGCAGACTTCGCTTGACCTAAGTAAAGAGCCCTCCACAGAAGACGCCCTTAAAGCTTTGGACGAGCAGGCCGACGCCCTCTTAAAAACCCAGAGCGTCGCGCCCGAAAACGCTTTTCTCTGGCAAGATACGATTAAAAAAAATATTTTGCTTCAGGCTTATGTTTCGGCAAAAGAGAATTACGAAATCGCTTTGCTTAAAGTGCAAAATTCCCCGCAGGAAAAAGATTTTTTTATACAGGCAAGAAATAATTACGCCAAAATTTCGGATTTGATTTCAACGCTTTTCCCTCTGATAAAAGACGACATACAAATAATAAGCGCAAAACCCGTGACGGCCGCTCTGCCGCCGACAGGGGCGGTGCCTTTGGCCGTAACGGCAGACTCTCTTGCCGCAACGCCTTCAACGCAAACGGCGGAAGCTGCGCCCGCGGCGCCTTCGGCGCAAGCGCCCGTCGTTTCAACTTCAACGGTTTTAACAACCCCGGCGGCGTTGACGGCTTCAACTGTTTTGACTACTTCAACGGCCGCAAGTTCTTCCACAACGGTTTCAACGAACAACGCCGCGTCCGTGCAAACGAACGCAGCGTTGTAATTTCTAAAAACTCCGCTTAAAAATTGTCTGCTGAAATTATTGAAAAGTTGCCCAATAACAATTGGAAGATCCGCCCCTGCTGCTTACAGGACAGCCGGTAATGCTTGTTACCGTTACGCCCGTCATTTTATTGCAAAGCTTAGCGTATTTATCATCTGCCGCGCCGTAAGAGAAGCATTTTGTTCCTGCGGAGGGGTTTGAGCCTTTTCTAAAATATATGGCATAGCTGTTATTTATGGAACTTGTGTTTGAGCAGGCAAGATAATAGAGAGAACCAATATAGCACCAAATATTATCTTTATCATCTAAAAGAAAAACCTTTGTGCCTTCTTTAACGCCTTTTACCGAAACGTCTAAAGAATTAAAATCAACGGTATAAAAACCTGTGGCAAGATAATATCTTTCTTCCGCCTCGGCAAGCGCTTTGGTGATATCCATAAGGTTGGTATATCTGGTTTTCATAACGCTCATCTGATACTGCGGCAGAGCAATAGCGGCAAGTATGCCGATTATTAAGACGACAATTAACATCTCAATTAAAGTAAAACCCTTTTTCATATGTTCCCCTAAACTTCTATAGCTAAAGTTTATAAAAAATTTAATTATAAGTAAATGAAGACTGCGCGGCGAAGACGCGATAACTACAAGATTGGAAGATTGCTTCCGAGCGCTCCTCACAAAACGACCGTTCGTCGCCTCGCGCAAAGACGGCGCTAATTGATAACGGCAAAAACGCGCGGCGAAGACGCGCGTGCCATACGTATTAGAGAGCTTGCCGTTGACATAGCCGTTCGTGGAACGCCCG
>CAZNCX010000075.1:0-5979 GCA_964571655.1 uncultured Elusimicrobium sp. | reverse complement strand
CAGCTTATCACAAACGAGCGTTTGACGAACGGCTATGTCAACGGCGCGCACTCTAACACATACGGCCAGCGCGCTTTGGGCGCGAATGTAAATTTTCCTCCAAATATGGAAAACTGTGCGCCCGACATATCTTCCGTTAACACAAAATGCTGTTGTCGTGTTTCTGCCGTTTAACTGGGAAAAACGAAGTTTGGAATTTGAGTATTAGCTTATCTCGCGTATGGCGCGCCGTTGGCGCGCACAGCCAAAAAGAACGCTAATTGCCATAAATTGCTACAATGTATCTATGCTTCTTCCCAGAATATTAACCGCGCTGGCGGGTATCCCGCTGGTCATTGCCGCAATCCACTACGGCGGCGTTTTCTTTATGGCATTTATCGTTGCCGTCATCATACTTTGTCTTTACGAGTATGGTCTGATTTTGCTAACCGCAAAAAAACCTGTGAGCAGGAGCGGCCTGATAATCTTCGGCGCGCTGATAACTTTGGGCGCGCTTGCCGCGCCTTTATCGGCTTCCTCCTCGGCGGACTGCGGGCTTTGCAACATAAGCGGGTTTTTTATCGCACTTACTTTATGCGGCATTTTCTTCCTTGAGATGGCTTTGCCAAACCGCTCCATAGAGCGTGTGGCCAATACTTTTTTGGGCGTGATTTTAATACCGTGGTCCTTGGCCCACCTTATAAATATCCGCCTGATGGGCCCTTACGGGGAATACTTCGTTTACATAATATTCTTCACCGTTTGGACGTCCGATACGGCCGCGTACTTCGTCGGCAGGTTCTTGGGCAGGACGGCCCTTAACAAACAAGTCAGCCCTAAGAAAACGTGGGAAGGCGCAATAGGCGGCGTTATCTTCGGCACAGGTGCGGCCTTGCTCTGCTGGAACTTATTTTTCCCTTGGTATATTACTTTTACGCAGGCTTTGATTTTAGGCGTTTTGATAAGCGTTATCGGCATTGTTTCGGATTTGGCGGAATCTCTTATAAAAAGAAGTTCTGGGGTCAAAGACTCCTCAAATATTCTACCCGGGCACGGCGGCATTTTGGACAGGTTTGATTCTTTTCTGCTTAGCGCGCCCGTAATTTACTATGTGCTTTTGCTTATTATAAAGTGATATGAAAAATATTGTTATATTGGGCTCCACCGGTTCCATAGGCGTATCCGCGCTTGACGTTATAGCGGGGCTCGGCGCAGATTACCGCGTTTTGGCTTTAAGCGCAAATAAAAATACGGAGCTTTTTTTAACCCAGATAAAAACATTTAGGCCGAGCGTGGCCGTCGTAACCGATGCGGAAAGTTTTGAAAGAGTAAAAGGTAAAATTCCCCCTCACACAAAGCTGCTCGGGCCCGGCATAGAGCCGCTTATATTTCTGTCCATTTTGCCCGAGGCCGATTTGATTATCAACGGCCTTGTCGGCGCGGTGGGCTTTGTGCCGCTTATAAGCGCAATTAAGGCGGGCAAGACTATAGCCCTTGCAAATAAAGAGCCCATTGTTATGGCCGGACGCGCAATTATGGACGAATGCCGCCGCTGGAATGCAACCATAATACCCGTTGACTCGGAGCCTTCGGCCGTCTTCCAGTCGCTTGAAAACGCAGACAGCAAATCCTATTTCAAAGCCGCGCGAGAAATTGAACGCGTTTTGCTTACCGCAAGCGGCGGCCCGTTTCTTAAACACAAAGGTTCTTTAGACGACGTTACGCCGCAGCAGGCGCTTGCGCACCCGCGCTGGCATATGGGTAAGAAGATTACGGTGGATTCCGCTACTTTGATGAATAAAGGCTTTGAGACAATTGAAATAATGCATCTCTTTAATCTGCCGCTTGAGAAAATAAAAATAGTCATACACCCGCAGTCCATAGTACATTCCGCCGTGGAATATCACGACGGCAGTATTTTGGCCCAGTTCTCAAACCCCGACATGCGCCTGCCGATACAATATGCAATTACCTATCCCAAAAGGCTGCCTTCGCCCGTAAAGCATCTTTCCATAGAGGAAATGTCAAAGTTGGAATTTAGCGAGCCCGCTTTGGATAAAATGCCCTGTCTGCGCCTTGCCCTTGATGCGGCAAAACGCGGCGGTACTTATCCCGCCGTTTTAAGCGCGGCAGACGAAGTGGCCGTAAACGCTTTCTTAAACGGTAAAATTACTTTCACGCAAATACCCAAACTTATCAGCGCGGTAATTGACGAACATAAAGACGACGAAAAACCCGTATCCCTTACTTCGGCCGCGCAGGCCAATAATTGGGGCAGAGAAAAGGCCGAAAGCCTGCTTGCTTCCAAAAAATTCTAGCAGACGTTTCAGCCTTTTTTATTGTTTCAAATGATTACTTTATAAAGCTTTTGGGCGTAAACGCAAACGGCAGGAAATCCCTTAACTTCTTTTCCGTAAGACGTTCCACCTTGCCTTCCATAAAGTCGGCTATATAAATGGGCATATCAAGCGAAGCAAATTCCGCCATAACCTGAAGGCAGGCCCCGCAGGGGGAATTTAGCTGCTGTATGCTTGTAGGCTGGCTTGCCAAAACAAGCATTTTAATTGATTTTTCCCCGTTTGAAATTGCGGAGAAAATAGCATTGCGCTCCGCGCAGACGGTAAGCCCGAAGGAAGCGTTTTCAATATTTGTGCCCTTATATATTTTGCCGCTTTCCCCGACGACGACAGCCCCCACTTTATATTTGGAATACGGGCTGTAAGAATTTTGCATAACTCTCTTTGCTTTTCCGACAAGCGTGTTGATAAACTTTATATGTTTTGTATTTGCCATAAGCCTCCAAATAAAAAACGCAGAACAAAGCTTGTCCTAAAATTATAGCATTAAATTATGAGAGTAAATCAATAAAACCCTGCGCTTTGGCGGTAAAATCTTTTATGTCAAAACCGTCTATTCCCCTGCTGTCTGCCGAAGATATTTTTGATATCACCGCCGCGCCGCGTCCATTTTTAAGCGGGGCAAAAACAGGCTGATACGGGAAATTTGCATAGGCCGCTACAACGAAATTGCCAAAAGCGCCGGCCAGATGTACTGCGGCGCTGTCGGCGCATAAAACTAAATCGGCGCTTTTTACCAAAGCAAAGAACTCTCCCGTTTCTAATGCGGGAGCAAGCCTTAGCGGTAATCCCGCCGATTGCAGTTTCTTAAAATACATCGGGGCCGCGGGGCCGTCCAGCAAAATAAAATCAAGCTTTGCTTCGTTTGCTTTTTGCAGATTTTCGCATATTTCGCCCAAATCCTTAACGTTTATTTTACGGTCCGAACCGCAGGGGGCAAGCAAAACTTTGATTTTATTTTGCCGCCAGCAAGACTGCGCAAATTTATCTTCCTTTGGGTTTGTTTGTATGAAATAGCGCGGCTCTTGCTCGGGCAGGAAGGCTTTAAGCGGCGTTAAAGATAAATAGTTATTTAGATGCGCGCGGGCGATATTTGGGCAGTAGAGATCGTAGTTTTTAACATTGTCGGCCGTGTAATATTTTTTTTCCTCTTTGTGGAAAGAGATTATAAACTGCGGGCTTAAAATATAATCAAGGATAATGTTTTTTGTGACAAAATTGGGACGCCAGTCCAAAAACAACTGCCATTTTTTACGTTGTTTTAAGCAGGCGGCAAACGTTAAAGGAAAAAGAACGTCAACGTCTTTACTGCCTTCAAAAACTTTCCTGTTCCTTTCATTTACGAACACCCCGATTTTTATATTCGGATAAGCGGTTTTAAGGCTGCGCAGGGCGGAGGTTAAAATAATGCCGTCGCCAAGGCCGTATCCTATGGGCCGTATCAGTACGGAGGATACGTTTGAAAAATCAAAATCTTTTTTCGGTTTGCGCCGTCCAAAGAGTTTGACGGTAAGACGCTTAAATATTTTTTGCCAAAAAGCGCAGGTAAACGGAAGATATATATGGGTAAATACATTTATCGGGCCGCGCATAATTTTTGGCATTGCATACCAATTATGTCTTAAAGCGGTTTGCATAAAAAAGAATTTCAGGCGGAATACTTTGTTGCGTTTCCTAAAAATATCAGAAGGGAAACTTGCATAAAAATCTCTTGCCGCGCCAAACCAGTCAATTAAATATTGCCTTTCCATCTTGCATAAAGCCGCGTTGCCGTAATCCTCTCCGCCGCAGAACATTATGGCAAGGTAATACTCAAAAGGCTCTTCTATATCGTCGTATACGCCGGCTTTTTTAAGGGTTTGGCGCATCTCTGCAAAAGTAAGGAACATACTTTTTTGATACTGTTTTTGTTTTGTGTTGCTTATTGAAGTGGGCACGTAGCGATAATAAAAAAGAGGTTCCTGTATCTGCACGTAGCGGTTTGCAAGCAGGAAAGAGGTTGCGGTGTGCGCCACATCTTCAAAAAAAATATTCTCGGGGAAAAACAGAGCGTTTTTTATGAAAAGTTCTCTTTTTGTTATCCTGCGCCACACGCAGCCTATGGAAAGCGCTTTTAAGAGCATAGCTTTGCGCCCGTCTTTGAGAGCGTCGGTCACAAAGGCTTTTTCTTCCATATTGCTGTGGGATTTAATCGTCTTGCCGTCTTGGGAAACCGCATAATAAGTGCAGCCCGCCACATCGGCGTCCCACAATTTTGCGGTTTCATAAAGTCTTTGGCAGGTTTGAGGGGAAATCCAATCGTCTGCGTCAAGAAAGCAGATATATTGCCCTTTTGCGTGTTTAAGGCCTTCGTTTCGCGCGCCTCCGTCGCCGCCGCTTTTTAGGTTATAGAGATAAAAATTAGGATATTTTTTTAAGTATTGCCCGATAATTTTTTCGGTTCCGTCGGAAGAGTTGTTGTTTATTATAAGGACTTCAATATCTTTTAATGTCTGGCGGGCTGCGCTTTCAAGGCTTGCGGGCAGATATTTTTCCACGTTATAGGCGGGTATTATTATGGATATTTTAGGGTTTGTCATTTTTATTTTTCGTATACTTTTCCATCATCTTTTTTCTCAAAGCGTATTTGGGGTATTTTAGTATATAAGAAAGGCCGCTTAATAAAATTGCGGCTATGTAGCGTATTTTTTGGGACAAATTAAACGACGAATAAGGCGCGGTGAAATTTTTGGGGTAAGCGTGCAGATAGACAAAATTTTTCTTAAAATTATCAAAAATCGCGCTGAAAAAAGATTGGCCTAAAGCATAATTTTCAACCGCAAGAGCGCGCAGTTTTTTATCTTTAATCATCTCAAGACTTGAGAGGTAACCGACTTCAAAGAACATATTTGCCTGCGCGGGATTTAGTTTATTTTCCAAATTATAACCGTCAGAATTTTTATTGCTGTTTCGCCCCAGCACTATATTTTTTGAGACGTTATATACGCTGCCGCCCTTGTTTACAACCGCGTAAACGGCCGCCAGATGCGGAAACCAGTTGTGTATGTTGTCATAGATATTAAGAATCGTAAAACTGTCTATAAAAGCGGTTTTGTGTATACAGGCGGAAAGAAAAGTAACCCTCCTCTGCAGTTGCTGGGGCACCTTGCGGTTTTGTATGCCCTCGTGATTGACTATAATTAAATCGTAATCTTCGTTTACGGCTTTTTCCACCTCGTCCCAGGCGGAAAAGTCATAAGTATCGTCATCGGCTATAACCCAGAAATATTTTTTTTGCGCCGTCTCAAAAGCGCGCGCTATATTGGCGTTGCCGCCGATGTTTTTTGCGTGCCTTATGTGCTTTACGTTGGGAAATTTAGCGGTATATTCTTCTATAAGTTCATTGCTGCCGTCGTCGCAGCAGTTGTCAAGAACGGTTATGCTTAAATCTTTTACGGGTGATTTTTGGTCAAGAAGACAGTCTAAAGTTTTCTTTAGAAAATGTTTTCTGTTGTAGGTAATTAAAATTATTTCAAGAGATTGTTTATCCATCGGTTTATTTCTGTTTCGGCGGGGCGGGCCCCTCGCCAAAAGCGTTCCCCTTAATATATTTTAGCTTAATATAAACGCATAAGCCATAAAGCGTTACTTCTTTTTAAGCGGT
>CAZNCX010000074.1:0-6062 GCA_964571655.1 uncultured Elusimicrobium sp. | reverse complement strand
CGGAGGAATTTTTTATTTTAAGGCAAATTTAACGTCGTAGCCACGACGATAAAACTAAAATGCGCCTAACAGGAATCGAACTTGTATCCCTAGCTCCGAAGACTAGTGCTCTATCCATTGAGCTATAGGCGCGTAAAAATTCTTATAAAAAAACTTCTAAAAATTCCTAAAAAACTTCTAAAAAAATTCCTAAAACCTTCCAGCAAATCTGATAAAAAAATCCTAAATAATCTTCTAAAAAAGCTTTCGGTAAATCTTCTAAAAATTTTACAAATAAATAAACTTTACAAATAAATTCTAAAAAATCCTATAAATCAAAGCTTTTGCCGCGGCGCGGTAATGCGGGGCGGTCCAAATAATCTAATCCCCGTGCGGGCCTGATTTACTTTCTTTATTTATTTTAGCAAATTTATAGCGACAAAAAAACTTTAATAAATATACTCCCCGCCGTTTATTTGCTACAATAAAATAAAAATAAAATCTGTAAAAGGGCTTTCCCAAAAGGCCAATGCAGCGGCAGTTACGAAAATAAAAACTAAAAAAGGCTATACAAAAAAGCCGTTTCTATTATATAATTACTTTATTAGTACATACTAACTAATATTATGGAGGTAACGATTATGGCGGACTTTGATTTACCAGAAGACAAAAAACCTTCACGCAGGGAAGTATACAGTTTGATAGGCGAAGTTCAAAAAGACGGTTATATAACCTTAACAAAATATTATCCAAATAACCCCAAGAGGACCGCAAAGCGGGAAAGCTATAAAGTATTAGCGTCGGAATTTATGTCTTTAAGGCCGCGCACTATGAGGGGAATGTTCAAAAGTCTTTTGGGGCGCGAAGGGGCAAGAAAGCTTGTTAACCGCATAACAAAATACCGCGGCAAGGTAAACAGGGAGCATTTTGAAGGTATGGGTGACGGTAACGACGAGGTTATCTATTTCCCCGAGATTGAAAGGAAGGGCCCCGTTTCCAAAAAGTACCGCCCGATATTTTTCCAGCCGCAGGAAAAAGAAAAAAAGCCGCGCTGCAAAAAAACAAAAGAACCTGCCAAAAAGCCGACGAAAAAAGTTAAAAAAGCTAAAAAAAGCTAAATTAAAACATTTATCGGCATTCTTTGGAAATTTTGCTATACTCTAAAAAGCAGTTGATGTTACAATTTGAGAAATAGCTGGATTATTCTTTGGACCCGCGCTCTAAAAACGCGGAGTAACCCAAAAGTCTTGGGTTTCTTACCACTCCGAAAAATAATCGTTTGTTTTATCCCTACCCTTTTTAGGGCTAGAGAGGGCGACGGTTATTATGGGAGTGTGGTAAGACTCATAATAATTAAGCCGCCTTTTTTATTGGTATTTTTTGCGCTTTGTTAAAGTCCGCTTTGTTTTGCCAACGACCGATAGGGAGGGGATATACGGGAGATAAAAATGCAAAAAATATCCGATAAAAGTAAATGCAGCAAAGCCCGCGCCATAAAAAACGGGTTTACATTGATAGAAATCCTTATAGTTGTTTTAATTATCGCCATACTAGCGGCTATTGCTTTGCCGCAATACCGAAAAGCGACAGAGAAAACTATAATAGCCGAAGCTGTTGAAAATATGCGCGTTATTGCGCAGGCAAATCAAAGGTATTATATGGCCACGGGTTCTTATGCGGGGGTAAACGATATTGATGCTCTTGATATAACTATTCCTGGGACTAATTATAACGGTCTTCGTAAAGAAACTAAATATTTTGTTTATTCTCCTACAGGCAGCAGCACTCAATGGCTTGCGTTGGCTCAAAGAAAACCTTCTGCACAACGATATTATCTGGGAATGATTCCATCTTCACCCACTAAAGTTAGATGTACTGCCTACACTGGGATAACCGCCGCCCAGCAAAAACTTTGTGATGAAATAAACGCAAAAGGCAGTTTGTAAAACTTCCGTTTAACCGAAGAAAGCGAAGCTTGGACATTGCCGAAGTTAGCCCATTTGCCAAGGGTGCGCCCAAGCGCGTTTTTAGCAGCGCGGGGACGATATACAAAAAATTGTAATTAAGTATTAGTGCGAATAATAAGACACTAATTTCTAATTTGACTGCGGCATCAAAAAATAACTTGACAAGGGGATTTCTTTTGTTGTAAACTATTGATAATCAATATCAATAAAAAATAAGGTCCAAAACTTGAGAAGTCAGGATTTAGATTTTATGCCGCGGCGGTTTATATTTTTACCACTTTAGCTTTATACAGCTTATATACTTTATGCGGCTTATATAAGGCTTATATAAGGAATAATATGAGAGAATGTTGGAAAGGGCGCGGGCATCATAAACATCAGCATTGCGAAAACTGGCATAACCGTATGAAAGGTTTTGCCTGCCGTCTCACTTTGCCGCGCAAAATTATTGTTGATTTTATGGCCTCGGCAAAAGGCCATCTGAGCGCGGAGGAAATTTATCTGCAGCTTAAAAAAGAGGAGCCTTCCATAGGCATCGCCACCGTATACAGAACTTTGGAACTTTTAACAAAAGCCGGCATAGTGCACAGGTTTGACTTCGGCGACGGCCGCGCAAGATACGAGTTTGCCCCCAATCCGCAGGCCCAGGGGCATCATCATCATCTCGTCTGCGTAAAGTGCAAACGCATCATTGACTATAAAGATTTTATAGACGAAGAAACCGAACTTCTAAAACGTACGGAAAAAGCTTTAAGCAAAAAATATAACTTCAAAATCACAAACCATCTTATACAATTTTACGGTCTTTGCGATAAGTGTAAATAATTTTTTTGCTTTTTATTGATAATCATTATCTATATTAAAGATTAAAGGGAGGTTATTATGCCAAGAGGAGACGGAACGGGCCCGTTTGGAACAGGCCCTTTAGGCTGCGGGCGCGGGCTAGGTGCAAGCACTTTTTGGGGCAGGTGTTTTAGGTTTTTTAGAAGGCCCTTTGGCATTGGCCCTGGTCTCGGGCGCGGCGCGGGCCGCGGCTTTAGAGGCCGATTCTAGATATAATGCGTCAAAAGCGCGGAATATTATAAAAAAGGAGATGTTTATGAAAATACTTGTAACTCTTAACGAAGACGGGGGGCTTGAGAGCGCTGTCTGCGCGCATTTTGGGCATTGTACCCATTTTCTTATAGCTGATGTTAAAGACGGGAAGATAGAAAACGTCCGCACCGTAGTAAACAAAGCCAGCCACGGCGGGGGCGGCTGCCTTGCCGTTGACGAAGCGCTTAAATACGGCATTGAGGCGGTAATTTCCGGCGGGATGGGTCTTGGCGCGCAGCAGAAATTAGGCGCGGCCGGTGTAAAAATATTCGGTTTTGGCGGCAAAGTAAAAGACGCACTTGAGCAGGTTGCCCAAAATAAACTTACAGGCATTGCCCCCTGCGCCGAACACGGACACAACGGTAACGAACACGGACATGACGGTTGCCATTAAAACGGCGGCAAAACGGGAGGAGAAAATGAAAATAGCGGTATCTTCTATGGGCGAAACTTTGGATTCGCCCGTAAGCGAAAGGTTTGGGCGCGCGCCCTATTTTATCATCGTGGAAAGCGAGAGCCTTAAATTTGAAGTGATTAAAAACGAAGCCCAATCTTTACAGGGCGGCGCGGGGCCAAACGCCGTAAGGCAGATTGCAAAACACGGCGCCGTAGTGCTGCTGACCGGCGCGGTGGGGCCAAATGCGCAAGGCGCGCTGGACGCGGCAAAAATAACTGCGGTGACGGGGATTTCTTCCTCGCAAACGGTTAAAGAGGCAATTGACGAGTACGGACAGAAAGCAATGCACCGTCTGCTTTAGACTTTAGATAACACGCGGGAAATTTGATGATACTTTCAATAGCAAGCGGCAAGGGCGGCACGGGCAAGACCACTGCGGCGGTAAATATCGCCGCGGCTTTAGGCAGTGTGCAATTTATAGACTGCGATGTGGAAGAGCCCGATGCCCATATCTTCCTTAAACCGAAGATAGAAACCGTAAAAAAAGTCTACACCCTTGTGCCGAAAATAGATAAGAGCAAATGCAATTTCTGCTCCCTGTGTGCGGAGGTTTGCGCCTTCGGCGCAATAAACGTGTTTAAGCAAACGGAAGCCGACGGCGCTGTTTTACTGCTTGATAATTTATGCCACGGCTGCGGGGCGTGCGCGGTGTTCTGCCCGCAAAAAGCTATAAGCGAAGATAAAAAAGAAATCGGCGTAATAGAAAGCGGCCGCAGCGGCGGCATAAATTATCATGCGGCGAAACTTAAGATAGGCGACGTTAAAACGGCTTTTTTGATAAAAGAGCTTAAAAAAAATATTGATAAAAATAAAACGGTGATTTTAGACTGCCCGCCAGGCACTTCCTGCCCTATGGTGGCGGCTGTAGGGGGAAGCGATTTTTGTTTGCTTGTTACCGAGCCTTCGCCTTTTGGCCTTAACGACTTAAAGCTGGCTGTTGAAACAGTCCAAAAACTCGGCGTTAAGCACGGAGTTTTTATTAACAGGGCCGACGCTTCTTCCCACAAGATAGAAAGTTACTGCCGCCGCGAGAATATAGAGATTGTAGGCTCTTTGGGCTTTGATATGGATATTGCAAAGAAATATTCCCGAGGGGAAATTATCGCCAAAGAGCAAAAATATAAGAATATTTTTTTGGAAACGGCTCAAAAATGCGCCGAACTTTGCGGCAAAAGTCTATAAATAAATTTTAAGTAAGAGGCTTAAATAATGAAACATATCGTAATTATAAGCGGCAAGGGCGGAACAGGCAAAACTACCATAGCCGCCTCCTTTTGCGTTTTGGCAAAAAAGCCCGTTATTATAGACTGCGATGTTGACGCTTCAAATATGCATCTTCTCTTAAGTCCGCAGATGCTGCAAACGCAGGATTTTTACGGCGGGCAGTACGCCGTAATTGACACCGATAAATGCCGCGGCTGCAAAAAATGCTTGGAAAATTGCCGCTTCGGCGCGATAACCGAAGACTTAAAAATAAATAAATTTGACTGCGAAGGCTGCGGCCTCTGCGCGCGGCTTTGCCCGCAAAAAGCGATTTCCATGGAAAAAAGATTTTGCGGGCAATGGTTTATATCTCAAACGCCTTACGGCCCTTTTGTGCACGCCCGCCTTGACGCCGGAGAGGAAAACTCCGGCAAACTTGTAAGCAGAATAAAGCAGGAAGCCCTCAAAATCGCCAAGGAAAGTAACGCAGCCTTTGTAATTGCCGACGGGCCGCCCGGAATAGGGTGCCCCGTTACGGCTTCTTTAGCCTCGGCCGATTTGGCCGTTATAGTCTGCGAGCCGACGCTTTCTGCCATCTACGATATGAAGCGCGCGTTTGAAACGGCTTTGCTTTTGGGCGCGCCTTGCGCGGTTATCATAAATAAGTGGGATATAAATAAAGAGAATACTTTTTTGATAGAAGATTTTTGCCTTAAAGAAAAAATACCCTGTCTTGGCCGCGTATCTTTTTCAAACGACGTTAATAAAGCTGTTGCAAACGCAGTTCCGCTTGTCAATTACGGCAATGAAAAATTAAAGACTGAAATTGAAAATATTTGGCAAAAAACGCTTTCTTATCTTGAAGGTAAAACTTCCGTTTGATTTTTCTTGGCAATAAAATCGGCAGCAAATAAATTTTTTAATCAAAATGTTCTTTTTAGGAAGCTAATAAAATTCTATCCGGCATTAGGAGGAATTTTGCAATGATTTCAAAGATGCCTTTTACAAAAAGCCCTTCCTGAAGCTGTTTTTAGATACTTCTCAAATTTATTAGCTTTTGAAAAATTGCTAAAAGCAAAATAACACTCCAAAATCCAAGGTTGGAAATTTTGGGTGTATCTTTTACTTTTAGAGTTATGCTCCCGTATCCTTCTCTTCAAATCCGTAGTAATGCCGATATAATACTTGTCGGATACCGAAACGCTTTTTAAGATATAAACATATTTCATCGCCTAAATTTATCTAAAACAGTTATCCGCCTTCGTTAAAACTTCGGCGGGATTCGTCTTCGCGGTAAAATTACTTTTTAATAATTATTTGCCATTTTACGATGGAAAAACTCTTAAGTTACGTCGTAGCCT
>CAZNCX010000073.1:0-6079 GCA_964571655.1 uncultured Elusimicrobium sp. | reverse complement strand
GAAATTCTTACCGATAAAATTGACGCCGTTTTGCAGATGGAAAATCTTGTTAACGGCGCGTATATTTTGGAAGTATCCTCCCCGGGCTTAAAGCGCATGTTAAAAAAGCCTGCGCATTTCAAAAAGTTTACGGGCGAGAGGGCAAAAATATTCTTAAAAGAGCCCATTGACAACAGGGGCGTTTTTACTGGCCTCATTGAAAGTGCAGACGACAATCAAATAGTCCTAAGCGACGGCACAAATAAATACACTTTCGTTTACGACGCAATAAAAAAAGCTCACTTAGATCCCGTAACGGAATTCTAAATGTGCGCCGCAAAAGCGGGCAAAGCAGCATCAATTTACATAAGCACTACAGGAGAAACAAAAATGCAAAGCAAAGATTTACTTATGGCCCTTGAAAGCCTTGAGAGAGAAAAAAATATTAAGCGCGAGGATACGATAAAAACCATAGAAGACGCGCTTATTTCCGCCCTCAGGAAGCATTTGGGCAAGACATCGCTTTTATCGGCGAAAATAAACCCCGAGGAGGGCACAATTGAAGCTTACCAAACCCTTCTTGTTACCGATAACGTTACCAATCCCGAGACTGAAATTACGCTTGAAGAAGCAAAAGTTTTTGACTCTAAAGCTAAGCTCGGCAAGGAAATAACGCGCGTTTTGAATGTGGAAGATTTCTCCCGCATAGCGGCGCAGATTGCAAAGCAGGTTTTAATACAAAAAGTGCGCGGCATTGAGCGCGACAACCTTTATAAAGAATTTAAGCCCAGAGAGGGCGAGGTTGTAACAGGGCTTGTGCGCAGATTTTCCGACAGGGATATCATCGTTGACCTCGGCAAGGCCGAAGCCATTTTGCCCTATTGCGAGCAAATCCGCAAAGAGCGCTACGCGCACGGCAGCAGGGTTAAGGCCATAATAACAAAAGTGCTTTCCCAGAACGATTTTATTGAAGTGCAGGACGACCCCGTTATGGGCCGCTACAAATCGGCCGCTTTCAAGATGGACAAAGGGCAAAGGGGGCCTTACATAATGCTCTCGCGCACAAGCCCGGAGCTGCTTAAAGAACTTATGAAAGTTGAAATCCCCGAACTTGCCGACGGCATTATTGAAATTAAAGGCATTTTCCGCGACGCGGGATTTAGGGCCAAGGTGGTGGTCAAGAGCAACGATAATAAGGTTGACCCCATAGGCACTTGCGTGGGTATGCGCGGCATAAGAATCCGCGCCGTTACAAACGAACTCAGCGGAGAAAAAATTGACCTCATCAACTACAGTGATGATATTGCGACCACCATCGCAAACGCGCTTTCGCCGGCGAAAGTTCTTTTTGTCAAGATTTTAAGCATGGAAAATAAACAGGCCCTTGTCATAGTGCCCGACGATCAGCTTGCCATAGCCGTCGGAAGGGACTGGCAGAATATTAAACTTGCCTCCAAAGTCAGCGGGTGGGAATTGGAAGTAAAGAGCGAAACCCAAAAGAATCAGGAAGGCCAGCAGAACGCCCAGCAGATGCAGGACAGCCTCTCTGACATTGAAGGCATAGGCCCCAAACTTGCCGAGCTGCTTGTAAAAGCCGGCTTTACAACGGCAGAAAAACTTGCCAGCCTTACTTCTGAACATCTTTCAACTTTACAGGGCGTAGGCCCCAAAACAGCCGAGAAGATAATTGAAGGCGCAAAGAAATATCTTGCCCAAAAACAGGAAGCTGTCGGGCAGGAAACTGAAGAACAAGACGGGCAGCCGCAGGAGGTAATTGATGACGACAACCAAGAAAACAAGTAAGGAAGACGATAAGATAAAAAAGACTTCTTCGGCAAAACCGGCGGCAAAAAAACCGACGGCTAAAAAACCCGCGGCCAAAAAAACAACCGCTAAACCCGCCGTAAAAAAACCGGCGGTCAAAAAACCCTCGGTTAAAAAACCGACCGTTAAAAAAGAAACGGCAAAAAAAGTTACCGCAAAAAAGACGCAGGAAACTGTCCTAAAACCCGCCGAAGCGCAAAAGCCTGTTATTAAACAGGAAACGGCCGTTCCCGCGGAGGTAAAACCCGCGACGTTTGCAGCGACTCCCGCTTCCGCCCAGCCAAAGCCTGTGCAAAAACCTGCTGAGGTGGCAAAGCCCGCTGAAGCAAAACATTTTGTTTCGCAGCAGCCTCAGGCCGAGGCCCCAAAGCCAGCCGAGAAACCTTTTGAGCAAAAGACCTTTTCCAAACCTCAGGCCGCTTCGGCGTCGTTTGTTAAGGAAGCGCCCAAGGAAACACCCAAAGAAGATAAGATAATTAAAATTTTAGGCCAGCCGACCGTTAAAGAACTTGCCGAGAAGATGAATATCAAGATAAACGATTTCATCAAGAAGCTTATGGGCATGGGCATTTTCGCCACTATTAACCAAAGGCTTGAGCAGGATATTATAGAACTTGTGGTAGCCGAATGCGGCTTTAAGGCGCAATTGGTGCACGAGTTTGCAGAAGATAAAATCACTCAAGAGGAAGAGCATGACCGCCCCGAGGACCTAAAGCCGCGCGCGCCCGTTGTAACTATTATGGGCCACGTGGACCACGGCAAGACAAGTCTTTTGGACGCAATACGCCATTCTAACGTTGTCGCAGGCGAGTTTGGCGCCATAACGCAGCATATCGGCGCCTACAGGGTTAAAACCCCGCGCGGTATGATTTCATTTCTTGATACCCCGGGACACGAAGCTTTTACGGCTATGCGCGCGCGCGGAGCGCAGGCTACCGATATTGTTATTTTGGTAGTATCCGCCACAGACGGCATTATGCCGCAGACTGTTGAGGCTATTAACCACGCGCAAAGCGCCGGCGCGCCGATAATAGTGGCGGTAAATAAAATTGACCTGCCCGGCGCAAATCCCGACAGAGTTAAGCAGGATTTAGCCGCGCGCGGTCTTGTGCCTGAGGAATGGCAAGGCAGCACTATTTTTGTTGAGATTTCCGCAAAAAAGAGGATTAACATAGATAAACTTCTTGAGATGATTTCCCTTCAAGCGGAAATGATGGAACTTAAAGCCAACCCTTCAAAGCGCGGCGTCGGCGTTATTTTGGAAAGCAAACGCGACAATAAGCGCGGCGTTGTGGCAACTGTGCTTGTACAAAAGGGCACCATAAACGTCGGGGATCCTTTTATCGTCGGCAGCGCTTTCGGTAAAATACGCGCGCTTATTGACGAGCACGGCAAAAGGCTGCCCTCTGCGGGGCCTTCCGTGCCCGCGGAAATTTTGGGCATCAGCGGCGAGCCTCCTTTAGTAGGCGACACTTTATTTGTAACCCAAAGCGAAAAAGAGGCAAAATACATAGCCGAAAAACGCAAACTCGCCCATAAGGAAGAGAAGCTTGCGCATCAAAAGCATATTTCCCTTACCACGTTAAAAAGCAATATTGACGGCAGGAAAATCAAAGAGCTTGCCATCATCTTAAAGGCCGATGTGCAAGGTTCCATTGAGGCCATAAAAGACGCGATTTTGCGTATGCCTAACGAGGAAGTGCAGGTAAAAATCATACACAGCGGCGCGGGTAATGTAAACGAGTCGGATATCCTTCTTGCCAAAGCAAGCGACGCCGTAATTTTATCCTTCAACGTAGATACCGAGGAAAATGCCGCCGCCGAAGCCGAACGCGAAGGCATTGAAATACGCCCCTACAACATAATCTTTGAACTTTTTGAAGATTTAACAGCCGCTATGGAAGGCCTCCTTGAGCCTGATATAGTGGAAGAGACCGTCGGCAAAGCCACGGTAAGGCAGACTTTTGATTTATCTTCGGGTTTTGTGGCGGGCTCTCTTGTTGATTTGGGCAAATTAGTGCGCGGCTACGAAGTTAAAATTACGCGCGCCGGAGAGCAGGTCTATAAAGGCAGGATAAACGGCCTTAAGCGTTTTAAGGAAGACGTAAAAGAGGTTGAAAAAGGCTACGAGTGCGGCGTGCTTATAGAAGGCTTTAAGCAAATCCGCGCGGGCGACGTAATTGAGTGTTTCCAAAAGAAGTCAATTACGCGCAGAATAGCCAAAAACCCCTCTTAGCGAGGGCGCGCTTTAAGCAGATAAAAGCAGATAAAACGGCCGCGCTTTTTTTAGAAAGCGCGGCCGTTTTGCGTCAAAGAGTTCTTGCGTCTTAAGAAGTGTTAAGCGGCGGGTTTAGGATTTTTATTTACGGACTCAAAAGTTTTCTCAAAGCATTTTAAGATAAAAGGGACTTTATAGTTAATAATTTTTTTATTGTAGCGCGTATAATCTGCGGGGGCCGCAGTTATCATTTTATCTTTGGGCAAAGCGGGATAAACATAGTCCGTCACGACTGTAATATTGGGATACCACAAATTATGCACTTTTTTGTCTATCCAGTGCTGGAGGCCCAAATTAGGTATTTTTAAGCCCGCGCTTGCCGCCCAAAAAACGGAATTAAGCGCAATTATATAAACGGGGAAGCTTTTTTTGAGCAGGCTTAAGAGATGGCAGGTTTCATTAAAAGAAAACTTTTTTATGTCAAGCTGCATAAAATCGTAATCCACTACGGCGGAAGGCGTTACCGATAAAACAAAATAATCTTTGCGCAGCAGGCCGCGTATAAGTTCGTCTATAAAAGGATATTTATAAAAAGACGCGCGCGAGTCCAGCTGTAAAAAGACGATGCCCTTTTTCTTTTTTGCGCGCGCGGCGATTTTGTCGTAAGTTTCCTCTACCGCTTGCGACGGCTTGGGGGGGAAATAAAAACGCGGCTCCTCGTAAATATTTTGAGAGGGTTTTAAGCCAAAAGTTTCAAATAAACTCTGCGTTCTGTGCGCGGTTTTTTTGCCGTACTCGTAGTAGACGGGCAGGACCAAAAAATCCTGAGGAATATTTTTAAGGGCGTCTTTGTAATCGTAGTTTTTCCAGACTAAAGGGTTTCTAAACCCGTCAAAATAAAAAACTTTCTTAACGGCGGGATTAGTCTCAAGCAATGTGCCGACTATGGGGGAATTATTCCTGTCAAAATGCTTTGATACGTAAGCGTAAATGTCCAGTTTGGGGAATTCTTTTGCAAGGCTCTCAAGCATAGGCGTCGTATAAAGATAGTCGCCTATCCCCATAAAATAAATTAACGCAAGCCCTTTTAAGTTCGGGTTTGCTTTAAGCGCGTTTTGTATGTTATAAAAAACGTGTTCATGGCGGTAAAGCGAGCGGGCTGTTTTATGCCAGGCTTTATTTATCGGCAGAAGTTCTTTTGAAGCGTTTTTCGGCGTTTTGTCAAAAGCGTACCAAATGGGATAAGGCTGCCTTATAAAGCCGCCCAAAGTTTTGTGCCAGCAGTAACGCATAGTTTCCCAAATAACGCAAAGAAACCTGCGTCCGTAAATAAATTTTTTAAGCTTTCTCTCAAAACTCATAAACCTGCCTTTTGCCCCTCAGTATTAGGCGCGCTGAGTATTTCTAAAGCTTTTTGTGCGATATCCTGCGCGCTTAAAGCGCTTATTTCGCCCTCATAGAACATTACCGTTATGTTTTGCGCGCCCGCAGGGCCCCAGATTCTGAAATTGCTGTTTGCCTTCTCTGAGGCGCCGCCGTATAAAGCCAAAGTTTTACTGCCGAAGGCCGCCGCCGCGTGCACTAAGGCGGTGTCGGGCGTAATTGTAAGCGCGCAAAAACCCATAAGCGCAAAAGTGGCGTAAATGCCGCCTGCGCCTGCAAGAGCTGGGGGCAAAGTAAATATATTTGCATCGGCGGCGGCCTGCCCTTGGGGCTTGCGCGCGTCTTCGCCGCGCGCGCCCAAAAATTTTTGCAGCTGGCTAAGCGGCCCCGTTATTATCAAATTATAGTCCGCAAAAATTTTTGCAAGGGCGCAAACCTGCTCAAAGCTAAGCGTTCTGTGCCTGCTTGCGGCAAAGGGGTTTAGCAGTATATTGCCTTTTGCTTTGGGCAGGCTTTCCAAAAACTTTTGCGCCTGCGTTTTAAGGCTTTTTGCCACAAAGATATCGTAATGCTTGTCAATCTTACCGATTTTAAGAGCGTTGAAAGCGGCCTGATGGCGGGCCGTTATGTGGTTATTGTCCACATCAAAGGATATATTTATATTGTAGAGGCCGA
>CAZNCX010000072.1:0-6114 GCA_964571655.1 uncultured Elusimicrobium sp. | reverse complement strand
TCTTTTGTTTAACCGAAGAAATGAAATTTGGATATTGCGAGTATTAGCTTATTTTGTGTATGGCGCGCCGTTGGCGCGCGAGTCAAAAATGTCACCGGGTGGACTTGAACCACCGACCTAGCGCTTATGAAACGCTCGCTCTAACCACCTGAGCTACGGTGACAAATAAACTCCAAAGTACTTCCGTGCGGCTTTATATATTCTATCAAAAATCTATTTTGCTTGACAACTGATTTTAGAGCTGCGTCGTCTAAAACTTTCAAAGATTATTGCCGCGCATAAAAAATCCCCCGAGGCTAAAAAGCGGCGGGGGATTTTTTTGTCTTAAAACAAAATAATATTTATTTTGCTTCGGTATTTGCGTTTTCCGCATTTTCCGCGGTTTGCTCAACAGGAACTGCGGCGGCCGCGTTTTCTTCAACGCTGGCCGCGGGGGCAACGTTTTCTTCCGTTACGGTTTCAGCCTTAGTTTCTGCGCCCGGAACGATTTTAGTCTTCTCCTGCAGTCTGGCCGCTTTGCCGGAAAGCTTCCTTAAATAATTAAGCTTTGCCTGACGTATCTTGCCAATTTTAAGGACTTCAATTTTTTCAATTCTGGGGGAATGTAGCGGAAAAATACGCTCCACGCCCACGCCGAAGGAAATTTTTCTTACCGTAAAACTTTCGCTGATGCCGCTGCCACGTCTTGCTATTACAACGCCGTCAAACATCTGCAATCTTTCCGCGTCGCCTTCCACGACTTTTACGGCTACTCTTACGGTATCGCCCGCCTTGAAGGAGGGGACGTCTTTCTTTAACTGCGCTTCTATTGCATTAAGTTTCATAACTTCAATTTCTCCTCTTATTTCTGTTTTTTTGTACTGCCTGCGCTTGTTTTGAGAGGTCTATTATCAAGCAAATCGGGCCTGAATTGTTTTGTGATTTTCAGGGCCTCGCTTTCCTGCCACAACTTGATTTCTTTATGATTCCCGCTAAGCAGGACTGCGGGAACTTTTTTGCCTCGCCAGACTTCGGGTCTGGTGTACTGCGGGGGCTCAAGCAGATTATTTTCAAAACTTTCCTGCTCGGCCACGCCTTCTTTTGCAAAAGTGCCCTTTTGCAGGCGGCAAACGGCGTCTATTATTGCGCTTGCGGCGATTTCGCCGCCGCTCAAAATAAAGTCGCCCAAAGAAATTTCAAGGTCAATTTCGGGGTATATTCTTGCGTCTACGCCCTCGTAATGCCCGCAGACTATAATAAGATGTTTCTTTTTGGCCAATTTCTTGGCCAGCGTTTGGGAAAACACCTGCCCGCGGGGGCTTGTTAAGATGACATAAGAATTCTTTTTTTTAAGTTTCTTTACGGCCTTATAAAGCGGTTCTGCTTTAAGCAGCATGCCTACGCCGCCGCCGTAAGGCCTGTCATCAACAGTTTTATGTTTGTCAACGGCAAATATTCTGGGGTTAAGGCAGCTTGTTTTTATTATTCCCTTTTGATGCGCTTTGCCCAAAATGCTTGAGGATAAAACGCTTTCAATTACTTCGGGAAATAAAGTTATAACGTCAATTTTCAACATACTGCCAACCTTTTTTAATCTTCCAGTTTAAGGGTAACTTTTTTATTTGCCTTTGCCGCGCTGGCGCCCAGTACGGTTCTTACGGCTTTTATGATGCAGCCGTCTTTGCCTATTACCTTGCCTTTATCGGCGGGGTCCACTTTGGCGGTAAGATAAACATTGTTTTGTTCTTCTTTCATCTCCACGGTAACGGCCTCTTTGTTAACCGCGAGAGCTTTGAGCAAAAACATCGCCATCTCTTTCATAATCTAAAACTCCGTTAGACTTATTTACCGGCTTTTTTGATTAAAGAAGACACCGTCTGCGAAGGCACGGCCCCTACCTTTATCCAATGATTTACCCTGTCAAGGTTAATATTAATCTGTTCCGTTTCTTTTAAGCAGGGGTTAAAAGTGCCAAGCACTTCTTTTGCCTGCGCGCCGACGGCGCTCCTCTTATCTGCCGCGATGATTCTGTACTGCGGCTGGGTGCGTTTGCCGGTCCTCTGCAACCTGATTACTACTGCCATACTTCCTCCTTATTATTGCGCGGCGCAGCCGCGCTTGTTAAATGAACAAAATCCCGTAAAACTGAAAATAAAACTAAAAATTATTTGCCGCCGTCTTTATTTCTCTTAACGCTTCGGCGGGGTTTGCCGCGCCGAAGACGGCCGCCCCTGCCACGAGTGCTGTTGCGCCGGCTTTTACGGCTCTGCGCGCGGTATCTTTATTTATGCCGCCGTCCACTTCAAGCCAGATGTTTCTGCCGCTTTGGTCAATAAGTTTGCGCGCCTGCTCTATTTGCTCTGCGGAAGTTTCTAAAAACCCCTGTCCGCCGAAACCCGGGTAAACCGACATTATCAAAACTTCGTCTATAAACGGCAAAAACGGTTTTAATACTTCCGGTTTTGTATCGGGCTTTATTGATAGCCCCGCGCTGAGCCCCATGGCCTTAATTTGTTTTAAGAGGGAGGGCAAATCGCCCTGGGCCTCTTCGTGTAAAATCAGACTGCTTGCGCCGGCCTTAATAAAAGGCTCTATAAAACGCTGCGGATACTGCACCATTAAATGCACGTCTTGGGGCAGGGCGGTTTTTTTGTTTATATGGCTTACCAAAGCGGGCCCGAAACTTAAATTTGGCACAAAGTGCCCGTCCATAATATCTATATGAAGCCAGTCCGCACCGGCTTTTGTAACTTCGTTTATCTGCGCGCCCAAATTAAGTAAATCCGCCGACAGAACCGATGGCGCTACGGCGACTTTATTTTTTTGCGGAGGGGGAAGTTTTATCATTTAATTTCCCTTAAGTTCCTTTTCCCTTACCAAAATGCCGTCAACGTAGATGCGGAAGGAAGCGTCCCCTCCGTAGGGCACGGTTAAATCTATTTTACTGCCGGGCTGTTTCATTTCGTTTAAGATTTCTCTTTCCCCTATGGAGTCCAAAAGGACAACTCTGACCCTGTTATCGTTTTTACCCTGGGGGAGTTCGTAATAAATCCTCAAAGTTTTTTCGCCCTCGGTTTCAGGGCGCGCGCTTATGGTTATTGCTATATTTGCATTGGAGGCGACTTCGGCGTCGGGCGCGGGCGTCTGGGCGATAACCGTGCCGTTGGGAAATAAAGACTCCGCGTCTTCGGTAAGACTGATATTGATATTAGCATCGGAGGCCCAGCGGTTAACGTCGGCTATTTTCTTTTGTCTGAAGTCGGGCATAAGCCTCATGGAAGAAGGCGGCTCCCCGTTTGAAATAACTAAATTTAGGCTGTCGCCCTTGCCTAAAATTTCGCCGGCTTGCGGCGTCTGGGATATAACAGATCCTTTTTCTACCGTCAGGGAATAAGCCGTTTCCTTAGAGCCTACGGTAAGCGAGTTTTGCCTTATAAGCAGTTCTGCATTTCTAAGAGGCAGGCCCGTTAAATCAGGGGTTTCAATATTTTGCGTACCCTGGCTTATCCAAACGCGCACTACTTTGCCCTCTCTTACCACTGTTCCTGCGGGCGGCAGCTGGCGTATGACGGACCCCGCGGGCAGGCTGGGCTCATACTCTTCGCCCGCTTTTTTGATAGCTAAATTTGATTTTGATAAAACGTCTAAAGCCATATCAACGGGCTTTTTTGTTATGTCGGGCACCGGCAGTTCCTGACGGCTGTGCACAAGAGCCGAGGCCGCCCAGTCAAAAGAGAAGAAAGCCGCCGCCCCCAAAAAAGCCAAAATGACCAAAAGAAGAAGTATTGCTTTTATCAGCGCGCTAAAAGTTGAAGGTTTGTCGTCAAGGAAGTCTTCGCCGTAGTTTCCGCCGTCACTTTTTGCGGAGGTTTTTGGAGAGGTTGTTTTCAGTTTAACGGCGTTTGAGTCAAGGTTTCTTGCTATATGTTCGCTTTCGGTATTTTCGCCTGAGGAAGACTTTTCCCCATTTTTTGGGGAATGTTTCTGCACATCTTCCAAGGCCGAAGCCAAATCATTCTTGTCTTCAAAACCTTCGTAAAATGTATTATCGTCTTTGTTTTCCATAATATAAATCTGCTTCTTACCCGTTAATATTTTTCGCGCTGCTAAACCATATATTTCAGAAGACACAAAATCAGCGGAATATAACCGCGCCTTCGCGCAGGCCTCTTCCGTTTATATACTCGCGCGCGCTCATTGTGCGCGCACCTGCGGGGCGCACTTGTTTAATGCGCAAAACGCCGTCATTACATTGTACTAAACAATCCCCGCCGCTTTCAATGGAAACTATCCGCCCCGCGGCCTGCGCGCCGTTAAGCGCGGCGGCGCCGGCAGAGGCAAGTTCTGTCTTTATTAGCTGCACGGGTTGGTTTTGCGCGTCAAAGGCTTTTGCGTAACAGGGCATCGCCGCGCTTAAGGCGCGCGCGATATTATGTATTTTGCGCGCAGGCATAGTTTGGAAAGAAACAAAAGCGTCGGCCTTTTCTATCATAGGCGCGAGGGAGGGCTCTCCCGTCTGGGGGATTTTATCAATTTGCCCGAGCTCTAAATTTGAGATTACTTTTGCCAAAGCCTCTTTGCCCTGCGCCGACAACTTTTCAAGCAGGGACAAAGCGTCCTCGTTTTCGCTTAAGGGCACAGGCGTCTGCGGCAGGGCCAGCGGGCCGCTGTCAAGGCCTTCGTCTATCCAGAAGACGCAAACGCCGCTTTCTTTTTCCCCGTTAAACAAAGTATGCTGCATCGGCGCGGCGCCGCGGTATTTTGGCAGCAGAGAAAAGTGCACGTTTAATATGCCGTGCTTAAAAGCGTCCAAAGCGGGCTTTCTGAAAATTTTACCGTAGGCGACGGCGATGCCCAAATCGGCCTTAAGTTCTGCAATTTGCGGCACTATATCCTTAAAAATCTGCGGGCTTAAGACGTTTAACCCCAGCTCCAAAGCGCGCTTTTTTACAGGGCAGGGTTGTATTTTAAGGCCGCGGCCGCAAGGCCTGTCTGGCTGGGTTACGACTAAAAGCACTTCGGTTAAATTATGCGCAAGTTCCAAAAAAGGCGCGGCAAGCAACGGCGTGCCGAAGAAAACAGTCTTAAGTTTCTTTTTTGCGCAATTATTATTTCTGTCCATATAAACATTTTATCATTTATGCCGTGCCGTTTGCCTTATCGCGCTGCCTCGCTTATATTTGAGGCTTTTTTGCGCAGAAATTATTATAAAATATAAAAAAAGGGGGTATTTATGAAAACAACGCTTTATTACTTCACGGGCAGCGGCAACAGCCTTAAAGCCGCAAAGGACTTAAAAGAACATCTCGGCGGCGATTGCGAACTGGTAAGAATTACGCACAAAAACATTTCTGCCGCGCCGCAGACTGATGCGCAGGCGGTAGGCATAGTCTATCCCGTTTATTACGTGGGCCTGCCGTATATGGTGAGCGATTTTATCGCAAACCTGCCGCTTAAGGAGGGCGTTTATTACTTTATTTTGGCCACCTGCGGCGGTATGGACGTGGCCTCCACAAAGCAAGCCGCCGATATTTTTAAGCAGAGAAACGGCAAATTAAGCGCGGCCTTTAGAGTGCGCCTTCCGGGCAATTATCAGATAATGTACTCTCCGTATTCCTCGGATTATTGTCAAAAAATGTACCAAGCGGAAGAAAATAAAATTGCGGAAATAGCGCAGACAATCAAAGATAAAAAAGAAGATTTAGGGGCAATATATCCGTCTTTTTTTGCCGCTTTGGGCAATCTTATTTACAAGATTACTTTTAATCCGCGCAAAATAGGTAAACATTTTTGGGCGGACGACAAATGCACTTCCTGCGGCATTTGCGCAAAAGTGTGCCCCGCGGGGAATATCCGAATTATTGACGGCAAACCGCAGTGGGGCAATAAGTGCGAAAGCTGCCTTGCCTGCCTGCACTGGTGTCCCGTAAGCGCGGTGCAATACAAAAAAGCCACTCTTAATAAAGAGCGTTACCGCGCCCCGCAGGTCAAAGCGGAAGATTTATTTGTAGAAGGTCAGTAAATTGCCGCTCCAGCGCAGCAATTTATCAAGAACTTCTTTTGCGCAGACGCTTTTTTTATCCCTGTCAAGATAGAAAGATAAAATTTCTTTATCTTCGCCCGTTATCTTTGCGG
>CAZNCX010000071.1:0-6152 GCA_964571655.1 uncultured Elusimicrobium sp. | reverse complement strand
TGTTTCAGCTTTTACGTAACCAAGAATGTGATTACGGGAGAAGGCGGCATGGTCTGCCTTAACGACGAGGAAGCGGCAGAAAAACTCTATATCCTGCGCCAGCACGGCATGAGCAAAGGCGCCTGGAACCGCTACGCTGCAAAAGGCAAAGCGCATTACGACGTTATAATGCCCGGCCTTAAATATAATATGATGGACATACAGGCCGCAATAGGCATATCGCAGTTAAAGCGGCTTGATAAATTTAACGCCCGCAGGGCGCAGATAGTGGCGCGCTACGACGAAGCTTTCAAAAATATCACCGGCATAATAATACCCGCGCCCGTAACACAAGGCGACACACATTGTTGGCATATATATTCCCCCCTGCTTGACACCGACAAACTTACGATAACGCGCGATGAGTTTATGAAACTTATGGGCGCGCAAAACATCGGCACCGCGCTGCATTATCTGGCTGTGCACGAGTTTTCTTATTACCAGAAGACTTACGGTTGGAAAGAGGGCGATTATCCGGAAGCGGAATATGTTGCAAAGCGCATAGTTTCGCTGCCGCTTTTTACTGCGATGACAGATGAAGACGTTGAAGAAGTTATTTCAACCGTAAAAGAAATATTAGGCAAGCATAAAAAATAATTCTAGGCTCAAAGCTTAAAACCAAGGCCGAAAAGAGGCATTTTTAATGAAAAAGTTAACGCTCGTAATACCCGTTTACAACGAGGAGCAAAGCCTCCCCTCGCTTTTTAAGAGGACGTTTTGCGCCCTTGATAAATTAAACCGTCCCTACGAAGTAATATTTATAAACGACGGCAGCGCAGATAATTCCCTTAAACTGCTTGAAGATATACGCGCAAAACGCCCCGAAGTCGTAAAAATAATTGACTTTAACGGCAACTTCGGCCAGCATATGGCAATAGTGGCAGGATTTTCAAAAGCAACGGGTGATATCGTGGCCACCATGGACGCAGACCTTCAAAACCCGCCTGAGGAAATTGCCCCAATGCTTGAGAAATTTGAAGAGGGCTACGACGTAGTCGGCACTATACGCGCGCACAGAGACGACCCGTTTTTTAGAAGGTTTGCCTCTAAGATAGTCAACATTGTAACAAATAAAATAACCGGCCTTGATATCCACGATTACGGCTGCATGCTGCGCGCTTACGACAGGCGCATTACCGACATCATCGCAAAGAGCGAGGAAGCCACCACATTTATCCCCGCTTTCGCCCAGAAATTTGCCGTTAATCCGACTGAGATTTTGATATCCCATAACAAGCGCGAGAAAGGCGTTTCAAAATACAGTCTTTTCAGACTAATCTCGCTTAACTTTGATTTGATGACAAGCTTTTCTCTGATACCGCTGCAATTCATAACGATTTTCGGCATGGCCGTTTCGGCTTTAAGCGTGCTGTTTGCAGCCTTCCTGCTGCTGCGCCGCTTAATAATAGGCCCCGAGGCAGAGGGTATGTTTACCCTGTTTGCCGTACTGTTCTTTTTAATAGGGGTGCTGATAAGCTCCGTCGGGATAACGGGGGAATATATAGGCAGGCTCTTTAAGGAAATAAGAAAACGCCCCAAATTTGTCATCAAAAATTTATACGGAATTGATAATGCAAATGACAAGGCCTAAACTGCTGCTTTTTGCTTACAGTATGACGGGAGCGCAGGTTTTTGAGGAACTTTTGCGCCTCAAAGCAAATATAGCCGCCGTCTATACCTACGAAGATAACCCTAAGGAAAACTGGTTTGCCTCCGTAAAACAAATTGCTCTTAAAAATAATATTCCCGCCTTTACTCCCGAGAAAATAGACGAAGCCGAAATTATGCGCATAAAAAAAATTGCGCCCGATATAATTTTATCGGTTTATTACCGCTCCCTTCTGCCAAACGCGGTTCTTGAAAGCGCGCCGCGCGGCGCGTTTAATATGCACGGCTCTCTTTTGCCAAAATACCGCGGGCGCGCGCCGATAAACTGGGTGCTCGTCAAAGGCGAGAAGGAAACCGGCGCAACCCTTCACTATATGGTAGTGCGCGCCGACGCGGGCGATATCGCAGATCAAGAAATTGTGCCCATTGCCTTTGAAGACGACGCTTTTAGCCTGACACAAAAAGTAAGCGCGGCGGCAGTGCGCATAATAAAGCGCTCCTACGGTAAGATTGAGGAGGGCAAAATAAAACCCGTCAAACAGGATTTAAGCGCGGGCGCGTATTTCGGCAGAAGAACGCCCCAAGACGGCCTAATTGACTGGAGCTGCGACGAAACGACGATTTATAATTTAGTGCGCGCGGTAACGCGCCCCTTCCCGGGCGCATTTACTTTCTTGGGCGGCAAAAAAATTATTATATGGAAGGCCTTGCCCCTTAAAACAAAAACAAACGCGCCCTGCGGCACAATAATAAGCCAGAATCCGCTTGCCGTAGCCACGGCCGGCAACGATTTGCAGATAGTTGATTTTGAGACGGATATACCTAAAGAAAATCTTAAAGGACAGTTAAAAGGAGAATAATAATTATGAAAATATTAATACTGGGCGCAGACGGTTTTATAGGCTCCCATCTGGTGGAACGCATCTTAAATACCACCGACTGGAAAGTTGTTGCCTTTGACCGCGTAAAAAACAATCTTAAACGCTTAAAACACCCAAACCTTACTTTCAAAAAAGGCGATATTTTTAAGGCCGATCGCTGGCTTGACAAACAAGTGCAGGAATGCGACGCGGTTTTACCGCTGGTCGGAGTGGCAAAGCCGATGTATTATATTAAAAATCCGGTCTGGACTTTTGAACTTGATTTTGAGCAAAACCTAAAAGTCGTCAAGATGTGCGTTAAGCACGGAAAAAGGGTTCTTTTCCCCTCCACGTCTGAAGTTTACGCAATGAGCCCCGATAAAATATTAAAAGAAGACGAATCCCCCTTGATGCTTGGCCCCATAAATAAAATGCGCTGGATATACAGTTGCAGCAAGCAGATGATGGACCGCGTTATTACCGCCTACGGGCAGGAGCGCGGCTTAAAATACACTTTATTTCGCCCGTTTAACTGGGTGGGCCCGCGTCTTGACACTTTTGAGGAAGCAAAAGAACGCAGCGCGCGCAGTATAACGCAAATGTTCTACGATGTCATAACCGGCAGGCCGCTGGTGCTTGTAAACGGCGGCGCGCAGATGCGCAGCTTTACTTATATTGACGACGCCCTTGACGGCCTCATGAGCATTATCTCAGACGACGGCCAAAAAACAAACGGGCAGATTTTTAATATCGGCAACCCTGAAAATCACTATTCCATAAAAGAGCTTGCGCACACTATCGTAGAGGTGATGAAAGAGTTTAAGCAGTATAAACCCCTGGCAGATAAGGCGCAGATAATAGAGCAGCCTTCCGAGCAATACTACGGCAAAACTTATCAGGACGCCCAAGACCGCAGGCCCAGCATAGAAAAGATGCAAACTATTTTGGGCTGGCAGCCAAAGACTTCCCTTAAAGAAATGATACGCAAAACTTTAAGCGCGTATCTTAGCGACTATAAAAAAGGGAAAATAAAATAAGGACGAAGCACGATGGAAAAATTAAAAAAGATAATAAG
Organism: uncultured Elusimicrobium sp.; assembly: GCA_964571655.1. Lineage (GTDB taxonomy): Bacteria > Elusimicrobiota > Elusimicrobia > Elusimicrobiales > Elusimicrobiaceae > Proelusimicrobium. The sequence continues at coordinate 2,570 of CAZNCX010000071.1, read as the reverse complement.
CGACAAAAAAAACCTTAAGTATTTTCTTTTTGCCGCTCTGTTTCTTTTATATTTTTGGGGACTGGGCAGCTACGGCCTTATAAATATTGACGAGGGCCGCTACTCCGAAATCCCGCGCGAAATGCTTGAAAGCGGGGATTTTTTTACGCCGACGCTAAATTACGTCCTCTATTTTGAAAAGCCGCCCCTGCATTACTGGCAGACGGCCCTTGCTTTTGCAACGCTTGGATATAATGAGTTTGCCGCGCGTTTCTGGCCCTGCCTTCTGGGCCTTTTGGGCATTTTTATGTCTTTGCTTATGGCGCGCAGAATGTACGACGAGGACACCGCAAACTTAAGCGCGTTTATTTTGGGCACCGGCGCGCTTTATTTTGCAATCTCGCGAATTAATATAATTGATATGACGGTGTCGTTTTACATCACGTTTTCGCTTGTCAGCTTTTACCTTTATTTTAAGGATAATAAAAAACTTTGGCTTTACGTTTTCTACGCCGCTTTGGCGCTTGGCACCTTAAGCAAAGGCCTCATAGGCGTTGTGTTGCCCGCCGGCGTAATCTTTTGGTTTATGATATTTACAAGACGCTGGGACATACTTAAAAAACTTTTTTTAAGCCCCGCGATTTTAACGTTTTTTCTTATCTCTGTGCCGCCGTTTTACTTAATGTGCAAAAAAAATCCCGACTTCTTTTATTTCTTTTTTATACAAGAGCACTTTTTGCGCTACGCGACAACGCTGCACGACCGCTACGAGCCTTTTTGGTTCTTTATCCCCGTTTTTATAGGCGGTGTTATGGTCTGGACGCCTTTTATTTTTACCTCGCTTAAAAACTGGTTTTGCAGAAAAGAAAATAATATTTTCCTCTCGCTTTGGGTGTTTGTGATACTGCTGTTTTTTTCGGCCTCAAGTTCAAAACTTGCGCCTTATATAATACCCTGTTTTGCGCCTACGGCAATAATTTTGGCGAGAAATATTTTTGACCTTAAAGAAAACAGCGGCAAAAAAATAACCTGCCTTTGGCTGTTCTACTGCCTATTTGCGGCTGCTGTGCTTGCGGGTGTTTTACTGATTTATTTTAACCTGCTGCCGTCTAAAACATTAAACGATATAAACCCCTATAAACCGGTTCTGCTGAGCCTCTGCGCGCTTAGCTTTATTTTTGTTATCTTAAGCGGCCGCGCGCTTAAAAACACAAAACTTCTGCTTGCATATCTTTGTGCTTTTGCGTTTTTATTTGTCTTTTTTACAAAACCCGCTTTTAAGACGATTTCCCAAATGCGTTCGTCAAAATATCTTTTGCAAAGTATGCCGCCTGTTGCAGATAATGACGAAATTGTTTTGGTAAGCAAGTTCTTTCAGGATATTCCTTTTTATACCAAAAGGCGCGTGAAACTTGTTAACTCGGTAGGCGAGCTTGAGTTTGGCAAAAATAAATCGCACGATGCGCAAACTTGGTTTTTGGATAACGAGGGGCTTGAGCGTCTTATTGATAAGCCCGCGCGCGAAGGCCAAGGCAAAACTTATTTTATCTTCAGAAATCCAAATGATTTTAAGTTTAAGGATAAGACAAATTTTATCGTCAAAACGGGAAGGCTCAGCGTTTATGCTAAAAAATAAACAAAATATTTTGGCCGTAAAAATAGATGTGGACACCCTTCAGGGTTATCTTGAGGGCGTAAGCGCAATGCGCAATGTTCTAAACGCCTGCGGCGTTAAGGCAAGCTTTTATTTCTCTATGGGGCCCGATAATTCCGGCAAAGCCATTTTCAGGATTTTCCGCAAAGGCTTTATAACAAAAATGCTGCGCACAAAAGCCACCTCAACCTACGGTCTTAAGACGATGATGTACGGCACGCTTTTACCCGCGCCCGACATAGTCAAAGGCAACGAAAATATCCTAAGAGACACCTTTGAGCAAGGCTTTGAGTGCGGCCTGCACGCGTGGGATCACGTTAAATGGCAGGACAAGCTGCCCGTTTTGTCGCAGGAAGAAATACGCAGCGATTTGCAAAAAGCCTGTGCTCTCTTTGAGCAAATTTGCGGCCGAAGGCCGCAGGCTTTTGCCGCCCCGGGCTGGCAGCTGACGCAAAACGCTCTAAGCGTTTTAGACGAGTTTAATTTTAACTACTGCAGCAATGTGCGCGGCAAAAGCCCGCACTACCCAGCGCTGGGCGCAAGAGAGTTTAAGACTCTTGAAATACCTTCCACCCTGCCCACTATGGACGAAGTCTTCGGCGCAAACGGGATAAACGACGATAATGTAGCAGCCTATTATCTTGAGCAGCTAAAAGAAGGCTTAAACGTGATTACCGTTCACGCGGAAATGGAAGGCAGGGGCAAATTAAAACAATTTGAAGCCATAATAAAAGGCGCGCTTGAAAAAGGCTATAAGATAGCGCCTATGCAAGAAGTCAGAGCTCTTATTTCAGAGGCGCCCGTCTGCGAAATTTACGGCGGATATTTGGAAGGCAGGGCCGGCAAAGTGGCCGTGCAAAGATAAGATTTTTAGCTTTTGACGCTTATTAAAATAATGCCGAAAAGTATACTGAATACACCTACAACGCCCCAGATA
>CAZNCX010000070.1:0-6227 GCA_964571655.1 uncultured Elusimicrobium sp. | reverse complement strand
CGCGTATTTCATAGACCTCGGTAAATTCGTACTCTTTTTCCTGCATTTCTTCTTTAGTTTCCGTTTTAACGGGCTCTTTGGGGCGGGAGGTAAATAAAATTTTGCCCTTATAGATTTCATCTTCTTCGTCGTAGGGCGAAGTTTTGGGTTTTGGCTTCTCAACGGGCACTTCTACTTTTACCATTTCTTTGCTTATATATTTGCCGCTCAGGACAAGATAATTGCCCTGCAGCTCCCACTTCTCGTATTTAGTCGTTACTTTTATTTCTCGCGCGGGCGGGGCGGGCGGCAGTTTGGCCTGCTGCGGGGCGGGCGCGTTTTGTGCTTCAGGCTTGTCTTCGGGGTTTACGTTTTGCTCTTGGGTCTGCTGGGGCGCAGGGGCCTTAGGTTGTATGATTATCTTTTTTGCCCAATACTCCGGATTTATGGAGGAGGCTGTTCCGTCTTTTTCCAAAATAATGCCGCGCCGTCTGGAGGGTAAATTAGGTGCGGGTTGCACCCACTGGCCCAAAATACTGCCTGCGTCGGCAGAAGTAATAAGATAAATAGTTTCCTCAGGCGGGAACTGCCATTCCTTTTGTTTGCTTATGCCCGCGCTTCTTTTGCCTATGGAATAAATATGGCGCCCCTTAAGATATTTTGACTGTATGGCGGAAAGTTTTATCGTAAAACCTATTTTATTTATATCGGGGCGGTACATCGGCGTAATTTCATTGTTGGGCATAATTAAAACAATAGGGCGTTTGCCTTCAAAGAGGGCAAAAGGCCAGCCTTCTTTCTCAAGGAATTTTTTTAAGTTCGCCTCAGAAGTATATTCCTCAATGTCAAAGAAAAGTTCGTTGTCTTCCAGTTTTGGTGCGTAAGAGGGGATATCGGGCGACGTGGAAGAGTAAACGCCTTTTATCGTCATATAATCTTTTGTCTGCCAGTTATACTCGGCCTTTTCTGCCTGTTCAAGCTTTTTTTCAGGTGTTTGGCAGGCGGCAAAAAGGGTTGCGGCGGCAATAAGCAAAATAAGATGTTTTTTCATTAAATCCCCCGAGAATTTATCTTAATTTATTTTATCAAAAAAGACGCCGTATAAGGAAATCGCTATAGTTTCCCTCGGCAATTTGCGTCGGCGGTCCTTTATTTTTTATCTTCCGCCGCTTTGTATAAGACTGCGTATTTTGGAATTAAAATTTTCATTACCCAATAAATCTTCCAAATTTATATGCATGCGGTAACGCCAGTAAAAAGGTATTATTGCGGGCACGTTTATGCGTTCGGCGTCAATATCGTAATTACGCAGATTATCATCGGTAGAAAACCAGTCCTGCAAAGATAAAATGCAAAGCATTGAAGGGCTGTTTAGATGGTCTTTTACTATCTGAGCGCAAATCTCGGCGGAAGCGTCCTGCGGCGCGGATCCCCCGCGTTTAAGAATGTCTTTATAATAAAGCGCGGTTTGTTTTTTATCTTCTTTCCACCCTCCGCGCAGCGTTGCCATATCGTGCGTTGAAATTGTGCAGACGGAAAGATAGGGATATTTTTCTATGTCGGCAAATTTCTCGTTTAATTTCTTTGGCATACGCTGGACTTCAAGGCTCAAAATTTCCAGCTCTTTTAACACCTGCGGCACGCAGGCCGGTATCATACCCAAATCTTCCGCGCAGATAAGCATGCGCGCGGCCTGCGTCAAAGCGGGCAGTTTTTGCATTGCTTTTTGCTGCCAAAAGTCGTTTTGCCTCTCGTAAAAATAATAATTATGCAGGCGCAAAAAAGCGTCTTTTTGGTTTTGGGGCAAAGTCTTAAAAGCCAAATCCTTATGTGCGTTTATGCGCGGGTGGAATTTATTTTTATCTTTGTTATCACGCAAAAAAAGCACATTGTTTATAAGAGTGTAGAGGCCTTCCTGCGTCTTTAGGCTTTCTTCTTCGGTTTTGGAGGAGAAGAAATCTTTTACTTTCCTTTGCGTGTCAAAATTTTCAAGCAGTTTATAAAAGCCGTTTTGCTGCGGCGAAAGAAAAGTTTTTTTAATTTCCTGCGCTTTTTCGCCAAAGATATTTTGCAGTATTTCATCGTTTATGCAGGGCGATAAAAACTTTTCATCAAAATTAAAACCAAAGGAAGCAATTTCCCCCGCGCTTAAAGGCAGCGACGGAGAGAACTGCCCCAAAAGCCCCTGTACCGAGTGCAAAGGTATCTCCCAAATGCGAAAGAACCCTAAAATATGGTCCACGCGGTAAGCGTCAAAATACTGCGTCATATTTGTTAGGCGTTTGCGCCACCAGAGATAATTATCTTTCGCCATCTCGTCCCAGTTATAAGTCGGAAATCCCCAGTTTTGCCCCACGGCGGAAAAATCATCAGGCGGTGCGCCGGCCTGCGCGTTTAGATGGAAATACTGCGGCTCCGTCCACGCGTCTGCGCTGAAGGGGGATATGCCTATTGGGATATCACCCTTAAAGATAATCCCCTTGCTCCTTGCGTAGCGCGAGGCTTCTTTTAACTGCCTGTGCAGCTGATACTGTATGAAATAGTAGACGGCTATCCTCATATAATCGCGGCCCGAAGGGGAAGCAAGTTCATCTATCTCTTCTTTGTTATAGACGCTGTATTTTGGCCATTTGTGAAAGTCCGCCGTGTCGTAAATATCGCGCAGATAACTGAAGACCGCATATGGCGTAAGCCAATGCTTATTATCATCAAAAAAAGTTTGATAGCCTTCGGAAGCAAAGACGGCGCGCGCCTGATCTATGAAAGCCAAATCTATGTAATCGCGTTTTATTTTCATAACGGCTTCATAGTCAACCTGCGGCAAGGCGTTAAGTTTTTTTTGGCGAGCCCAAAACCATTCTTCCTGAGAGGAATTTCTAAGCGGCCCCAAAGCTTTAAGGTCCATATATAAAGGGTGCAGCGCGTAAATTGAAACGCTGTTATAGGGGTAGGAGTCAACCCACGTGTTTGTTATGGAAGTGTCGTTAAGCGGCAGTATTTGGACTATTTTTTGTCCCGTTTTTTCCGCCCAGTCCACAAAAAGTTTTAAGTCCCCGAAGTCGCCCGCACCGAAGCTGCTTTTGCTCCTTAAGGAAAAAACGGGCGCGGCTACCCCCGCCGCCTTAAAAGGCGCGCAGGGAAATACGGGGTAAGCGTCGTTTACAAACACAATGCCGCCCGCAGGCTGGGGGGGGATTTGCAGACGGCGATTTGCGCCTTCTTCCCAAAAAATATTTTCGGCAATATTTTTATCACAGAGAATAAATTTGTAGTCAAGCGGCGTTTTGCCTAAGAGTTCGGCGTTTAAGGTAACAGCCCATTCATCGGGCGCGCATTCGGCCATAGGCAAGGCGTTTTTTACGTCCCAGCCGCCCAACGCTTTATGCCCGCCGCAGAGCATCAGGCGGTATCTTTTGCCGGCCTGCGGCGCGTAGGCGCGCAGGACGACCGTCTGTGCGTAAATTGCGCCGCAGGGCGCGCTGTTAAGCGGGTGGGCGTTAATGCAGTCGGCCAGGGCCGAGGTGTAAAGATAAGAAAGCGGCGGCAGAGCGCGCCATGAGTCAAAAAGAGCAAGAGAGGGTATTTTTTTTGATAAGGTAAGCCTTCTTGCGCGTGAAGGCAGTTCTTTTTTCAGGCAGGCTTCACCTTTACATAGGGCGTAGATATAGGATAATACCAAATCGTCATGGGCGTCAATATCAACTGTTTTTGTCCAAAGGTTTCCGTCGGAAGTTTGCAGAGGCACGGCTGCCTGATAGGAGCGGCCCTGCCTGTCTGAAATGCTCAGAAGAGCTTTTACGTCTTCCCCCCAATTTGTTTTATAGCCGATATTAAAAGTAATTTTCATAAATTACCTCTCTTAATTAACCCTCGTTTTATTATAACATAAAGAATAGAAAGCGTCCTTGCGTTTCGGCGGTTTTTTAACGGCAAAAAAAGTGATAAGATAAAGACAGGGGATTTTTATATGCTTAAAGGTAAAACGGTTTTGCTTGGAATAACAGGCTGCTTAAGCGCGTACAAAGCTTTTGACATTATAAAAAAGCTTAGGAATCTTCACGCCGAGGTTAAAGTTATCGCCGCGCCGCACGCTTTTAATTTTATAACCGAACTTGCTTTGCAGAGCATAGCCAAATGCGAGGTTTTATGCAAGCAGTTTGCAGTGCCGCATTTTGACGCTAAACATAAAAGCCTCGCCGAAGAGTGCGACGTTTTTGTAATTGCGCCGGCAAGTGCGGGCGCAATTGCAAAAACGGCAAACGGCGCGGCGGATAATCTGCTAACCTCCGTTGCGTGCGCGTGGCATAAGCCGCTGATAATAGCGCCTGCCATGAACAGGACAATGTGGCAAAACCCCGCCGTGAGGGAAAATATCGCCAAACTGCGCCGCAAATACTGCGCTCTTATAGTAGGCCCGCAGAAAGGTTTGTTTTCAGACGGAACTTTCGGACGAGGCGCTTTGGCGGAAGTTGATGATATAGTCAAAGCCGTAAGCGAAGTTCTTGCCTGCACAGGTATTTTTAAGGGAAAGAAATTTATAGTTACCTGCGGCGTTACGCGCGAGCGCGCTGCGCAAGGTCTTTTTTTGAGCGCGGGTTACGATGAGGGCGCAGATTACGATGACGCCAATCACAATGGCGCAGATTACGGCGGCGCGGCTTTTAACGCGCTTGATTTTGCAGACGCCGCGCACCGCGGCGGCGCGCAGGTTTTGCTTATTTGCAGCGGGTTTTCTGCGGATTTTATACCCGAGCGGCCTTATAAAACTGTTTTTGCCCCCGCTGCGGCGGAAGTTCTTGAGCAAATAAAGCAAAACGCGGCCCAAAAAGATTTCATCTTTTTGGGCTCGCGCGTAACGCCGTTGATATCGGACAGCGGCGACGCTAAGGATGTTCAAGACGCTCAAAACACATTGCGCCTTGTTCCCAATATAGATTTAGTTTCGCGCGTTAAAGAATTGCTTGTTAGCGGGCAAAAGCTTGCTTTTTACGACGGTAAAGAGATAAGACTAAAACGCATCTTGCCTGCGGGCGGGCAAAAGCCTCAAAATTCTTCGGGAGAGGCGTTGGCGGATAATAATTTTTCTCCTGAGACGCTTTTTGATTTTTGTCAAAAAATTGCCGCCGCGCTGGGTTAATTTTTCTTAATAAAACAGTATTATAAAGCGATGTTATACGACGGAGTTATTGTATGATGGCAAAACAGTTTGCTATCATATTCTTAAAATGGATATCAACTGGCTTGTAGTTCTTATTTTACCGTTTATAGGCTATATCGGAATGTTCGCCGGAGGCTATTGGGGAGTAGGCTGCGGGTGGCTTATTGTGCCAACGCTGCTTATCTTCGGCTTTACGCCGACGGAGGCTGTCAGCGTCGGCCTTTTACAGATGGTGCCCTCAACTTTTCTTACCGTGGTAAAAGACGTTCCCGTTATGAAGTGGGGTAAAGGCTCCGTCGGCAGGAGCTTGGTTATACCCCTTGGCGTAGGCGCGTTTTTGACGGCTTTCAGCGGACAGACGATTAACGATTATTTGTACGCAATGTTTGGCTCAAAAGCGCTGCTGGTTTTGTTTTGCTTTGTAACTTCTTTTATAGGAATAAAAACATATTTCGGCAAGTATAATAATGATCAAACCGTAGTCCCGCAGATAAGTGCAAAGCAAAGCGCGTATGCTTTTGGCGGCGGGCTTGTGACGGGAATGTTCAGTTCGCTTCTGGGGATAGGCGGGGCAATGTTCTTCCGTCCTATTTTGGCAAACGGCTTTAGGATTCCGGAACATATTACATCTAAATCCGTGCGTATTTTATTGTTTTTGACTACGCTTACCGGCGGCCTTTATTACGCGTTTTCAAACGGCGTCGGCGAGATGTTTAAGATTTTTATTCTGGCTTCCTTTATAGCCGTCGGCGGTATGATAGGTTTTCCCAGGGGGGTGAGGCACGGCAATATCGTCTGCGCAAACGGATACAGCGTGGCGCTGCAAAAAAGTTTCTCGCTAATTTCAATTATAGTTTTGACCAATACTTTGGTTAATCTTGCGGGTTATGTTATTTTCAGCAGGTATATGGTAATTACTTTTGCGGCGGGACTTTATTTGGGGATTAATTTGTTTGTTGGGTATACGCGCAGGCATGTTAGGACGATATCCTCCCCCTGATTATATAACTACATTTGGTGGTAACGGCGGATATATCGGGCGCACAATTTTCCATTCTTTTGGTTGTGCGCTTGGGCGCACGCTTGGCAA
>CAZNCX010000069.1:1934-6271 GCA_964571655.1 uncultured Elusimicrobium sp. | reverse complement strand
TTCAATTTTACAGAAAAGAATAACTAAGTTTTGTATAATTTTCCTATGCCTATAAAAAACAGAGAACTTGATTTCGGCCTTTCGCCTAAGAATGCGATTGTGCTTTGGATTTTTCTTTGCACTTTTTACGCGGTTTTAATAGGGATAATGTCCTATTGGTTTCCTTACGGCGTAGACGAGATTACGCGTTTTAATTCCCCATCTGACGTATTTACGCAGTTTATTTACGCCTATCAAAATTATAATCCGCGCATTTGGCCGCTGTTTAATAATATAATTCTTTATTTGGGCAAATGGTCCTTTGTTCTTGCAAACCCGACGGTGCAGCTTACTTTGGTTCTGGGCATATTTTACTTTGTCTCAGGCAGAATGCCAGATTTTAAGAAGACTGATGACGTCCCCTCGTTTTTATTTATCTGTCTTCTTATTTTATTTACCGTGCCGCAGCCCGACAATACTCTTATTTGGATAGGCGGGGCCACAAATTACAGCTGGCCCGCTTGCGCTTACGTGCTTTTTTTATGTCTTTTAAGAGCATTGGCCGACGGTAAGATAATTCTTAAAAATTCCTCTTTTATTTTGGGCGCAATGTTTTTTGCGGGCATTATTTTGGGTATGGGAAATGAAAATTCCTCCCCGATGATGCTGTTAATTGCCGTCGGCTTTGAGCTTTACTGTTATTTCAAAAAAATCAAAACGCCGCCTTGGTTTTACGCGCTTTTGGCGGGAACTGCCGTCGGGGTTTTGCTTTTATTTGCATCGCCCTCTTCTTACAAAAGGCTTTCTCTTGTAATCTTTGACGAGTTTAAGCACGCCCCTATAACCGAGCGCGCTTGGTGGCATATTGAGCGTCTTATAACTTTTGTAAACATCACCATGTGGCTGCCGGTTGTAACTTTTCTTATGATACTTACAGCGGGTTTTAACGGGGCAAAAAAACCGCTTAAAAATAAAACCTATTTGCTTGCTTTTACTATTTTTTGGTGCGCAACGGCTATGGCCGCCGCCTTGTTTTTGGCCCCGCTGTTTAACGAGACGAGAACATTTTTTTCCGCCGCAGTATTTTTTATAATAGCGTTTTTGCTTATGTTGCGCTATATAAAAGAAGCTTACTCTTTTGACTTTATTAAATACGCCGTCTGGCCGCTTGTTACGATAGCGGTTTTCTTCTCGGCGGAGCTGTTGTTTCCCTATTTTGATTTGCACGAGCAGGAAATAAGACGCTTGGAGGCAATAGCTCAAGCAAAAGCAGAGGGCAGACAGGAAGTATTTTTGCCCGGATACCGCACCACAATTACGCCGTTTAGAAATCTTACCGTTTTGGTTTTTGACGGGCTTTGGGACAACGCGCGCTCGCAGGAATACTACGGCATAAAAATTACCGACGATATTGACCACGAAGGCCAGCGCAGACTGCTTAAAGACGCGACAATAAAAAAACTCAAGCGTGAAAATCCGCTTGCTTCGGCCATTACCTTAACTTCAAAATAAATTATTTTATTTCAGACGTGCAATTGGGACACTTTACGGCCGCAATATTAATGGTGCTCTTGCAGTAAGGACAGGTTTTTGTGGTCGCGGGGGCGTTTTCGTTTTTATCTCTGAGGCCGTTTATAAACTTAATTAAAATAAAAACTGCGACTGCAACAATTAAAAAACTTACCAGCGTGTTAAAAAACGCGCCCAGATTTAATACTACCGCGCCCGCTTGGGAAGCCGTATCCACCGAAGCGTAAGGACCCGCAATTTTAGGCCCGTTTTTAAGAACGATAAACATTCCGTTAAAATTAACGTGCGCCAAAATCAAATTAAGCGGCGGCATAATTATATCTTTGACAAGCGAGTTTACCACCCCGCCGAAGGCCGCGCCTATAATTATGCCCACAGCCATATCAATCATATTGCCTTTGATGGCAAATTTCTTAAATTCCGAGAAAAGATTTTTGAAAACTTTAGGCATTTTTACCCCCCCACAGCCTTTAAGCCGCCGCAAGAGCGGGCAGGCTATTTCTTTTTGGCTTTATTTATTTTCTTTACTTCTTTAGCTTTCTTTTCTTTTTGCTTTTTGGGCGCGCTCTCGGGTTTTTCCGCCTTATCTGTTTTGCCCGTTTTCTCCGTTTTGCCAAAGACTATTTTTACCACTTCGTCCATATGCGTAACGGGGATAAGGTTTAGTTCTTTGCGGATTTGCTCGGGAATTTCGCTTACGTCCTTCTCGTTAGTCTTGGGGTATAAGATGGTGCGGATATTCTCGCGGTAGGCGGCCAAAAACTTTTCCTTTATGCCGCCGACGGGTAAAATGCGCCCTGTCAAAGTTATTTCCCCCGTCATCGCAATGCCTTTTTTGACGGGCTTATCTGTAAGAAGGCTTATTAAGGCCGTGCAAATGGCCGCGCCGGCCGAAGGCCCGTCTTTTGGCACGGCGCCCTCGGGAAAGTGCAGATGGAAATCCACCTTATCAAAATTAATTTTATGGCCAAAGCCGCGGCTTCTTGCGTAAGTAAGGGCCGCGCGCACGCTTTCCTTCATAACATCGCCCAGCTGGCCCGTTAAAATAAGGCGGCCTTTACCTTCAAACTTGGCGGCTTCAATAGAAAGCGTTTCGCCGCCGACCGAAGTCCACGCCAAACCCGTTGAGATGCCTACGCCGTTTTCCTCCTGCTTAAAATTGGAGTATTTTGGCACTCCCAAAAAGTCGTAAAGATTTTTAGGCGTAACAGACAAAGTTTTCTTTTTTTCCACGTACATTTTGGCCGCTTTGCGGCAAATTGTGCCGATTTCGCGCTCAAAGTTTCTGACGCCGGCCTCGCGCACATATTCCTTCATAATAAGGTCCAAAGCGGGCACCGTAACAGAAAGAGATTTTTTGTCAAGGCCGTGCTCCTTCATCTGGCGCGGCAGCAGATACTGCTGGGCAATGGCGCGCTTTTCATAATGCGTGTAGCCCGAAAATTCTATTATCTCCAGACGGTCGCGCAAAGTAAGCGGTATGCCGCTTAAAGTGTTTGCCGTGGTAATAAACATTACTTTGGAAACGTCAAAAGGAACATCCAGATAATGGTCGGTAAAGTCTTTATTTTGCTCGGGGTCCAAAAGTTCCAAAAGGGCCGCGGCGGGGTCTCCGCGCCAGTCGGAACCCATTTTGTCAATTTCGTCCAAAAGGAAAAGCGGGTTATTGCTTTTTGCCTTATTTATCCCCTGTATTATGCGCCCGGGAAGAGAGCCTATATAAGTCCTGCGGTGTCCGCGGATTTCGCTCTCGTCGCGCACGCCGCCCAAAGACATTCTTACAAATTTGCGCCCCAAAGCTTCCGCTATGGATTTGGCAATAGAAGTCTTGCCCGTTCCAGGGGGGCCTACAAAGCAAAGCACGGGCCCTTTGAGACTTTTTGTAAGCTGCCTTACGGCGATATATTCCAAAACGCGCTCTTTTACTTTCGTGAGGCCGTAATGCTGGGAGTCCAAAATTCCTTTGGCTTTATTTATGTCCAAAACGTCTTCCGTACAGGAATTCCACGGCATATTTATAAGCCAGTCAAGATAAGTTCTTGAGACGGTAGACTCCGGCGAAAACGGCGCCATCTTTGAGAGGCGCTCCAGCTCTTTTTCGGCCACTTCGGCCGCGCCCTTGGGAAGACCGTTCTTTTTTATTTTGGCTTTAAGTTCGTCTATGTCTTTTTGGAAATCGTCTTTTTGGCGCAGTTCTTTTTGAATGGCTTTCATCTGCTCGTTAAGATAATATTCTTTTTGCGTCTTCTCAATCTGGCTGCGCACTTTGGAATGTATTTTTTCCTCAAGGCTGATAATTTCAACCTCGCTGGCAAGCAGTTTAAGCAGTTTTTCAAGACGCGGTTTTACTGCGACCGTTTCCAAAATATCCTGACGGTCCTGCGTCTTTACTATTATGTTGGAGGCAATGGTGTCGGCCAGTTTGGAGGGATCTTCAATCTGCCTTAAAAAAGAAACGCCTTCTATGGCAATGCGCTTTGTGACCATAGCGTACTCTTCAAACTGATCCAAAGTCTGGCGCATAAGGGCTTTGATTTCGGCGTCGGCAGGGGAATCGTCTTTAGGATACTCAGCCTCGGCAAACCAGCTTTTGGCCATAGGATTAAAAGAAAGATTATTTATCTTGGCGCGCAAAAGACCCTGCAAAAAAACTTTCATGGTGCCGTCTGGCATTTTTAGGGACTGCGTGATTTCGGCCAAAACGCCGAACTTAAAAATATCTTCGGGTTTGGGATCCTTTATCTCGGCCGATTTCTGCGAAATCGCAATAATATATTTGCCCGTTGTGCCCAAAGCAAGCTCTATTGCCATGACCGATTTTGTCCTGT
>CAZNCX010000069.1:0-1924 GCA_964571655.1 uncultured Elusimicrobium sp. | reverse complement strand
ACCGAAATAGGCAAAGACATTCCCGGAAACATAACCACATCGCGTATCGCTATGGCAGGAAGGCTTTTGGGGAGCGTTTGCTCCTCTTTTTTAATATCGTCTGTAAGATTGTTCATAGCCCCTCTCTTCTGTAAATTAAAGATAAATCTTAAAATAAATCCGCGCAGAGCGCGCCGCAAACGCTGCCTGCGGGTTTAGTTATTATACAAATTTTTTCTTTTTTTAGCAAACTTAGCCTTTGATTGCTAATTTTAAATTCAATTTTGCCTTCGGGCAGCAGTTTGCGTCCTACGGCAAGGCGGTGGGGAATGCCAATTAAGTCGGCGTCTTTGAATTTGACGCCGGGCCGCTCGGCGCGATCATCATAGAGAACGCTAAAACCCAGCGCGCTTAAGGAGGCGTAAATTTCATCGGCTTTTTGTTTTACTTCGCCTTCGTCAAGCGCAAGAAGATGCGCGTCAAAGGGGGCAAGCGGAGCGGGCCAGATTATGCCGTTTTCGTCTTTAGACTGCTCTATGGCGGCGGCCAAAACCCTGCTTATGCCTATGCCATAGCAACCCATTATCATAGGGTTGGATTGTTGGTTTTCGTCTAAGAAATTTGCTCCCATAGCGGCGGAATATTTTGTGCCAAGCTTAAAAGTATGTCCCACTTCAATGCCGCGCGTAAAATCAAACTGCGCGCCGCAGCGCGGGCAAAAGTCGCCCTGAGAAGCTGTTTTTAAGTCTGCGTACATATCGGCCTTAAAATTATGCTCTGGAGTAACGTTTATGATATGCGTATCTTTTTTATTGCCGCCGGCAATGCCGTTGACTACAGTTTTGACGTAATTGTCGGCAAGGAGTTTTACGTCGGGATTTTTCTCCTTAAAACCCAAGGGGCCCGCAAAGCCGAGCTCGGCTTTGGTAACGTCGGCGTAAAGTTCGGGGGAGGCAATTTCAAGCATGGCGCAGTTTAGAACTTTTTTAAGCTTAAACTCGTTAAGTTCATCTGAGCCGCGCATAAGAACGATAACAGGTTTCTCATCTGCGCAATAGACAAGCATTTTAATTATCTTGTTTACGGGCTGTTTTAGGAAATTTGCCACGTCTTCAACACTGTGCGCGTTTGGAGTGAAAACTTCTTTGGGCGCAAGTAAAGTTTCTTTATCGCAACAGGCGGGTTGGGGCGCGGCAATTTCGGTTTTCTCGGTATTTGCGCAGTAGCCGCACGACGGGCAAACCGATATTTCATTTTCCCCCATATCGGCAAGGACCATAAACTCGTGTGAAAAATTGCCGCCTATGGAGCCGGTGTCAGCCTCCACCGCCTTAAATTTGAAACCGCAGCGCGTGAAAATTTTATTGTAAGCGTCGTAGAGTTTTTGATACCACTCGTTTGCGCTTTCTTCGTCGGCGTGGAAGGAATAGGCGTCTTTCATATAAAATTCTCTCGCGCGCATTACGCCAAAGCGCGGGCGGATTTCATCGCGGAATTTAGTGCCAAACTGATAAAGGCAAATCGGCAATTGTTTGTAGGAGGAAACGTCCTTTGAAACTAAATTTGTTATCACTTCTTCGGCGGTGGGGGCAAGACAAAAACCGGCGTCTTTGCGGTCTTTGAAGCGCAAAAGTTCTTTGCCGTAATACTTCCAGCGGCCGCTTGCCTCCCAAAGTTCCTGCGGCTGGACGACGGGCAGCCAAACCTCGCAGCAGCCGGCGCGGTCAAGCTCTTCACGCACAATTTGCTCTATCTTTTTAAGCACGCGCATACCAAGCGGCAGCCACTCGTAAATGCCGCTTGCGGTCTTGCGTATGAGCCCCGCGCGGAACATCAATTTTGCGCTTACGACGTCTGCGTCTTTAGGCGCTTCTTTTAAGGTCGGTAAATAGTATTGCGTTAATTTCATATTATTTTTTTCCTTTTCTAATTTCATCGGTAAATT
>CAZNCX010000068.1:0-6362 GCA_964571655.1 uncultured Elusimicrobium sp. | reverse complement strand
GTTAGGAGGCTAAAAATCAAAATTTACCCAAATATGGAAAATTGTGCGCCCGAAATAATCTGCGGTTAACACCAAATGTCGTCAATAAAACAAAGCTTCCTATTTACTCCAGTTGGGGGTGAAGGAGGATCCCCTGATATTGGCTACTAAATGCGGTGCGCTGCCGTCCTCGTCCATAACATAAATCTGCCGTCTGCCGGCGCGCGTGGTGGTAAATGCGATAAATCTGCCATCGGGGGACCATGTGGGATCTTCGTTGCTGGAAGAGTCGGCGGTAAGCTGTCTTAACTGCGAGCCTGTAATATCAACCTTAAAAATATCAAGCGGGTGATTTGAGGCTTGACGTCCGCAGAAAACTATCCACTCCCCGTTTGGCGACCACTGGGGAGTATCGGTCCAGTTCATCTTTGTAAGGCGGCGTGTTTCCTGCGTGGCAAGGTCCATTATATAAACCTGCGGGTTGCCGCTGCGGTTTGAAACAAAAGTGATAAATTTACCGTCGGGCGAGAAGGAAGGGGAGCCGTCCACCCCGTACTTGTCAGTAAGGCGGCGTAAAAAGCCGGAGTCCAAATCCTGCAGATAAATATTGGGGTTATCGCCGCGAGATAAAGTCATTACAATCTTTTTATCGTCGGGAGAAATGCCGCCTATTAAGTTAAGGCCCTGGCCTTTAATTAAAGATTTTATCTTGCCTTCTTTAAGGTCAATGACAAAAATATCGGGGTTGCTGCGGCGGTAAGTAGTGTAATAAATTTTAGTGGCGTCGCTGCTCCAGCGCGGCAAAAGAGCAATGGATTTGTCTTTGGTAAGTTTAATTAAATTATATCCGTCGTAATCCACCATATAAATTTCTTTTCGTCCCGTGGAATTATTTGAAAAAGCAATCTTAGTGTCGGCAATACCGCGGCGCCCCGTTAAAAGTTTTACAATCTGGTCGGAAATAAGATGTCCCGTGCGTCTTAAACTTTTGCCGCTGCCCTTAAAAGATTTAGCTAAAACGGCTTTTCTGCTTTCGGTGTCATAGAGAAAAGCCTTGATTTCCCACTGTTCTTCTCCGAGGGAGGAAACCTCCGCGAACAAAAGATAATTTATATTCTCTTTTTTATAGCGCGTAAGAAGCGGGCCTAAATTAGAGGTATCAACGGGCGCCATATTATCCTGCAAATCAAAATAACGGGCGCGAAATAAGTCGGCGCGCACAACGCCGGCAAGATCTTGGGCTCTTTGCGTTTCTTCGGCGCTAGCGGCGTCTTTTGGCGTAAAGGCGGCCAGCCCTATTTTAGGCAGGGCCGAAGGGTTATATTTGGAACTTAGGCCGATATAGACATCGGTCTCTTTGGCAAAGCAGAAAAGCGGCAGAAGAAAAACGGCCGTAAAGAGAATTTTGCGAAAAGACATTACTTGATTTCCTTTAATAATTTTTGCGCTTCAGAGGCTTCTTTTGAGTCCTTAAAATCCTGTTCTATGGATTTAAGATAGGTTTTTGCCTCGTCTTTTTTATCAAGAGGCAGTATGCTTTGCGCGTAAACAAGGCGCGCGGCGGCCGTCAGTTTGCTTTTGGGAAATTTATCCAAAAGCATGGCGGAAGATAAGGCCGCCTCCTCGTACTTCTTCAGTTCAAAATAGCTTTGGGCCTGCATAAGATAAGCGTCCTGCGCATTTTGCCCGTCGGGCGCGGCCTTAAGATAAAGGGCAAAGCCTTTTGCGGCTTCTTCATAGCGGGAGGAATCAAATTGCTTTTTTGCCCCGTCGTAAAGCTCGCTTGGCAGCATAGGCGCGGCTTCTTTTGAGCCGACTACGCTTGCAATATTGTCAATTTTTACGGAAAGGTCGTCTAACTTATAATCAAAATTTTTAAGATTGTCCGAGGACTGCGTTAACTGGGTTGAAAGTTCCCCCATGCTAACGTCAAGGGAGGCTTGATTTGCCTGCAATTGCTGCAATGTTTTATTTAACGCCGAAATCTGGGTTTTTAAGATACCCATATCTTCTTGCGTTGCGATGCAGCCAAACGCAAAAAAGGGGCTTAAAATAAGAAGAAACAACTTAAAGCGCTTCATAGATTAAGCCCCCCGTTAAATTACTTTATTACCGTCTCGGCGCGGCGGTTTTTTGCCCAGCAGGCTTCCGTCTGCTCAAAACAAACCGGTTTTTCCTCGCCGTAGGATACCGTGGTTATATCTTTTACCGCGACACCCAATTTTACGTAATAGTCTTTTACCTCTTTTGCCCTTTTATCGCCTAAAACGATATTATAGGCTATGGTGCCCCTGTCGTCGCAATTGCCTTCAACTACAATCTTGCCTATTTTGCGGGCTTTGATGGCTTTTGCGTTTTCTTCAAGAACTTTCATCGTTGCTTTTGATAAAGTGTATTCGTTAAACGCGAAGTTAACCGGCGCAAGCTTATCGCTTGATACGGTTGAAACGCCGTAGGCGCCTTCGTCTTCAACGGCGATATCCGTTTCTTCGGCTTCTATTTCAACAATTTCGTCCTGAGGGGCCGCCGCAACAGCCGCAGCGTCGGCCGCGGGAGCTTTCTTTGCGTTTTTGCTGCAGGCGGCAAGGCCGGCCGCTAAAGCAAAAACTAACGCGAATCTGATTATGTTTTTCATTACATTCTCCTATTTTTATATATCTTATTATAATGCGTTGTATAAATGATACAAGACTTTTCGGATACTAGTCAAGTTTGCACCTGCTTTTTGCGCGCTGCGCGCCGCGCCGCGCTATTTGGGCAGACGGCCGGCCAAAATTTCGGCGAAGGGACGCGTAGGCTCTATCCTATTTAATATAATTCTGAGCGCGGCCATTATCGGCACGGCCAAAAACGCCCCTATTACACCCCAAACCAAAGCCCAGAAAATCAGGGAGCCTATTATGGTTACCGGATGCAGGTCCATAGTGTTTCCAAGCAATTTAGGCTCTAAAATACTGCCGATTACAAATTGTATTACCGACGGTATTATAAGGATAACCCAAAACTCTGGGCCGAGGCCAAACTGCATAAAAGCAATGGGCAGCGGCAGCGTAACGGATATTACCGAGCCTAAATTGGGAATAAAATTAAATATTATCGCCAAAACGCTGAACATCAGGGCAAGCTCCAGCCCGCTTGAGAAATAAACAACACCGACGCAAAAACCCGTCACCAAGGACGCCGCTATATGCACAAACAAATAGGCCGAAATTTTATTTTGTATCTCTTTTAACGTCGGGTTTGTAACCTTAGGCGTACTGCCCGAGCCTACCAGCAAAAAGAACACAAAAACCAAGACCAAAACGGAGTATGATAAAAACTTGACCGCCATGCCGCCAAAGTTTTTGAGGAAGTTGGTGACCGTCGGCCCGCTGATTAAAGTGGGCAGATACTCAAGTTTCATCATTTCCTGCGGTATGGGAATTTTGTTTTCCTTAATAAAGTGCACCATTGAAACGAGGCCCGAAGCTATCCTGCTTTGATATGTGCCCGCCGTCTGCACAAAATTACCGACGGAATTTACCACAAAAATAATCAAAAGCACCGTGGGCACCAAAAATAAGACGGCCACTATAACCGTTGCAAGCCATTTGGGGCAGCGCAGCATATATTTTATATACCTTATAACTGGCGTCATCATGGTAAAAATAAATATCGCTATTACCAGAGGAACTAAAATTGTTTTTGTGTAGATAAGCGCCCAAATAATGCTTACCGCGGCAAGAACAATAAGACAAAGCGTGCTGATTTTGCGGTAGGTTTCAACGGTGGCCTGCCCTAAACCCGTCTGAGGGGCAGCGGTTTGGGAAGGCTGTTCTTTTGCTTCACCAGAGGCGCTCTTTTGCTCATTTGTCATAGTTTTTCTCCAAATCTCTTACCAGAAAAAGTATCCTGCCCGAGATATTTTGCAAATCCTTCAGGCAGCTTTCAAGCATCCACCAGTTAAGTCTTAAGGTTATATCTCCGCTCAAAGCCTGAAAAGTTTTAAGCAAAGTTTCAAACTCGTCTGTAACGCGGCTGAAGTTGCGCGCGGCAATATTCATCTGCTTTATAAGAATGCCGTTGCCGCTCATAAGCTCTTTTCTGTCCGCGGAGCGGATATAGCCGCGCGCGTCCTGCCAAAACTGCAAACTCTTGTCGGTCAAAACGCGAAGGGAAGTTACCATCGCGCGGAATTCTTCCTCAAAATTTTCGTCTTTTACGGCACTTTTCTTTTTGTACTGCTTTGCAATGTCGCACAGCCTGTCGTAAAACAAACCCATATCCGCTGCGACGGATTTAAGTTTTTCGGTTGAAAAGTCAATTTCTTCTTTGTACCTTTTTAAGGTCGCTGCTATATCCGTATCGTTCATTTTAA
The DNA here is from genome assembly GCA_964571655.1 of uncultured Elusimicrobium sp. Classification (GTDB taxonomy): domain Bacteria; phylum Elusimicrobiota; class Elusimicrobia; order Elusimicrobiales; family Elusimicrobiaceae; genus Proelusimicrobium. The sequence continues at coordinate 2,026 of CAZNCX010000068.1, read as the reverse complement.
TTTTCGTCTTTAGAAGGAAATCTGAGGGAAATTATCGTGCCTATGCCGTACTGAGAGCGCACTGCAATAGCGCCGCGCTGCAAATTCATAATCCTCTTGACCAAAGCAAGCCCTAAACCCCAGCCTTCAATCTGCCCCGTAAAAAAATCGTCCACCTGATAGAATTTTTCAAAGATTTTATTGATATGCTCCTCTTTGATGCCGACGCCGTTGTCGGCCACGGCCAAAACGTCTTTGCCGTTTTCTTTATAGTGGAACAGACGCACTTTCTTTATCGCGTTATTGTTAAATTTTATGGCGTTGTCAACAAGCTCCTCAAGAGCAATGGAGACAAGCGCGCTGTCGGCATATATCTTAATGTCGGCGTCGCATTTTATTTCAATAGAGGGGCCGCGCGTTCTTATGGTATCGTCGGAGGAATTGACGTTTAGGGCGTCGTCTCTCACCACGCATTTTGTTGAGACCGACGAAAATATCGGCCTTATCTTTATACTCTCTTTTTTAACCTCGCCCGCAGTCAGACTGCTTACGCTTGAGAAACGCACAAGCTTATCTACCAAAAGGGCAAGCTTTTCGCCCTGTTTATTGATATCCTCCAGCGCTTTTACGTTAAAGGAAGTCATTTCGCTGGGTTTCATCTGCGATAAAATGGTTTCGCTGTAGCCGTTGATAATTGAAAGCGGCGTTTTGAGTTTGTGCGAAACTAAAGATAATACCCTTGAAGCCGGATCTTTCTGTAAGTTTAGTTTCGCACGCTGCGCCGCAGACATTACTTTATCTTTATCCTTCTGCGTTTCTTTTTCTTCCTTATCCATAATTTTACCCCTAAAAATTAAAGATTAAACTTCCGCTTATTATATCCCTGTCGCTCTGCTCTTTCATAAATATATGATTGTAAGTTACATTCAAGGCAAACAACCTGCTTAAGGCAATAGTACTGCTTGCCATTAGGGTGTGAAAATGCGGCTCGTTATACATATCAACATATCGGTAAGAAATAAAATTGCTTGAGTGGTTTTCACGCGAGTTCCACCCCATTCTAATCCCCGCCGAACCGCGCGGGAGCCCCAAAGTGTAATCAATGGAACCCAAATCGGCAAGCTCTTCTTGGGACATAGTGGTTTTTACGCTTTGTACGTCTGCAATGCCGTCTAAATACTGAAAAATATTAGCCGACATCGTGATAATGTAAATATCCGAAGAGTTAAGAATAATCCCCCCTTCATAAGCAAGCTGGCGGTAAGAAGAGTCCGTTTCCTCAGAAGAGGTTTTATAAACATCGGCCTTCTGCGCACCGTAGCCTACGGAAACAAAAGTGCGCGTAGTGCTGTTTTCCACCTCGTTTTGGTCCGTTACAAAAGAAAACGCCGCGCGCCCGCCGTGAAAACTCGCGCCGTTTGCATTATCGGGCGACCAAAAAGGCTTTAGCGTAACATCAAATATAGTGGTGCGCCAGGTAAACGGCGCGCGCAGGATATAAATGTGGCGGGCAAAGTCGTCATGCTCCAGAATATCGCCCTCCACCCCGAGAGAAAATTGATAGCCCAGCTCAAAATCCGCCGCGACGGAGTTGCGCCAAAAACGCGTGCTGTGTGTGTAAGTGTCAGAGACAGTAGCCGCGCTCGCGCAAAGAGGCAGGAGCAGGGCAGCTAGGATTAAAAGCTTTGACGATATTTTATTGATCATAAATATTATTATTCCCCTTATATTAAGGATAGCAAAAAACTGTGCTAAAAATAAATCTCTTTTTTGACTCGCGTGCCAACTGCACGCCAAACACAAATAAGCTAATACCCGCAATTCCCAAATTTCATTTCTTCGGTTAAACAAAAGCTTACAACGTGCAGTTTTACGTTTTTGTTGTTATAAATAAAGAGTCGTCTTTGCGCGAGGCGACGAACGGTTGTATTATGAGGAGCGCTCGGAAGCAATCTTCAATTCTTCTGTTGTCGTTTCTGCTGTTAAATTGGAAAAAAACGAAGTTTAGACGTTGCGAATATTAGCTTATTTGCCAAGGGTGCGCCCA
>CAZNCX010000067.1:0-6420 GCA_964571655.1 uncultured Elusimicrobium sp. | reverse complement strand
GAGCAGATAACTTAAAATGGGAATGTTATCGTACCATTTTATTTTTGCATTACACTTAGGACAGGCCGAAGGCGGCCAAATTATAGATTTCTTGATAGGAATTCTGTAGATGCAAACGTTCAAAAAACTACCGATTACAAGGCCCAGCAAAAGGGAATAAAAAAGTAGAAGTGGATCTGACATTTAACGCTCCGTTTTAATTTTTGACCGCATTGTTTTTTGCAACGCTTATTCTAAGTCTAAAAATACTCTGCAATAATTTTTATCTTTAACGTCCGAAATATAAAGCCAGCCGCCGTTGCCGTCTGCGCAGGCAGAAGAGTTCTCCCCCGCAGCGGAATTATTTTCAACGCCGCATTTATTAAAAGAAGGAGGCATTTTTTCAAGATAATCGGGCACAAGTTCGTAGAGAGACTTCGGGCAGCGCCCCTCGTTATCGCCGCGGTAAACGGCAAGCGCGTCGCGCAGCGCAGCCAGGCTGTGCTGGGTTATGCCTTGTCTTGCCTGCGCTCTTAAAAACAATACTTTACGGGCGCTGAGCCCGCAAAGTATTGTAATTAAGATAACAGCTATAAATATTTCAACGCTGAAAATATTTTTTACTTTCTTCATAAACTCACAGGTTCATCAAAATATGACAAATAGCCTTTGCGTCGTCCAGCGAAAAAGATAATTTTGTCTTTTCGTTGGGGGAGTGCGGCTCGTCGTATATCTTGGAGCCTACTACTGCCGGCAAACCCAGATTGCGGATATAAGAAGCAAAAGTCCCCCCGCCGACGCCTACTATTTTGGGATCAACTTTATAGACTTCTTTTACCGCTTGGCAGTATTTCTGCACAATTTCGGCTTCTTTTGGAGTCGGGGGAGAAGCAACGTCCTGCACGACTTCCAGTTTTACTTTCACGCCAAAGTCCTTTTCAACGCCTTCTATTATTTTTGCCATCTCTTCGCGCACTTCTTTTGAAGAGTAGGAGGGTAAAATACGGCAGTCAAAATAAAACGCGTCTGTGCCGGGGATAGTGTTTATGTTGGGCACGCCGATTTCTTTTTTAGTCGGCTCAAAAGTGCTGTTTGCCGGCGAAAATAAATCGTCTTTTGCGTTAAACTTGGCATAAAGCCCCTCGTGCAGACGCACGATTAAATTGCTTGAGGCTAAAAACGCGTTATTGCCGTCACCCGGCATGGAAGCGTGGCATTGTTTGCCGGTAACGATAAATTTGCACCAAAAAATAGTCTTCTCGGCAATTTCAACGCTTTGGCCCAACGGATCTCCGGAATCTTGCACTAAAAATGAATCGTTTTCGCCAAATAAATCGCGGCGTTTTTTTATTACCTCTTCAACGCCGTAGCCTTCTTCAACCTCTTCGTCGCCTAAAAGCATTATGCCTAAGTTTACCGGCGGCTTAACGCCGCCTTCCATAACGGCGCGAGCCGACATAAAGGCCGATACTATCGCATGCTGATTATCTTCAACGCCGCGGCCGTAAATAGTGTCGCCGTCTGCGTCTACGGAAACTTCAAAGGGGTCCGTTTTCCATAAAGTCCTGTCGCCTTCCGGCACAACGTCAATATGGGCCACAAGCCATAAAGTTTTTGTTTTGTCTTCGCCGAAATATCTTGCGATTATATTGGGCCGCGTTTGGCCAAAGGCCCTTTCGTCTTTAACGTCAATATGGATAATTTCGTCAAATTTAAGTTTTTTGAGCTCGCTTTCAAGATACTGGGCCTTTTTGAGTTCACCCTCTCCCCCCAGCGTCGGGCTTATGGCGGGAATTGCGGTCATATGTTTTTGCAATTCCAGCGCGTATTGTTTCATGGCATCAATTGCTTTGTACAGTTTTTCCATAGTTATCTCCGTTTTTATTAGTTTTGTCAAAAGGGATTGGGAATATCAATAAAGCAAACTTTTACCTTGAAATGCTTCTTTATATATACCATTAAAGCCTGCACTCCCAATTTCTCGGAATTATAATGCCCCATGGCAATAAAATTTATTTTGGCTTCGCGGCAGTATTCGCGTATGTACTCGTCTCGCGAACCGCAGATATAAAGGTCCGCCCCTTGTTCTGCGGCCTGTTCCACCATATCGTGCGCGCCGCCGCTTACAAAAGCCGCGCTCTTAACCGTTTGGGGACCAAATGCCAGACATTCCCCGCCTAAAAGTTTATAAATATCTTCAATTTTCTTTGCTTTCTTAAGTTTGCCCTTAAAACCTATATTTATACCGTGATAAAGGCCAAAAGGCGCTTTTTTCTCTATCCCAAGCAGCCGCGCAAGGCAGGCGTTGTTGCCTACTACAGGGTGTTTATCCAAGGGCAGATGATAGCTTATAAGATTTATATTATTCCTGACTAAAAATTTAACGCGCGCGCCAAATACGCCCGTTATCTTTTGCGGTTTATCCCAGATAAGGCCGTGATGCGTTATTACGGTATCGGCCCCCGCCTTTTTTGCCGCTTCAAAGAGCGCCATATTTGCCGATACGCCAAAGACTATTTTAGAGATATTTTTGCCGCCTTCAACCTGCAAACCGTTTGCTTCCGGCGCGCTTTGCACGTCAAGGTATTTGTATAGATTTTTTAGCAAACTGTCGCGCTGTATCATACAATTATGTTATCATTTTATTGATATGAAAAAAACATTTTCTTTTATTTTTACCTCTTTGTGCGTAATTTTGCTGTTTGCTTTAAGCGCGGCGGCGCAAAATCAGAAAAGATATCTTATAGCGCCTAATTTAACCAATAAAGACAGGGAGCCGCATAAAGTATTCCCCGTATTGGTGGAATATCCGCATCAAAACACTCGTCTTGATGCGGACTCAAAGGGTGCATTCATATTTGGCCGCGTTACGCCAAAGGGCGGTTTTCTTACGATAAACGGCGTGCGCGTGCCTATTTACAGAACGGGCACTTTTTTGGCTTATCTGCCAGTAAAAGCGGGCAAATTTGACTTCCTTTTGGATTTTACAGACGATCAAACTACTTACCATTATAAACGCACTATTATCGTAGACGGTTTCAGCAATCGCGGGTACGGCGGCAAATACCTCTTTGACAATAACTTTATATTCCCCGACCAAAATTTAGAGCTTACCACAGCAGACGATGTTGTTTTCACCGTCGCGGGCTCCCCCGGGCGAAAGGTATTTCTGAGCCTTAACCCCGATTTCAAAAATATCCCGATGAAAGAAAGTCCCGAAAACCCCGGCGAGTACAGCGCAAAAGTGCCTTTTACCGACAGGAAATACTTAAAAAAGCCCGTGCGCGCTTATTACGCAATGTATGACGACAAAGGCAGGGAAAGGGTGCGCGTTTCTTCGCGCGGAAAGGTAAAAGTGCTGCCCTATCAAGAGCTTGTTGAAACGGCAAGAATAAAAACCGAAGATGTGCGCCTGCGTCCTGAGCCCAAGGGCAAAAAACATCTTCTTGACACTAAACTTTACGGCAAAGTTAATGTAACGGGGGAAACAAACGGCTTCTACCGCGTTGAACTTGACAGAGACAACATCGGCTGGCTTGAAAAGTACCACGCCGAAAAAAGCCCATATCTTGAGCCCCCAAAAAATATAGTGTGGGAAGTTGATTTATCCTCCCGCGCGGACATAACGCGCCTTATTATAAAAAATACCGAAAAGGTAAGTTTTAAGGCGGATAATACTCCTGAGAGTTTTGACATAACCCTCTTTAACACGCAGGCCGTAAATACCGTTATGACCGAGCCCGACAGTTCCCTTGTCCAAAGCATAGACTATAAGTCCGTTTCCGACACGACAAAAAAGATATCTCTTCTGTTTAGAAAAGGGCAGGTTATGTGGGGCTATTTATATACTTATCAGGATAATAATCTTATTTTTGAGATCTATAATAAGCCCAATTTTTTCTTCACCGAGAAGCTGCCGCTTAGAAACCTTAAAGTCGTGCTGGACCCGGGACACAGCCCAAAACGCACCGTGCCCTACGACGGCGCAGTCGGCCCAAGCGGCATGCTTGAATACGAAGTCAATTACCGCATAGCCAAAGCCGCAAAAAAGATTTTGGAGAAATACGGGGCTAAAGTCGTTATGTCAAAAGATGAGAAGGAAATCCTGCCCCTTAACAGGAGGACCGATAAAATTTCAACCGATCAGGCGCACCTCTTTATAAGCGTGCATAACAACGCCCTGCCCGACAATGTAAATCCTTTTGAGAAAGACAGGGGATTTTCGGTCTATTACTATTATCCGCATTCCCTGCCTTTTGCGCTTGCTATGGAAAGAAGCTTCATTAAAAATATCGGCCTGCCAAGCGAAGGCGTGATAAATACCGATTTTTCCGTAACGCGAAACTTGCCGCAGGTGCCCTCTATCCTAGTGGAAAACGCTTATATGATGGTACCTTATCAGGAGGACCTGCTAAAACAGCAGCGTTTCATAGACATGCTAGCAAACGCTATTGCCCAGGGCGTAATAAATTTCGTCAACCCGAGCTGGCAAAACCCCAAAGACAAAAAACCGGCCTCGGTGATGCTTTAACGTCTTAAAATAAGTTGACACAAACCCCCTTTAATGATAAAAAGTATATATGAAGCATTTACTAAAGGAGATAAACCATATGAAAAAACTCTTTATGCTTGCGGCTTTAATACCTATGCTTTTGGCCTGCTCAACAAAAGTGCAGCGTATGGAAGTTGACACCGCAAAAGACCTCAGCGGCAAGTGGAACGATACCGATTCGCGCATGGTGGCCGAAACTATGATAAGCGAATGCCTTAACGGCAATTGGTACAATAAAGCCATTAAAGCCAAAAAAGGCGACGAGCCGGTGGTAATCGTAGGCACCGTTGTAAATAACAGCATGGAGCATATCAATACCGACACTTTTGTAGAAGAAATGCAAAGAGCTTTAATTAACAGCGGCAAAGTAAATTTCGTCGCAAGCAAAAGTGAAAAAGGGGAAATAAGAGAAGAGCGGCTGGAGCAGGACGAGTATTCCTCAGAAGCGACGAGAAAAGCTTTCGGCAAAGAGGTCGGCGCGGACTATATGCTTAGCGGCGTACTGAACTCCATCGTAGACCAAGAGGGCAAAAAGGCGGTCGTTTTCTATCAGACTAATCTTAAGCTTATAAATATTGAGACTAATCAGATAGTCTGGAACGGCCAAAATCAAATCAAAAAATACGTAACAAGAAAAGCCCTTAAGTTTTAGGCGCATAAAATGAGGGCCCGCCTTTGCTTTGTCATAGCGTTTTGCTTTTCCCTATGCGCGTGCGGCGGGCCTTCTTTACGTTACAAAAAAGAAGTCTTTGACCTGCTTGATAAAAGCGATTACCAAAAACTTGAAAGCAAAATAACCGAAGCGCAAAAAAAATACTACGGCGGCAGAAACGAACTGCTTTTTTACCTTGACGTAAGCTCCCCTCTTTTTAATCTTCAAAAATATGACGATATGCATAACTCCCTGGCCCGCGCGCAAAGCCTTATTGAAGACGATGACGCCATAAGCCTTACCCAGCAGCTGGGCATGCTTACTATAAACGACAGTACGCGGCAATACAAAGCCCCGCTCTTTGAACAGGCTTTAACATATTTCTACCGCGCGGCGGCCTATCTTCAGGCGGACGATTTTAACGACGCCGCCGTTGAGGCAAGACGCGCCGTCTTTGCGCTTGATAACTACCGCCAGCACAATAACGGCCTTAACGACAACCCTTTTGTCCAATACTTCGCAAGCATGATTTTTGAGGATACGGGCAACCTTTCTTCCGCGCGCATTGCGCGCCAAAACGCGCAAAACGCCTATAAAAATTTCTCGGACTGGAGCGCCGCGCGAGAGCCGCAGCTTGCCGCTCTTCCTAAAGACTATCAAGACAAAGGCGAGCTTGTTGTTTTGCACCTAAACGGAAAAATCCCCTATAAAATCTCCGAGGAACTTTTATTTGCGTGGCACGACGTTTGGTTCGCCGTCAACGCAAATAATGATTTGCAGGGCGTTGCGCCAGACGTGCTTGACGCGGTCTACGCAGGCGTTTACGGCAACTCAATAAAAATATCTTTCCCGAAACTTATGGATAATCCTTACGCGGTAAAATCATCTGCGTTTGCGGTAAGAAAAAGCCGAGATGAAAAATCCTCTCCCGAAAACGAATGCAGCTTCGGCGAATTTTACCAAACGCAGCTCGCCCAAGATATCGCCGCCGAAGCGCAGAAAACCTTAAAAGAACAGCTCGCTGCCGCTTTTGCAAGAACAGTAACACGCGCGGTAACCAAATTTATCCTAAGCGTGCAGGCCTCAAACGCGGCAAAAAATGCCTCCAACGAAACAGCGGGGCAATTGGTAAAATCCCTGCTGAGCATAGTAAACGCCGTTACCGAAAAGGCCGACACGCGCTCCTGGATAACGCTGCCGGCGCAAATCCGCATAAACAGCGTTTTTTTAGACGAGG
>CAZNCX010000066.1:0-6459 GCA_964571655.1 uncultured Elusimicrobium sp. | reverse complement strand
CCGTGACCACTTTTTCGTGATGGCCCGCCCCGATGCCGGCGTTAAATCTTACGGCGACGTCGCTGCCCGGATTTATTTTTCCGTAAAGGTCCAGCTGGGACAGGGAATCAACGCTAATTAAAACTTTTCTGTCAATTGCATACTGCATTTCTTGCGCGGAGACATTGTTTTCAATAAAAAGTATTTGCTCCGGCGCAAAGCCCGCGCGCAGCTGTAAAAAAATTTCGCCCGGGGACATTGCGTCTGCATCTAAGCCTTCCTCTTTAACTATTTTAAGCAATGTTAAATTGCTGTTGGCTTTTATAGAATAATTTACTCTAAAATTTTTATTGGGAAGCAGATTTTTCATTTCTCTGCAGCGCAATCGCAGGGTGTTTTCATCGTAAACATATAAGGGGCTGCCGTATTTTTTAATCAGTTCAAATACTTTGTCGTCACTAATAAATAATTTTTTCATAGCGTCCTCTTTTTTTCAAATAAATATTATTTATATTTATCTAAATTAGATATCCTTATAGTTTAATTGACATGATTTGTATCTAATTTAGACTCTATATTTTATAATATTTTTAATACTTTCCTTAATATTTTAAGACTTAAGAGGATATATTTACTACGAGGTCCCAAAATAGGCAGTGCCGCAGAGCCGAAAGTATAGGCCTATTTAGAGTTCTTCTTGCAGCAGAGAGAATATTAAAACGCATAAAAAAAGCCTTAGAAATTTCTAAGGCTTTTTTCAGAGCGGGTTATTTCTTAGGTTTCTTTCCGCCGTTTGTGCAATTGCAGCCCATAAACGCACCCCCTTGTCAAAGCATCTGACAAATAAAGTATATTCCTTTTTTTAATCTAAGTAAATAGGCTTTTTACAGCGTGTTTATAGGGTACTGCTCATCGCGAAATATATAATAATACGCGCTGTAAAAAGCCAGCGCCAGGCACAGGCACGAGAAAGCTATCAAAATATTGCCGACCAAAACGTCATAATCAAGCAGGCCCAAAGGGTTAAGAATATAATACCAGTCCCCTCTTGTGCCTTTTGCAAAATTTGACACCATATCCGAAGAGGTCAGACTTAACTGCGAAGACGAAGCGTCCGAAGCGTAAAGCCCTGCGGAGTATAAGGCCGAAGAAAGCCAGTACAAAACAAAAGGCTCAAAAAATCTGCCGCCTTTGAGACGTAAAAACAGAAAATATACAATAAGCGGAACGCCGACTTCGGCCCCGCAGCCAGAGGCGTAGCAAATCCACTCATTTCTAAAAGTACACCAAAATCTGTGCGAAAACTCGTGCGTAAGATAATTAGGCAGATACGTCAGGAAATTACATAAGAAATTAGACGGCAGATATCCGCCTTGGGCCGGCTGCGGATAAAAATACCACGCGCAAAGCCCAGTTACAGCCGCCGCCATAAAAAGAGCGCCTTTCCAGCCGAACTTAAAAAATAAGAAACTTTGTTTGTAGGGATCAAAAAACAAAAGCGTTTTTTTGAAGCTTAGTCCGCCTTCGGTAGTAATAACGTCGTAACGGAAAGCCGCCGCAATTTTAATAAGCGCGTAGAGTAAAGCAAGCGCAATTAAAATTTTGGGCAGCCATGAAAATAAAACTATAAATCCCATAAAAACCTTAGGGAATATTCCCTGCGGGCATTAATAACTTCTAGAACTTAAGGGAGCCCTCTTCCTTAGCAAAATCCTTTCCGCCGTTATAATAGCGATAGCGCTTGGGCGTAAATTTGAGTATGGAGTAATCTCCCCCTTTTTCGCCATCGGGATAATACATAGCCCAGCTTTTATGCCAAAAAGTATGTTTTATCTTCTCAGAAAGAACTTCTTTTATCTCGCCCAAAAGCGCTATGCCCTTAAAGGTCTTTCCGTCAAAAAGATAGACGCAGGCCGCGCTGCTTTTCTTTATCTGTTTTATCTTAGCCGAAGAAGTGTTTGTTGTAAAGAAGATTTCTTTGCCGCTGTTTCCTATTTTATTTTTAAGATGGGGGGCAATTTGCGCGTTATGAATGTTTATCATGCCGCGCGTGCAAGGGAAACCCTTTTCGTCTAAGGTGGAAAGCATTATAACCGTCTGCTGAGTTAAAAGTTCCTTCAATACTTTTTTACTGTTGTTCTTCTTGATTGTCATAGGCATAGGCCTCGCTTAAATATTTATCTGTTTCCTGCTCGCTTTGTATTCTTTTTATAACTTCTTCTATAAACAAACTTTTGTCGCCGTGTTCAAAGTAATAATTTCTTATAAATAAAGATTCTTCATTTCTCAGACGAGTTCTTAATTTGCTGTCTTCCTGCAGCGTTATTTTTACGCCCGGGCCAAAATAGTTTTCCCCGACGGAGGATATCCCTTTAATATCGTCCCACTTCAGATACGGCCACCCGCGTACTTTTATGCCGCCGTTTGTTATATGGATAAGCGGGTAAACTTTAAGCATAAATATTTGGACCAGCAAAATAGCCGCGATAAGGGACATACTTACCGTAATTAAAGTCCTGTTTCTTTCAAGAGTGCCGCTGTGGAAAATCATCGCAATAGAGAAGAGAAAAACCGTACCCACAAAGATTAGAAATTGCAGCTTCCTGCTTTTATAGAATTTTAACGATCCGTCTATATCAATTCTCATTTTCCTCCCTGCCGCACAAAGGCGGGGTAAAACTTAAAGCCTTATAAACATTCTAGCAAATTGGCGCGCGCGCTTAAATTTGATATAAATAATTATGGGTTTTCAAAAGGGGTCCGTAATTAAAGTAAACGATAAAATGCAAAGCGGCTACAGCTATGTTTTGGAATGCGCCGAAGGTCAAAACTTTGCCCCCGATTTTAAGCCCGAACTTACACCCAAAGAAATGCTTGAGCTGGGCGTTTTTGAGGGGCATTATCTTACCGACTGTAAAAAAGAATTCCCCGCGGACTGGTTTGCAAAAGCAAAACTATCCCCGTTAAAGCCCGACATAAGCCTTAATTATTTTAAGATAAAATCCCGTCAGAGCCTTCAGGAATGGCGGCGCAAAGGCTGGATAACAGGCCCCGACGCGCGCGGCTGGTTCCAGTGGTACTGCCGTTATTATTTAGGACGAAGGCTGCCCCAAATTGACGCCGCGCAGATAAAACGCTGGCGCGCTTTCAGGCGGCATAAAGCGCAAGTTCTAAAGAACTGCCCGCCCAAAGCTTTGCAATGCAGGCCGCGCCAAAGACAGGCCCTTTTGCAATGGGCTTATAATCCATTTTTTTAACGGGAGGACAAAATGCCTAAATTATTATTAGCTTGTCTGGCAATTTGTTTATGCGCCTGCGCCGCAAATAAAACAATCACCGTCCGCCTGCCGGCAAATGCCACAACCGGCTACGGCTGGGATTATAAAATTGAAAATCCCGGGATTTTAGAAGAAAAAACGCAAATATATATAGCTCCGGACAGCAATCTGGCCGGCGCGGGCGGCGTTCAGGAATATATTTTTAAAGCAGCAAAAAACGGGGAAACAAAAATAATTTTTAATTACAGCCGCCCTTGGGAAAAAACCGCCCCTATAAAAACTATAGAAAAAAGATATAAAGTTTCATACGGGAAAATTACGGAATTGAAAACAAAATCTGATTAACTTTTCTCAAAGCATTAATACCTTCCTAAATATATTTTTAGCGCTATTTTCTTAATATAGCGTCTGATACAATTGTGGTATAATTTTATAAGACGTGAAGTTATAAGAGCAAACGGGAGTTATAATGCTATACGGGATTAAAACATTAATACGAAACACCAAATTCGGCAATAAAATAGTTGATTCTATATTGAAAAGCAGATATTCGGACATTCTTTATAAATTTTTTGATAAACTTAATTTAACAGACGCTTCCCAAGCCGCAATCACAAAAAAAGAAGAACGCAAAAAGGCCAATATTTTCTTCAAAGAAAACAAAGAAAAAACCGAAAAAATATTATCTATACTCAACGACGAAAAATCAAAAGAGATTTTCAAGAAAATGATTTTATACAGGTCTTCCTTAAATCAAAAAGACCTGCCGCCATATTGTCTTAACGACGAATATTTCCCTAAAGATATTATAAAACTGAGTGACTGCGAGGTTTTTACCGATTGCGGAGCATATGATGGAGACACTATTATGCGTTTTATAAAGGAAACAAACGGTAAATATAAGCAAATAATCGCTTTTGAACCGGATACTAAAAACTTTAACACCATTAAAAAAAATAATTTTAAAAATTGTTGCTGCTTTAAGCTGGGGCTTTGGAATGAAAAGAAAACCTTAAATTTTTATGAAGACGGCTCCGCGAGTTCAAAATTGGTACAGACAAATGCCGTAACCACCCGCTTTGAAAACAAAAGGATTGAGGTCGCAATATCTCTTGAAGCCATAGATAATATAAAAGAATGCACGGAATCTACTTTCATAAAAATGGACATTGAAGGAGCGGAATTAAACGCTCTTAAAGGAGCAAGGAAAACTATTTATAAAAACCGTCCCAAACTTGCTATTTGTATTTATCACGCCGATAATGATATGCTGGATATTCCCCTTTGGATTCACGGACTTAATTTAGGCTATAAATTATATGTACGGCAACATTTCGGCGGTTGTCAAGGAACCGTTTTATACGCAATATAAATTTAAGAAACTGCCAAATATTGCAGAACTCTTCGCCGATAGCATTGATAAGTTTCGGAAATTTGAGTTTAAAACTTTTTTGCAAAAAAAGCATTATCCGTCCGTATATTTCCGTTTCGCAAAAATAAATAAGCTGTGACAAAATCCGTCCGGAGGTGTCCTTAGGATTATTGCTAAGCGTCCCAGGGAGCTTTATTAACATCTTCATTAACAGGGGGTTTCCTGCGGGATTTTATCAATCCCTTCTGCGAGGACGGGTTTTTGCTCCGCGGCGTTTTTTGAGCTGCCGATAATATTAAAATATAAAACCGCATGCGTGCAGTAAAAATATGCCGCAAAAAATAAGCTCGCCAGGGAAGGAAGCATCTGCACCACAAGCGAGGCGTTTTTCCCTTGCAATAATGCGCCTATTAAACCAAAAGCAAGAACTACGCCAAAATTTATAAGCGTAAGAAACAGGAAGGTGAGAAATATTTTTATCCATATCCTCCAGTATCTTCCTTTAGTTCCTTTTACGACATTTTTTATGGCTTCAAGCCCGCCGCGGGCAGATAACATTACGTCCATTGAGCCTAAAAACAGCCATGGAAAAGCAAGCAAATATTCTAAAGAAATAACAAGAACCGTTAAGGCGACAACAACTGCGGCTTTTGAAGGATCTGATACCGTCAAGCGCGCGGCAACAATGATTATAATCGGTAAAAGAAATAAAATAAAGGCCGATAAAACGCCAAACCAAAGAAGAGGAATAACGCGCCCGAAAGATTTTTTCAAGGCGTTAAAGATATGCCCCTTAAAGCTTGTCAGAACATTTTTTATCGTTAAAAAAGGCCATATTACAAACGCTAAAATCGACGCAAAAGCCATTAAGGCAGCAAGCCCTAAAAAAGTCATATTGGAAAAAAGTATACGAGGCGTCAAAGTATTAACGTCCACGCCTTCGGCGGCAAAAGACGCTGCCATTGCAAAAAACATTAACCCCAAAGCAACGGTAAAAGCTATCACCCCTATAATAAAGACGGCAGCAAGCGGGCCCAAAGCTTTTTTGAAAACCTGCCAGGCCATTTTCAAAATTTCGCCTACAGACATTTCCCTTTTTTGTATTTCAGATAAGAAATCCATTTGTCCCTCCCTTTATAACATAAAGATATTTAATTATACTATTTTACCCTAAAAACAGATAAAGAAAAATTGCCGCGCCTACCGATAGGCGCGGCAAAACCGTCTTGGATTAAAATCAAAATTTGAAAAAAGACAATAAAAAAGCCGCCGCTTAAATTAAGCGGCGGCTTTCAAAAGGGCAGCAATGAGACTGACATCGATCTACTCTGACAACGCCGAATTGGGCGTTACTACCATCGACCCTTACGAGCTTAACTGCCGTGTTCGGAATGGGAACGGGTGTTGCCTCGTCGGAAAAAACATCAGTCTCATTCCTGCCCCTTTATTTAGAGAGCTGCCAGTTACCCCTTTGGCTCTCAGGGACGATTCTCACTTCACGCCGAACTTTCATTCGGCAAAAATTTGCAAATCGCCCTCTTTAGCAGGAACGAAAAATTATTCGCTTTCAATTAGAATACCAAGCTTCACTTTTACGCATAAGCGTATTGGTGATTGTATCCGCCCGATTGCTCGGGCTTGGATCAAAGAATACGGCCAAGCCTCACGACCGATTAGTACAGATTAGCTAAACACATTACTGTGCGTACACATTCTGCCTATCAACCCGGTAGTCTTCCGGGGGTCTTATGGGACTTAAAGTCCAGGGAAACCTTATCTTGAGGCGGGTTTCGTGCTTATATGCTTTCAGCACTTATCCCTACCGAACAC
>CAZNCX010000065.1:0-6476 GCA_964571655.1 uncultured Elusimicrobium sp. | reverse complement strand
CATTTGCTCAAGCAGGGTTTCCCTGCCTTCAAGGGAACCTACGGTAGCTACTATTTTACAGGCATTACTTTTATTCATAAGCATAATAGTAGCAAATTGCGCGGGGGCGCTCAACTGCCCTGTTGATAAAAAAATGTAAAAAAACTTGCAATTTTAGTATAAGAATTTCTAGAATTTGTAAATGAGGCAAGGGTAAGGTTTATGATAGTATAATGTATACTCCATATTTTCCTTAAGGGGGTGGGCCTTTATGAGGGCATTTATTTTAGGACTTTTGGTTTTATGTCTGCTGGCGTTTGGCGGCTATTGGTATATCGTAAAGCATAACCAGAACGGCGTGCAGGAAATTAAAGAATTTATCGCGCCTTATATGGCGGCCGATAAAGACGGCGCAAGCGCCAAAAAATATAACAGGGGCGATGCGCAAAACGAAGCCTTTGTTTTTAACGACGCATTGTCGTCAAAGCTGTATAATGTGCAGGACAGCTCTTCTTCCTCGGCGGGTTCTGTTGCGGCGCCCGGCGCTTTGGCCGTAAACACGGAAGTGCTTTTGGACGGGGCCTCAACGCCCGATTATATAACTGTTTCCAAGAAAAAACTTTCGGCAAGGGCGCTTAGCGATAACGCAAAACTTATCGCCGCGGTAACAACGGGCAAGCTGGAAGAAGTGCAAAAAACGCTTAGCGGCGGAGCAAAACCGACAAACGTAAAGAGCGGGGAAGAATCTTCCGTTTTTGCCGCAATTGAAGCTAACGAGCCTGCCATAGTAAGGCTGCTTTTGGAAAAAGGCGCCCCCGTAAATCAGAAAAATAAAGCGGGGCAAAGCCCTGTAAACGTTACTGCGCAAAAGAGATTTAAGAATAAAGAGGATACGGCAAAATCCGATACAATTTTAGGTATATTACTTGACTTTAAGGCCGATATAAACGCAAAAGATAAAGACGGTATGACACCCCTTATGCTTGCCTGCGTTAACGGACGTGCGGACGGGTTAAAACTTTTGCTTTCCCGCGGCGCCGATAAAGAGGCCTATGACAACAGGGCCCGCACCGCCCTTGATATAGCAAAAGAAATGAAGTTAAGAAATTGCCAGAATTTGTTAAAAAAATAAACAAAAAAACCGTTTCGGCGGATTTTTACTAGATTATTTCCTTAGACGTTTTAGGGGAACGGGAGAAATATAAATTATGAAATTGAAACTCAGTCTTGCCTTACTTTGCTTTGTTTGCCTGTGCGCCTGTAATAGACCGCCTAAAACGTGTAAGAATGTCTGCCCCGAAGGTCAGCAGCAGCGGCCGCTGCCCGATTGCTCATGCTTTACCCCGCCGCCTCCGCCGCTTGTTAAGGCAGACGAGGATTTGCAGCTTAAACTTTTCAGGGCCGCTTTTGAAAATGATGTCGCTTTTATACAAGATCAGCTTAATAAAAATATAGACGTTAACAGTCCGATCGGCGTAAGTAAAGAAGCAAACTTTCTTTCTTTTCGCGCGGGACTTACAAAATGCCCTCTTTTGTTTGATAATATCACTAAGTATACCAACGATTTAACGATGCTCTTTATATCCCTTTGCAGTCCTAAGAATGAAGTTTTTGATTTGCTGCTCAATGCAAGAGGTATTGACGTCAATATCCCCACATTTTCCCTAACCCCGTACCGTGTGGCTTTAATTACCGGTGATTCCTATAAAATAGGCGCGCTTTTGAAAAAGGGCGCGCAGCCGGATTTTACTTCCTCTGTAAACGATTTGCGGCGTATGCTTAAAGCTAAGAATTATGACGCGGCGGCCGTCCTTATGAAATATGCCGAAGAAAACGGCATAAACGTGGGCGAGGCTTTCCCTACAATGGCTTCCGCCATTAAAGAAGGAAACGAAAAGCTTACTACATTCTTAATTGACTTTGGCAAAATGAACCCTAGCGATGATAATCCCGAGACGGGGCGGCCTTACCTCCTTGATATAGCTATGCTTGGCAATCAAGAACTTTTGAAAACATTTGTAAGCGCGGGCGCGCCCATTGATTCCAGGGATTCAAAAGGGCTCAACGCGGCTATGCTGGTAATTCGCACGCAGGGCGAAAAAGGCTCAGGAATGGTAAATTTCCTTCTGCAAAACGGGCTTGATCCCAATTCGCAGGATAAACAAGGCAACTCCCTTCTTGTTTACGCCATAAATACCGGCAGCGTGCCGCTTGTGCAAAAAGTGCTGGAAAACGGCGCCGACGTTAATTTGCGAAACGGCAGGGGAAGAACGCCCCTTTTTACCTCGGCCGAAAGTAATAATATTGAAATGGTAAAATTGCTTTTAGAGTATGGCGCAAATCCAAAAATTAAAGATAAAAACGGAGTAACGCCCGCACTTGCCGCAGTTCAATTGGGCGATATGGATATTTACGATCTGCTTGAAGCGCAGGGCAGATAATATTTATTTGGAATTTGCGCGCGATGCGTCCTAAAGGCGCCGCTTTAGTATTGACCGCAGGTTAATAAAACTGTTAGAATCTAAATTGAATTATAACGGGGTATTTTATGATAATCAGGAAATTTATACTGTTGCCGTCCCTCTTAGCTGTTTTAGCGGCGGGTTTGCTTGCCGGCTGCGGCTCTAAGACTGAAAAAAATGGTCTTCCCGAAGGGACTTCAAAAGTGCCTCTTGTTGAAACTGCTTATGTTGAAGATATGCTGGATAATTTACTGCTTATAAAAATGTTTTTGGAAAATTATCAGCTAAATAACGGTTATTTTCCGGAGAATCTTAAACCGCTTAATTACCCTGGGCTTCAGCTCTTTTCAACAGGCGGGAGCAAAGATACCGTCATAGGCTCTCTGCCTGAAAAATATTTCCGCGTCAGATACGAGCCGACTTCCTTTGGCAACGAAAGCTATCCTCTGATTTATATTACTTATACTCCTGACAATAAACTTGCCTCCGCCGATAAATATGCGGCCCTGCAGTATGCTAAAGGGGAATTTTCCTGCGTTGCAAATGTTGAGGCGCCTAACGCAAATGCCGCTTGCCTGCGTTTCAAGGCTAAGGCGGATAAAACAAATCCGCTTAAAAACTTTTACGGCCTCAACAAATATATAGAAAATAAAAATATGGAACCCCTGACATGGAAACTGCAGGAACTTTTGCAGGAAGCTGCAAAAAAAGATGCCGAAAAATTAAAGAAAATAGACGGCGGGATAAAGGTTTCGGGCGGAATTAAAGTCTCGCCTAAAAATAAATAGTCCGTTATAATTTTGTAAAAAAGAAAGCCTGCCTTTTTAAGACAGGCTTTCTTTTTTTTTTGCGCCCGCGCCCGCAAAGCCCCGCGCGGGCAATGTAAGGCGCATAGTACGGCGCGCGCCGTACTTCGCGCGGCGCGCTAGAAATAAACCGCTGCGCCGGCTGCGATAAAATCTTTTCCCGCCAAAAGGACCAGCGAGACGTTTTTGAGAGGCAAAACGTCGTCTAGCCTGCGGTCAGCTGCGGCGGCAGGACCGTTCTTGAAAGCAAACGCCGCGCCCGCCCCAAAACGCTTAAAATAAAACGCTCTTACGCCTATAAAAAAATCCCCCCCGCCCTTTGTGTAGAGCGCGCCGCCAAAAGGCCTTAAAGTAAAACCCTTATCGGTTAAATTTATTTTAACTTCGTCTTGCTGAGTTTGCAGGATTTCGGCGCGGCCCTCCGCCGGCAGGAAATAAGATTTGACTATAACCGTATCCGTTTGGGCGTTTTGCGCTTCTTTTATTTCCTGTGTTTCCTGCACGGCGGGAGTTGAGTTATCTGCCTCAGAAGTATTTTTTGCTTTGCTGTTTGTCTGCGCGCCGCTTTGCGCGGCGGCGCGGTATTTGTAAATTATCTTATTGTCGCTTATGGTGATTTTACGTTTCAGACCTTGCTCCAAGGAGGCGTTTTGGGAGAATAGGTTTTCAAGGCGGCGCTCCTTTATTTTAAGCGTAATAAAAAGATAAAGGCAAAGCCCGCAGATAATTATTATAAACGCGTTTTTTATTTTGGATATCATATTTTTGCCTCCGTATTTTCGCAGGAAGTTTTTTTGCCGCCCTTTATTTCAAAACTCTGTCCGCATTTTGACAAAGGACGAAACGGCGCACCTAGAGAGATGTGCAGCCACCCCTCTTCTAAAATAAGCTGGCCGTAATGCAAAAATTTATTTTGCCTCAGGACTTCATAAGCTTCCTTTAGGGAAATCCGCGCGCTTGCGCCAAGGCAGCAAAGCGGAATAAAATCCGCCGCCTGCCCCAGCAGATGCTGAGACGTCTTTGCGCCGCCTACGCTTTCATTTTGCGCGGGGCATCTTAAAGCGCAGGTAACGACAAGCGGGCAGGCCAGGGCAAAGCGCGCAGGCTCAAGCAGGTAATTTGCGAGTACAGAGAGAGGCAAAATAAATTTTTGCGCAAGCGCGCGGTTTTGTTTTTGGTATAGCCTATTTTCTGAGCGGGTAAGTTCACAGAGGCTGAAATTTGGGGATAAAAGGGTATCTTTCATAACTGAAAATATTTGCGGTTTTTAAGGCGGCTCTTTGCGGTTTTTTGCTTTGCACTTTTGCCTGCGCAGAAATTGCAAGTTTTGGGGTTTTACGTCGGAGAACGGCTTGTTTATTATAGCAAAAAAGCCGTCGTATTTGCAAATTATTTATAAAATAAAACCGTAAAATGCTAAAATATAGGCCATAGAGTATTATAAGTCAAGCGAGGTTTTTATGCAGCCCAAGGAAGATAACGCAGAGATAAGCCAAGAAGTCAAAGACGCCGTTAAAACATTAAAGCGCGGTGTCGTTGATTTGGTCAGCGAAGAAGAGCTTGCAAAAAAACTTGCAAGCGGCAAAAAACTGCGCATTAAACTGGGCGCGGACCCTACCAGCGCGGACCTGCATTTAGGGCACAGCGTCGTCTTAAACAAACTGCGTGCGTTTCAGGATTTGGGGCATACCGCCGTTTTGGTTATAGGCGATTTTACAGCCGGCGTGGGAGACCCTTCCGGCCGCGACTCTACGCGTCCCGTCTTGGCGCGCGAGCAGATTATGCAAAACGCCATAACTTATACCGAGCAGGTTTTCAAAATCCTTGACAGCGAAAAAACCGAAGTCCGCTTCAACAGCGAGTGGCTGGATAAATTTATTTCGTCCAAAGAAATTTTGGGCACTTTAAGCAAAGTAACCGTTTCGCAGGTTTTGGAAAGGGACGATTTTAAGAAAAGAATTAAAGAAGGCAGCCCCATATCCCTGCTTGAGGTTATGTACAGCTTATTTCAGGGGCAGGACTCTGTGGCCTTAAAAGCCGACGTTGAGCTGGGCGGCACGGATCAGATTTTTAATTTACTCGTCGGCAGGCAGCTGCAAAAAAATAACGCTCAGGAGCCGCAGGTTGTTATGACTTTACCTCTTTTGGTGGGCACCGACGGGGCTAAAAAGATGTCAAAGTCCTACGGCAATTATATCGGCCTTAACGACGCGCCGACGGATATGTTTGGCAAAGTAATGTCAATTTCAGACGAAGTTATGCTGCAGTACTACGAACTTCTTACCTTAGAGGATTTAGACGCGCTTAGGCAAAAACACCCTATGGAGGCTAAAAAAGAATTAGCCTCGCTTATGGTGAGCAGATTTTGGGGGGACACCGCCGCAAAAAGCGCGCGTGAAGATTTTGAAAACGTATTTTCAAAGAAGGAGCTTCCTCAGGAAATAGAGGAAGTAACCCCCGCGCCCGACGACAACTACAGTTCTCTTCTTGTTAATCTGGGAGTTGCCAAAAGCAAAAACGAGGCGCGCCGCCTTATTATGCAAGGCGCCGTAAAGCTTGACGGCGTTAAACTGGAAAACGACGGTCCGATTGATACTGGCGGCGGCGAAGGTAGAGGTGCTTTAGAATCTTCGGTTGGTACTGGTGGGGGTAAGGGGCATCCGTCTCTCCTCTCTAGCGCAGCCAATCCAAACGGCCCCTGTAGAGGCCGTAGTGGTGATTCAGGATCAGGTTCTGGGGATGGTAAAATATTACAGATAGGCAAAAGACATTTTTTCAAATTGAAAAAACAATAAAACCCGATGAGAAAACTTATTGTAGTGCTGATAATTTTATGCCTTTGCATTGTTCCCTTTGGCATATACCGCCACTTTAATAATAAAGGTGAAGCGGTGCAGGTTGAAATACCACAAGGCCTGCCCGCGGGTAAAATTGCCGACCTGCTTAAAGAAAAAAACATAATTGAAAGCACTTTGTGGTTTAAGGTATGTCTTAAATTCAGCGGCGCCGCCCCTCTTCTGAGAAGCGGCGTTTTTCATCTTAATAAAAATACTTCCTCCTGCGAGGTTATCTGGCGCCTGACCACCGATTCGGGCGCAGAACTCCAAAAAGTCGTCATACTGGAAGGCTGGCGCAGCGAGGAAATTGCCGAAGAGCTGCTTAAAGCCGGCGTAATAGAAGATTTAACTTCCTTTGTCCAAACCGTCCAGCAGGAAGAGGCCGAAGGCTA
>CAZNCX010000064.1:0-6627 GCA_964571655.1 uncultured Elusimicrobium sp. | reverse complement strand
GAAGATTAGACATTGCTGTTGCTGTGTTAATTAGTGTCGTCATTGCGCGAGGTGAAGTCCCGTCGCAGCTTTAGCGAAGACGGACGAACGCTCGGAAGCAATCTTCCTTTTTTTGTCTTGCGTGCAGTTGGCACGCGAGCCAAAAAAAGCGCGCGAGTCAAATTAGCGGTTGTACTTGTAGTCAAACTCTTCGTCGGTCATAAAGAAATAAATAAAAGTTTCAATAAAGGCTAAGATTGCGGGAATAATGGTAAACGAGAGCACCAAATAAACGACGCCCCAAAAAGTTCTGCCAAGATAGAATTTATGTATTCCCAGCCAGCCGCCGAACAGTGAAATGAGATAAGCGGCCCTCCTGTCCTTTACGCGAACGGCAAAACCGTTCCTGTCAAAATAATGCGATATTTTCATACTTATTACCCCCGTTTATTTAAGTATTCGGTACTGCGAGAAGTAAAAAAATTTTAATCAAAACCCATCGCTGTCGTCTACGGCAGCGCAATGTAAAGGCAGGGAGCTTTCTATAATTTCCAGCAGTCTTATGTCGCTTGGGTATTCCACTTTTTCTTTGGCTTTGTTTAGAGAAACCCAGCTTACCGCCAAAATTTCAGATGGATCGGGTTTGCCCATGCGTCCCAGTTTCTTCATTAAATACCATTGTACCACTTTCTTTACATATTTCCCTTTCAAGGTAAAAGCGTAGCGTACTTTAAGAAGAGGGCGCAGTATGGCGGCGCGGTGGCCCGTTTCCTCAAGCACTTCGCGCAGGGCGGCCTGGCGCGGCGTTTCGCCGGCCTCAATATGTCCTTTGGGGAAAGTCCATATCTTGCGGCCTTTCATACTTTTTACCTGCACAAGAAGCACTTTTGTCCCGTCTAAAACAACCCCTCCGCAGGAAAATTCCGGCGTTACCATAACAACCCCTTATTTATTTTTTTCAAGATATTTCGCCAAAGCGTAAATCTTGTTTTCTTCAAAATAGTTGCCGTAAAATTGTATGCCTATAGGCAGGTTTTTATCGTCTTTGCCAAAGGGCGCGCTTAGAGCGGGCACGCCGGCGATATTGGCGGGTGCGGTGTATAAATCGGAAAGATAGAGGGATATGATATCGTCAATTTTTTCGCCTATCTTAAAAGCGGTGCTTGGCGTTGAAGGCGTTAAAATGGCGTCAAGGCCGCAAAAAGATTCCGTAAAATCGCGCATAATCAAAGCGCGCACGGCCTGCGCCTTTTTATAATAATCTTGTGCGTGGGCGCTTGCAAGGCAGTAAGTGCCAAGCATTATCCTGCGCTTTACTTCCGGCCCGAAGAACGCTCTGTCTTTTAAGTAAGCCTGCTCCAGAGTGCCCGCTTCTACGTGTTTGCCGTATCTCAAACCGTCAAAGCGCGCTAAGTTTGAGCTTGCCTCGCTGCTTGTCAAAATGTAATAACAGGGGGAGGAATATTTTGCGTAAGGCAAAGAAATTTCCTTAAACTTAACGCCGCCTTTTTCCAAAACTTTTTTTGCTTCCATAATCGCGTTTGTAATCTGCGGATTAAGATTTTCAAAAAATTCCTTAGGTATGCCGACGGTAAATTTGCTTATGTCCGCCGCCGCGGCGGAGCAATAGGGCTCTTTTTCTGCGGAGGTGGAATCTTTTGCGTCATAACCGCTTAAAACGCTTAAAGCAAGCTCGCTGTCCGCCGCGGTTTGTGTCAGGGGGCCAATTTGATCTGCGCTTGAGGCAAACGCCACAAGACCGTAGCGCGAGACGCGCCCGTAAGTAGGTTTAATGCCGTATAATCCGCAGAAAGCCGCCGGCTGGCGTATGGAGCCGCCCGTATCGCTGCCCAGCGCAAGCGGTACGGCTTTGGCGGCCACGGCCGCCGCGCTTCCGCCGGAGCTGCCGCCCGGCACGCGTTCTAAATCAAAGGGGTTTTTTACCGCGCCGAAGGCGGAATTTTCGTTTGAAGAGCCCATCGCAAACTCGTCCATATTAGTCCTGCCCACGATTATTGCGCCTGCTTTCAGCAGTTTTTCAACAACAAAAGCGTTATAGGGCGCTTTATAATTTTCAAGCATTTTGGACGCGCAGGAAACGGTATGCCCTTCATACATAATATTATCTTTTATGGCAACGGGTACGCCGCACAGCGCGCCTTCTTTGGGGTTTTGGTCAATTTGTTTGGCGCGCAAGAGGGCTTCCTCTTCAAAAACTTCCAAAAAAGCGTTTGTTTTTGGGTTAGTTTCTTTTATTTTTGCAAGGCTGTTTTGCACGGCTTCAAGTGCGCTTAAAGAGCCTTCTTTAATTTGTTTTGCAATTTCGGTAATAGTCATAAAACTTTTTTAACCTTAAGTAAACCGTTTTCCTTCTCGCTGAAAGCGCGCGATATTTTATCGGCGTTTTCAAAAATTACGGGGATATCTCCGTGCGTTTTTGCCGCAGCCTGTTCATAAACGGCGTTTTGGGAGGAAGTATCCGCGCTTTTAAGCTCTTCCACCCAGTCCAAGACGCTGCCAAGCTGGCGGGCATAGTCCTGAGCTTCTTTATCAGTAATATCCATTTTGGCCAGTTTTGCGATTTTTCTTATTTCTTCTATAGTAATTGACATATAAACCCGCTTAGGATATGAAATTGGTAATTAAATCAGATATATTGTAGCATTTTTGCTTTTTTTGGTTTGTGCGCTTGGACGAATTCTTTTGGCTGTGCGCCCGATATATCTGCCTTTAGAACCAAATTGTAGTTATTTCTTTTCGGGTTTCTTCTCGTAGCCTACAGGGTGGTTAAGTATAAGCTGCTGTTTCTTGCCGTCAAGTTTTAGCATCTTTTCAAATTTATCCTTAGGCATAGAGCCTTGCGGCACCGTGGCAAGCCCCATACCCGCGCAGAAGAGAGAGATATTTTGCGAAACTATGCCCGCGTCAATGCCGGCCCATTTGAAATCTGCGGGCGCGTTGGCAACTATCAGCAAAGTTACGGGTGCGTTTCTTAAGCGGCAATCGCCCTTATTCTTAAACTCCAAAACTTTTTTTGGCGCGTTATAAAAGTAGACGCCGCTTTTAAGACAGGCGTAAATATCTATTTCCTGACGGTTCATCGCGCTGGGCGCGGTGCGTTTGCCCTCGGGTCGGTTAACGCCGTTTGCCGCCCAAAGCAAATTAGAGAGGGTTTGCAGATCAAGTTCTTTATCCTTAAACTCGCGCACAGATTTACGTTCCGAGAGTGCGCTCATAATCGGTTTGCCTTTTTTAAGCTGCGGCTCTTTTAGGATGATATCTTCAGCGGCAAGCAGGGCAGAGGGCATAAAAACGGAAAATAAAAAGAAAGCCGTTATAAAACTGTTTATTTTTTTCATAAGTAAGCTCCTTTTACAAACAAATATATAAGAAAATTATACATTAAACGCGCACAATATGGTATAATATTTCAGGAATTGAATTTCCCGTTGAAAAGAGATCTGCCTTCGGTAATAAGAAGGCGGGATATTGTTCTCTTTATAATAAGGTTGTATTTTTGGTAAAATAATATATATGTACTCAATAATAGAAACTGGTGGAAAACAATACTGGGTAAAACCAGGCCAAAATCTGCAGGTTGAAAAACTGGAAGCGGAAGCGGGCTCAACAGTAGAGCTAAAAGCATTATGGGCCGCTAACGAAGAAGGTACCTCGTCAGATGCCAAAGCCTCCAAAACGGCTAAGGTCACCGCTGAAGTCGTAAGACATTTACGCGGTCGCAAGATTATTGTATTCAAAAAACGGCCCAAAAAAGGGTATGAAAAAACCCAAGGCCACAGGCAGAATCTTACAGAAATTAAGATTAAAGAAATAATCTTATAACGGCAAGGTGAAAGACAATGGCACATACAAAAGCGCAGGGATCATCTTCTAACGGCAGGGACTCTAACGGACAGAGGCTCGGCGTAAAAAGATACGGTTCCCAATATGTCAACGCCGGCGAGATTATTTTGAAGCAACGCGGTACAAAAATATTGCCGGGCAAAAATGTTTCCAAAGCAACGGATGACAGCTTATTTGCAAGGATTTCCGGAGTGGTTACCTTTGAATGGGCCCATAAGGGAAAGCAACAGGTCTCCGTTTATCCAAAGGAAGCAACAGCTAAAAAATAAAATTTTTTAGTAAGGGAAACGGGGGACATAAAAAGTCCCCCGTTTTTTTGTTTGTACAACAGGCATATTTGGACTTTATTTAATATTTCATTCAGTTTATAAAGATTTATATTTTATTTAGTGATTTTATGTATAATAGTAGAGTCGTCCTGATTTTTTTATTTGACCTGTGTTCAGCACGGGTGAGACTGTATTAAGCGGAGGAAATTAGATGACAGACATAGCAACAACACGTAAAGGACACCCAAAAGGCCTTTATATGCTTTTTATGGTTGAAATGTGGGAAAGGTTCAACTATTACGGCATGAGGGCCTTGCTCGCCTTGTTTATGATAAGCACCGTTATAGGCTTTTCAAAGGCGACATCAAGCAAAATATACGGCATGTTTACCGCTCTGGTTTACTTGACGCCTGTTTTAGGCGGCTATTTGGCGGACAGATATATAGGCAAAAGGCATTCCATTACCATCGGCGCTTCAATGATGGCGCTGGGACAGTTTACCTTGGCTGCATATGAAATCATAAACCCTATAGTTGCCTTGGGCACAGGCTTAACCCTTATAATTTTGGGCAACGGATTTTTCAAACCCAATATATCCACCATCGTGGGCGAGCTTTACGAGCCCAACGATCCCAGACGCGACGGCGGCTTTACGATATTTTATATGGGTATTAACGTAGGTGCCTTTATAGCGCCGTTTATCTGCGGCTATTTGGGAGAGCCGACGGATCCTTCCAATATTTTGGAAGCCTATAAATGGAAATACGGTTTTATGGCTGCCGGCACCGGTATGATTGTAGGCCTGATATGGTATTTGGTATCCCAAAAGAAATATTTGGGTAATATCGGGCTTTACCCCGCGGGGAAAAATCCCCAGGACGAGGCCCATAAAGAGGATGTAAACCGCCCCTTAACGCAGGACGAAAAAGATAAAATCAAAGCAATATTCACGTTCGTGTTTTTTGCCATTTTCTTCTTTGCGTTCTTTGAGCAGGCGGGAACTTCGCTTAACTTCTTTGCAAAAGAAGCTACCGACTTGACGCCCACCCTTCCTTTAATAGGGCAGGTTACGTTAAAGGCTTCTTACTTCCAAGCTATTAACCCGATATTTGTTGTGCTTCTTGCTCCTATTTTCGCTAAAATGTGGATTAGGATGGGAGACAAAGAACTGTCCATACCGGGCAAATTCGGCTGGGGCTTGTTCTTGCAGGGCATAGGCTTTGTGGCTATTGCAATAGGCGCAAGCGTATATCTCAGCAAAGGGCCGGTAAGCGCAATGTGGCTTGTGCTGGTTTATTTGTTTTGCACTATGGGCGAGCTTTGCTTATCTCCTGTAGGGTTGTCTATGGTTACCAAACTTGCACCAGTTAAGTTTATGTCGCTGTTAATGGGCGTTTGGCTGATGTCAAGTTTCTTTGGCAACCTGCTTGCGGGCTGGCTTGCAAGCTTTTACGAAGAATGGTCTCTTACGACTCTGTTCTCCGTGCCGGCGGTGTGCTCTATGGCTTTCGGCGTCATTATGTGGATAATGACAAAGAAAGTAAAGAAATGGATGCACGGCGTAAGGTAAAAATAATTTGTACAAAAAACCCCGTCTTTCAAGACGGGGTTTTTTATTGCCGTAATTGTAAAATATTTTTACCAGCGGCGGCGTAGTTCTTTTATTTTTGCAAGCACTTCTTTTTTTGCCGCACCGTAGAGATGATCAATAAAAGTCCTGCCGTAAAGGTGGTCAATTTCGTGCTGCAGAACTATGGCAAGCGGCCCTGCGGTTTTAATTTCAACGGGCAGGCCGTTTTCATTAAGGCATTTTACTTTTACTTCTTTTGCGCGCTCTATTTTTATCTCAAGCCCGGGAAAAGACAAGCAGCCTTCCTCGCTCTCAACAACGCCTTTTGAGGAAGAAATTTCGGGATTTATAAGCACATATCTTTTATAAAGGCGTTCGTTTTCCGGTTTTGAAGGACCGTCGTCCACAGGCAGCATAATAACGGCCAGAGACATATCCAGCCCGACCTGAGGAGCGGCCAGCCCCACTCCCTGCATGGCAAGGCAGGTTTGCGTCATATCTTCAATTATTTTAGGCAGCTTGCCTTCCATTAAATTGAAATTTATACGCTCACATTTTTTTTCTAAAATATCTTCGCCGTATTTATGGATTTTTAATATAGCCATTAGAATTTGTAGGAAACTTCCCTGCCCTCCCATAAAATTTTTGCTGTCATGGGGATATGTTCCTGCCTCTGCAAAACGCCCCATGCCATAACAAGCCGCTCAAGCTGTTCGTTTGCGCCGTAAGTGCCGCTTACGCCTAAGACTATTTCCTGCACTTTTGCCGCTATTGCCACCTGACCTATGGCGTAAAAAGGCTCGTTGCTGCGGACCAAAACGGGAAATATCTGATGCCCGTATTTTTCCGCCAGCAAAATAACATTTGTAAATAATTCCTGCTCGTCTATCTTAGTTTTGCTTATGGTCTTGCCGACGCTCCAGTTATCAACGGGTTTTGCGTAGC
>CAZNCX010000063.1:5698-6862 GCA_964571655.1 uncultured Elusimicrobium sp. | reverse complement strand
TTTACTAAAAAGTTCTTTGGCAGCGCGGACGCAAGATTAGTGCTCTACGCTCTCCAGCGATACGAAGACAAAAATTTACCCAAATATGGAAAATTGTGCGCCCGACATATCTGCCGTTAATGCCAAATGTCGTTATGTCATAAGGGGGTTGCCCGAGGCCCCCCAATCTGCTATAATATTTCTGGACAAGATATGCCGCGGCCCTTGGTAAATAGCCGAAAAATATCTAGATATCGGCGGAGCTTGTGTTCCGTAGATATTTTTTATCTCAAAAAAAGGACTATGAAAACTTACGAAACAGTAATTATACTCAAGCCCCAGCTTACCGACGGCGAGGTGGCGGCTTTTGCCGATAAGGCGAAGGAATTTATCGTTTCCTCAGGCGGGGAAGTTGTGTCTGAAGAAAAGCTGGGGAGGCGCAGATTCTCCCATGACATCGCTAAGAACCACGAAGGTTTTTACCTTTATATGAAGTTCAATGCGCAGACCTCTTTTATAAAGGCCTTAAACGAAAACTTAAAACTCAATCAAAATGTTTTAAGGTCTTCGGTTATGTCTTACATTGAACCAAAAACAAAACCGGTTAAAAAAGAAGCGGCGCCGGCCGCGGGGACGGTTTAATATGGCCAGCGGGCAAATGCGTATTCCGGAATTAAATTTTATTATCATAAGCGGCAGACTGACGCGCGATCCCGATAATAGAATGACGCAAAAAGGCCAGCCCATATGCAGTTTTGACGTCGCCGTGAACAGAAGATATATGGATAATGCAACAGGCGAGTGGAAGGAAGACGTGGCCTATGTGCCGGTAACCCTTTTCGGGCCGTCGGCGGAGCGCTCTAAAGACAGACTTAAAAAAGGCTGTCCCGTGGTAGTTGAAGGCAGGCTGACAATGAACGAGTTTGTTGACAGATCGGGCCAGAACAGGAAGGTCCTGCGCATTACCGCGCGCCGCCTGCAAATACTGCAAAGCGCGGAAAATATGGACTCCGCACCCGCAGAGGCCGCCGCTTCAACAGACGATATTGGCGAAGACGACGTCCCCTTTTAACCAAACGCCCGCCCGACGGCGGTCGTAAATAATTTTTTAGAGGAAAGGTAAATAACATATGGCAGAAGAAAAAGTAACAAAACCCGAAAGCAGCGCACCTGCAACAAACGCGG
>CAZNCX010000063.1:0-5688 GCA_964571655.1 uncultured Elusimicrobium sp. | reverse complement strand
AAAACAGGACAGGCCGTCCTTTCGGCGGCCCCAGAAAACGTTTTGAGGCCAGACGCAAAGTTTGCAAATTCTGCGCCGAAAAAGTTGATCACATTGATTACAAAAATATCCAGCTTGTAAAAAGCTTTACTATGGAAAGCGGCAAGATTTTATCAAGAAGGATAACCGGCACCTGCGCCAAGCATCAGCGTCAGGTAACTGAGGCGGTAAAAAGGGACAGAAATTTGGCTTTCCTGCCCTACTGCCTGCCCAAAAAATAATTTATTAACAGGAGATTTTTTAGATGAAAGTTATTTTAAGAGAAGACGTTAAAAATTTGGGCACGGTGGGCGAAATCGTTGATGTCAAACCCGGTTATGCGCGCAACTTTCTGCTGCCGCAAAAATTAGCCCAGTCCGCAACCCCCGCCGTAATTAAGAATTGGGAACTCGGCGCGCAACGCCGCCAGAAAAAAATTGAGGCCGAACTTGCAAAAGCAAAAGAAGCCGCCGCAAAACTTAACGGAATTGCGCTGTCCTACTCAAGAACGGTAAATATTGAGGGCATTGTTTTTGGCTCGGTTACAAAAGCCGACGTGCAAAAAAGCCTCGCCGAACTTGGCCACAAAGTAACAAAAGATCATATTGATATTTTTACCCCCATCAAGAAAATCGGGGATACCGAAGTTTCAATATATTTTAAGCCGACCGTCTATGCAAAAATCAAAGTGCATATTGACGCCGTTGAAGAAAAAACGAAATAAGTTTTCTCTCTTACGCACAAAAACCCCGTATGAAAAGACGGGGTTTTTGTTTGCGCCGCAAAATGTGCAAGACTTCTTTTGCTTACAGCGAAAGTTTTTGCATGGCAAAAGTTAAATCTTCCATATCAAAAGGCTTATACAAAATATCGTCGGCGCCGCAGCGTTTTACTTCTTTGTTTAAGGCTTCCTGATTCATACCCGTTATAACAAGTATTTTTATTTTGGGATATTTTTCTTTCAGCGTTTTTAAGATATCTATGCCGTTTTCGTCGGGGAAGAACATATCAAGCAAAATCAAATTGGGGATATTGCCTTCCTCCAGCATAGCGTAAAGCGCTTTAGAGCCTTCCGCGGTGCCTATAACGTCGTAGCCTGCGCTGTCAAGCGCGTTTTGTATAGTTGTCCTGAGGACTGTGGAATCATCTACAATAATTATCTTTTTCATAATAACCCTTATATTTATAAAAATAAATCCCCTTATAAGAGCGCACAATAAAACCTAACCGCGCAACTTTAGACGCCCGCCAGTTTCGCGCCCAAGTCAATGAAAGCCTGCGTCTGTTTCTTATCGGCGGTTTCGCTGTAGAGACGCAAAACAGGTTCCGTCCCCGAAGGACGCATTAAAAGCCAATCATCATTATCTAAAATAATTTTCAGGCCGTCAATTGTAATAATTTCGGACACATTACGCCCTAAAATCTTTTTGGGAAGTTTCTTTTTAATCCTTTCGGCCATAGCGTTTTTATCTAGAAACTTTGCCAGGGGCACGTCCCTGCGCATATAGTTTGAAACGCCGTATAAAGTTTCAATTTCTTTGCAAAGTTCGCTTAAAGATTTTTTGCGCAAAGCCATAATTTCCATCACGAACAAAGCAAGCGTAAGACCGTCACGCTCGGGTATAACGCCCTGCCAGCAGTAACCGCCGGACTCTTCTGCACCAAAGGCTATATCTTCAAACAAACAGTGCTCCGCCACATTATTAAAACCTACGGGCACTTCCTCAAAACCGATGCCGGCTTTGCGCGCAATCCTTTTGTTAAGGTATCCCATGGAAACGCATTGCAAAGCGCGCCCTTTTAATTTGCGCGTGTGCGTCAGATGATTAAATACTATAGCAGAAACAAGGCACGGCGTAAGATATTTGCCCTTTTCGTCAATGAGGGCGACGCGGTCCCCGTCGCCGTCAAAAGCGATGCCCAAAAGACATTTGTTTGCAAGCACGGTTTGAGGACGTCCAAATTTCCTTCCCTGGGTTCGGGCTGCACTCCGCCGAAGCAAGGGTCATGTTCGCTGCGCAGCGCAATTACGCGCGAAGAGCCTAAAACCTGTTCCAAATATCCAGCGGCGCTGCCATGCATATAATCTACGGCCGCTTTGCCTTTTAAGGCGGTAATTTTTTTCAAATTAACTTTAGAGGTTACATACTTAAAATAAACTTTTTCAAGGCCGACGGATGGATCTACGCTGTGTCCTGGAATGTAGAGGACGGATTTTTGCCCCAAAAATTCTTCAATTTCTTTTGTAAGCTTTGAAGAAATAGAACCCCCCGCCACTTTAATTTTAATACCGTTATAATGCGCTTTGTTGTGAGAAGCCGTTACCATAACCCCCAGCCAAAATTTGGAGTGGGTAAGGCAGCTTATCATAGGGGTGGAAACGGGCCTGTCAAGTAAAGTTACGTCAAGTTTATTAAGTTTTAGAATACTTGCGATATCGGCGGCAAACTGGTCTGATAAAAACCTGCGGTCATAGCCCACTACGACAAGTTTCATTTTAGGGCCTAAGGTTGAAGGACTGTTGAGATTTATAAAATCAGCCAGAGCCTGCGCCAAAGCGCGCACGCGCTCAAAAGTAAAATCCCACGCTATAATGCCGCGCCAGCCGTCTGTGCCAAAGTGAATATCTGCCATATAAGAAAAACCCTCCCAAAAAAATTAAAATCGTTTCACAAAAAATACCGCTCGGTAAATACTTCCCCCAACGGAAAAATAAAAGTGGAGGCGGCGGGATTCGCACCCGCGTCCAAACATCCATACAGCTCGGTTACTACAGGTTTAGCTTCGGTTTTTTAGTAAAGTTTCATACCCGAAGCTGTTGAAACTTTACCTGTTTGCTTTGTCTTAAGCGCGCTTAGGCCAAACTAACCTTGCGCGCAGCAACCGTCTTCTTAACCGTTACGCTTCACCCGACGGTGAAGTAAAGCAAACGGGTTTAGGCTGTTGCCCAAACGTTGTTGTTGTAGTTGTTGCCAACTATTGTTTTTGACCCTGTTTTAAGCGGCCTGGTCAACCGCTACCTGCAACCGGGCTTCAGCGATATCTGTCAAAGCTGGTCGCCCCCGATTGTCAAATTACTGCTTGCGTATAATGAGCATAGCAAATTTATTTCGCGTTTTGCAATGTCTGTTTTTTGCGGTGTTTTATAACGGACGCTAAAACCGCCGCGCCCAGAATGCCGACTATTACCGCAAGCGAAGCAAGCGTCGCTATGTGATAATAATGCGATATAAGCATTTTTACTCCCACAAAAGCCAAAATGACCGCTATGCCATACTTAAGATACTCAAATTTATTTGCCATACCGTTAAGCAAAAAGTATAAAGAACGCAGGCCGATTACCGCAAATATGTTTGAAGTATAGACGATAAAAGTATCGTGCGTTATTGATAACACGGCCGGTATTGAGTCAACGGCAAAAATCAGATCCGAGACTTCTATAACAAGCACTGTTGCAAAAAGCGGGGTGGCAAAAAGTTTTATTTTACCGTCGCGCTGCGCGCGGACAAAAAAGTTATCGCCGTGGTAATCGTCCTTAACGGGCATTATCTTTTTTAACAATTTTAGGACAGGCATTTTGGAAGGATCAAAATCCCCCTCTTTTTTGCTTGCCAGCATCTTAACGGCCGTATAAATAAGCAGCGCGCCGAAGATGTATATCATAAACTTAAACTGCGTTATCAGCTGCACGCCGACGAAAATAAACAAAAAACGCATTGCGACCGCGCCCAAAATACCCCATAACAAAACTTTTGGCTGATACTCCTGCGGCACGGCAAAGTAGGAAAATATCATTATAAAAACAAACATATTATCTACGGAAAGCGAGTACTCTATTATGTATCCCGTAAAATAATCCAAAGCCTGCGCGCCGCCGTGCACAAGCCATATCGCACCGCCGAAAGCCGCCGCCAAACTTACCCACGCGCCCACCATCACGAGGGCTTCTTTTATGGTAACTTTGCCGTGATGCTTGCCCATTACGGCCAAATCAATAAACAGGGCTATGGCGACGATTAGCCAAAAAGCGATCCACATATAGAGGTGTCCGAGCATATATATATTATACCAATTATAGATATGGCCATTTTATACGACGAAAGATACTCTATCAGGGGGCTGCGCCGAAAACAAATCGCAGCATATTATATTGAGCCTTTCTTATCTAAAACGGAGCAAAGCGTCTTTTGCACGCGGGAGGCGTCTTGGTAGGAATAACAGCCAATCTTTTTGTCATTTTCTCTGTCTATAAAAATATAATAAGAGTTGACGGGAATTCTTTGGGCAAGGGCAATAAAAGTATTGCTGCCGTCTCCGTTGGGACTGTAGATAAAAGTTTCAGTCTCAAGTTTTTTATCTTTGCGCATAACGCCGTCCATAGCCACCTTAAGCAGATATAATCCCCCGCCGTGCGCATACGCTCCTTTCATACGATAATAACGACGGTTGGCCTCAGCGATGGAATTAACATTTTTAACGGCTTGGCGCATAATCATTTCTTCGCAGGATTTTTGATAATGCAGGCATACGGTAGGCACAATAATCACAAGCGCAGCTGTTATAGCAAGCGCTTTGACAAAAGTAAATTTTTTCAGTTCCCCTGTGATGGCAGAAATATTTATTTTCATAAAGCAATAAACCGCTTTTTAATTTCAAATGCCGTACTTCATATTCATTATATAAAAAAGTAACGGCAAAATCCTGGCTATAAACTGCCTTTTGCGTTTATTTGGGCGCAAAGTTTATATTGAGCTTTGGAAATAGCGCTGTAGGACATGCAAACAACTTTTGAGGGATTCTCGTAATATATACGCAGATCATAAGCTTCGGCAAGAGGAATCCTGTTTGCAAGTGCAAGCAAACCGCCGCTGTAGCCGTTGGGCGAGTAAATAAAATATTTTGTCTTTTTCCTTACGCCGGAGGCGTAAGGATAATCTTCGCCCGGGATATTTATATCCATTTTATCTATGTCTTTGTGAGACAAATATCCCCCCGTGGCAAGATAATAACGCAAATGAGCTTCGCTGATATTTTTTAGTATTGAGACACCTTCGGACATAATAGATCTTTCAGTAGCAGCTCTGTACTGCGGCAGGGCAATGGCGGCAAGTATCGCAATAATCAGAACGACAATAAGCATTTCAATTAAAGTAAAACCTTTTTTCATACATATCCCCTAATATTTATATATTTAGAGTTTATAAAAAATCTGAATATAAGTAAATGGAAAGTATTTTTCGCGCCCAAAGCGCGCTAACTACAAGATTGGAAGATTGCTTCCGAGCGTTCGTCCGTCTTCGCTAAAGCTGCGACGGGACTTCACCTCGCGCAAAGACGGCACTAATTGATAAAGGCAACAACGCGCGGCGAAGACGCGAGAGCCGTACATGTTAGGGCGCACGCCGTTGACATGCTCGTATGTGTTAGGGCGCGCGCCGTTGACATGCTCGTATGTGTTAGGGCGCGCGGCGAAGACGCGCGTGCCGTACGTGTTAGAGAGCTTGTCGTTGACATGGTCGTTCGTTAAACGCTCGTTTGTGAAAAGCTAACGCGGTTTTTCAGATTTGGAGGAAATTTGTTTTGCGCGACGCAGGAGCGTGTGCCGTTGTCAACTATGCCGTCATTGCGCGAGGCGACGAACGGTTGTATCGTGAGGAGCGCTCGGAAGCA
>CAZNCX010000062.1:0-7067 GCA_964571655.1 uncultured Elusimicrobium sp. | reverse complement strand
AGGCCGGATGCAATTCCGAAAGAGACAGCGGCATAAACCCGCTTACACCGTAAACATCAATTTTATAGCCGCCTTTTACACATTCGGCAACCGTGCCTTTAACTCTGGTTTTATTTTCAAAAGCTGTTTTACAAGTCTCCCACCCTAAAGTTTCAAGAGCGCGTTTATGAGAAAGTATGCTGTGTCGCTCGTCTGAACCTTTACGGATTAAAATGGCCGTTACCTGCGAACCTACCGCCGGCAGAGGCCGCCCTTCAAAATCAGATACCGCTATGAGACCTTCTTTTTTATCCCCCGTGTCAACAAGAATGTTATCTTGGGAAACCTGCACTACCTTTACGTTGACGATTTCTTTCTTATTAAGTTTTTTCTGCATTGCCTCCTGTTCGGCAAACAACTGGTCCATCGTCATATTTTCCTGACTGTCGGTTGTTTGTACTTCTTGTTTTTCTTCTGGGTTAGTGGTCATATAAGTCTTTTGCACTTATCGTATCCTTGACGGTAAATGCGTATCCTCCGTTTAATCTAATTTACTGATTTCCTGCATAATTTTATCTGCAAAATCTTGGAATTGCTCCTTTACGTCTTTTGTTTCCTCGGCTTTAATCTTGAACGGTTTGCCATAAGTAACTTTAAGCACCGCACGCGTAAAAGGCAATTTATCGGTATTTGAAACTTTAACGGGTAAAATATCAACGCCGCTGTGATAAGCCAAAAAACCCACGCCCGCCTTAGCTTTGCCCATCTTGCCTGTTTTGGAGCGCGTCCCCTCTGGAAAAATAAACAGGCTGTGGCCTTTTTCAATAACCTTAAGGCAGGCTTTTATAGAAGACAAATCCCCGCCTTTTTTATGCCTGTCCATTGATATATAGCTAAGACGCTTAAATATCCAGCCCACAACAGGCACTGCCATAATTTCCTTTTTTACTACGTAAATTGAGTCCCTTATCTGTCCGATAAAACAGCCTGCAAAAGGCGGATCAAAGTTTGAAATGTGATTGGCCGCTATTATCAGCTTGCCTTTGAGGGGTATATTTTCAAGACCTTTAACTTCAATTTTGTAAAAGAGCTT
Organism: uncultured Elusimicrobium sp.; assembly: GCA_964571655.1. Taxonomy (GTDB): domain Bacteria; phylum Elusimicrobiota; class Elusimicrobia; order Elusimicrobiales; family Elusimicrobiaceae; genus Proelusimicrobium. The sequence goes on along the minus strand of CAZNCX010000062.1, from coordinate 5,995 downwards.
AAAATACATCCTTGATATAAATTTTATCAAATTAGCAAGGTAAAGGGGAAGCCCTCTGAAAACAGGCGCCGCCGTATGCATTTGTTTTGAGACTTCCTCCACAACCTGCCTCAGCGTAAGAAAAGAGGTGTCTATCACGACGGCATCAGGCGCCGCTTTAAGCGGCGCGGCGGCGCGGCTGCTGTCGCGTTCGTCGCGCGCTTTTATGGAGGCTAAAATATCCTCGTAATTTGCGGGCTGGCCCTTTTCCCGCAACTGCAAAACGCGGCGTTTTGCGCGCGCGTGTGCGCTGGCGGTAAGATAAAATTTATAAGGCGTCTGAGGACAGACCACCGTGCCAATATCCCTGCCTTCAAGAACAATGCCGCCTTTACAAGCCAGCTCCTGCTGCTCTTTTGTTATGACGGCCCTTGCCGGCCCGACAGCAGAAGTTTTGCTTGCGGCGCTGCCTACTTCCTCTTTAAGCATTTCATCGCCGAGAAGTACACCGTCTACTATAGCCTTCAACTCACCGTCCGGCAGACGCTTAAAAGACCACTTTATATCTTTGGCCGTCTGAGTTATCGCTTCTTTATCGTCCAGAGAAATGCCTTTTATAAGCGCTTTCCAGCCGAGGCAGCGGTACATTTCCCCCGTGCTCAGGAAATCCAGACCGTACTTAAGGGCAAGTTCTTTGCCGACGGAAGATTTACCCACTCCCGCGGGCCCGTCAAGGGCAATTACGATTTTCTTTCCGTCTTGTTTTTCAGCAAAAGACATCTTATCTGCTACTCCGACTTTAAGTCAAAACCTTTAAGGGCAAGCAAAATAGCTTCCGGCTTTGTGGAATACTCAAGTATATCTTCAAGCGTGCAAAGGCCTTCTTTATATAAGGCAATTAAAGCTTCGTCAAAAGTGCGCATGCCGTAATAATCGCCGGCTTCAATAGCTTTATTGATATCGCCCATCTTATTATCCAGAATCATTTTTCTAATCTGCGCGGTAGGCACCATTATTTCCACCGCGGGAACAAGCCCCCCCGATACTTTGGGCAAAAGCCTTTGTCCTACCACCCCGCGCAGTAAATCTGCCACCTGAAATCTTATCTGCCCCTGTTGCTCGGGCGGGAAGGATTCTATTATCCTTGAAACCGCCTGCACCGCGTCAACAGTATGCAGGGTGGAAAATACCAACTGCCCCATTTCCGCCGCGGAAATAGCCGCGCGAATAACTTCCGGATCGCGCATTTCGCCCAGCATGATAACGTTAGGGTCCTGACGCATTGCATAGCGCAGCGCAGAAGTGTAAGAAACCGTATCCGTACCCAAAGAAAGCTGGCTTACAATGCCTTTTTTATCGCTGTGCACAAACTCTATAGGATCTTCCACCGTCAATATATGGACGGGGCGCGTGGCATTGATATAGTCAATCATCGCCGCTAAAGTGGAGGATTTTCCCGAGCCCGTCATACCCGTAACCAAAATAAGGCCGCGGTGATTTTCAAGCATCTTTTTGAGAATATCGCCCGGGAGCGTAAGGTCTTCAAAAGAAGGAATTTGCAGAGGTATGTGGCGTATTGCCATGCAAATTTTGCCCGACTGGCGAAAAACGTTAAACCTGAAACGGCCGTACTCTTTTGCGTCCAAAGAAAAGTCAACACTGAGATTTTGGTCAAAAAGCTTTTTCTCGCGCTCGCCCATAATTGCGGCGGCTATTTTTTTGACGTCGTCGTTAGTCAAAAAACAATTGTCTATGGCGCGTATTTTTGTGTTGATACGCACGCACGCGTTGGAGTTGCCTCTTATATGAAGACCGCTGGCTTTATTGTCTACTACCGTCTTAAGCAGCGTTGTTAAACCTATTGCCATATTATTTTCCCTCTCTTTTACGGCGTATAAACGCCGGTATCAGCATAAAATCGGAGTCTATGCCTATATCGTCTTTTTCTTCTTCACGAGCGGGCGCCGCAGCCCTTATGCCAACGCCGTTTGCGGCCCTGTTCTTCATAACTTCTGCCGCGCTGGCCGCCTTCTTCTGCGGCTTTTGCGAACCAAAATGCCTTGCAAAAAAGCCTCCCTGCGAGGAGGAACCCGCCGCCGCCGCCTGCGCGGCTGAGGCCGTCTGAGACGGCTGCGAAAGCGCGGGGCTTGCGGGCGCAATATTATTTTTCAGCGGGAAAGGGATATGCGAGGAAGTAATTTCCGCTGCATTAAGAGGCCTCATAGCCAAGCTCGGCTGGCCCGCGCGCGCAAAACCTGTTGCTATTAAAGTAACCTTAATTGTATCGGGCGCCATAGAACTGTCGCAGGCATAGCCAAATTTTACAAAAGACCTTTTTTGCACAAACTGAGAAATCTGATTCATAACCTCGCCCTGCTCAATAATAGGTATCTTCTCGGCGGAGGTAAACAAAACCAAAGCCCCGCGCGAGCCGGCTATGTTTGCGTCCTGCACCAAAGGCGAAGAGATTGCCTTTTGCAGAGCTATAAGATGTCTGTTGGGCCCGCTTGCTTCCCCTATGCCTATGATGGCGGGCCCGCTTTTTAGCATAATGGCCTTCAAATCGTTATAGTCAATATTTATTTTACCCGGGCGCAAAATAACTTCGCTTATGCCTTTTACGGCCTGAAATAAAACTTCATCGGCCATGGCAAAAGCCGCGTCAGAATCAGTTTGGGCGTCAACATTTTCCATAAGTTTATCGTTGGGAATTATAATCATTGAGTCGGCATACTTTTCCATGTCTTTTATGCCTTCTTCGGCGTGTTCGCAGCGCATAAAACCCTCAAACTTAAAAGGGCGCGTAACAACGCCGACAATTAAAATATTATCCCCGTAAGTCTCTTTGGCGATGCGCGCAATTTCGGGAGCAACGCCCGTGCCAGTGCCGCCGCCCATACCGGTAGTAATAAAAAGCAGGTCCGTATCTGCGACTATCATGCTTAGTTGGTCGGTAGATTCCGCTTTCTTGCCGATTTTGGGATCCCCGCCTACGCCGAGGCCTTTTGTAATCTTTTCCCCGACCTGCAAAAGAAACGGCGCTTTATTTTTGCTTAAAACCTGCACGTCGGTATTTACGGCTATAAAATCAACGTCTTCAAGGCCGCGGCCTTCCTCCATCATATAATTGATGGCGTTGCCGCCGCCGCCCCCGACGCCTATGCATTTTATTCTGGCTTTCTTGCCTTCAAAATGACGCGCTTGGGAAAATAACGAGTTGTTTTCCTGCTCCATAACTTCTTCCATAAAAATGTCCTCAAAAGTACCATTAAAAATGTATAAAACCGATAAGTAAAATCAGCCCCCGAATAAGTCGGAGTTCTTTAATATTCTAAAAATTTTGTTGACGCCGCGCAAGACGGGAGACTTGCTTGCAACCTGCGGGCCGCTTTCCTGCGAGCCTAAAACGTGTTTGGCCGCGTAAGCCGCCAGAGAAAGCGCGGTGGTATACTGCGCGGCAAAAAATTTGACGTCGCCTTCAATAAAATCACGCTGGACAACACCGCGGCGCACTTCCTTTAGGCCAAGGGTTTGGGCGCATTGCTCGGTCATACCCGGCATTAGGGAGCCGCCGCCCGTCAAAACGCCTATGACGGCATAATCGGCAAAGCCGCTTTGGTCAATGCAAGTTTTTATTTTCTCAAAAAATTCCTGCGCGCGCGGGCAAATCATTTCCAAAAGAAAGCTCCTCTTAACCGTATTGACCGAAGAGCCATCTAAAGAAGGGACTTCAATATTTTCCTCGTCTTCCAAAAGAGAGGGGAAGGCTAAACCGTATTTTTCTTTTATCTCACGAGCGGTGCGCAGCGGAGTGCGCAGGTGGCGCGCAATGTCGCGCGTGATTAAATCGCAGCCGAAAGGCAGGTCGCGGGAATACCTAAGCGCGCCGTCAATATAAAGACCTATGGAAATTGTTTCCCCCCCTAAGTCTATAAGGAGGGCGCCTATATCCTTTTCCTCCTGAGACAAAACATTTTCCGCCAGACACATAAGACCGTAAAAAGTGCCGTCAATGCGGTAACCCGGGCGCGTTATGGCCTTGGTAAGATTATTTAACGCCGAAGAAAGCCCCGTAGTAATATATAAATTTACTTCTAAGAGGGAGCCTTCCATCCCCTCCGGATTTGTAATGCCGCCCTGCCTGTCAATGGCGTATCCCTGCGGGGCCGTGCCCACAATCTCTCGGCCGCTTTTGATTTCAATTGACTCGGCGTTTAGACGGGCCTGCTCAATATCGTCGGGCTTGATTTCTTTGTCAAGACGAGATATATTGTAACTGCCCAAATTTGTAAAAGATTCCAAATGCTCGCCGCGAAGAGCAATAAACAGCGCGCACAAATCCTGCTCGCAAGATTTCTCCAGATAATTAACCGCCGCCGTTACCGCCGCAGAAGTTTCCTTTATATCGCTTACCATGCCGCCGCGCAGGCCCGCGCACGGAACGCACTTTGCACTGAGAGGTTTTACGACGCCATTCTCTTGATCGTAAGCCGCGGCAAGAGCGGTAATTTTTCCGCTGCCTATATCAAGACCGGCAATTAAGTTTGATTTAGCCATTTTTATGTCCCCGTCGGTTAAAAATTAAATAAGTAAAAATAACTGCTTAAAAAAATATTAAAACTGCTCTTAACTTCCTTTGAGATAGACTTTGCCGTCATCAAAATAATTAAAATTAATCTCATAGGGCGGGCTTATTTTTTTGCGGGAGGCCGCCCCAAGCATATCCCCCACCAAAGCCAGTTTGCGCTCGGCGCCTTCAAAGCCGCCTATATAAACGCGCGCGCCGCGCAATGTGGTAAAAGTAAAAACGTGTTTAGCGGCGTCAACAGTAATCTCATTAAAGCCAAGTGCGCGCGCGGCGTTTAACGCTTTCAATAATTTTACTAATTCTTGAGGCAAAAGGTCATCTTTAATTTCGCCGTTTACGTTAAGCACTAAAATATCGGAAGCAGGCGGCGCGCTTTCCATTGGGAAAATTGTGCCAAAACCGTCTATAAAAAGCGCTCGCCCATTTTGATTTAATTTCGCAAGCGGCACGCGCGGCTTAAGGGATATTTTTAACTCCCCGTTAAAAAAATTGCGGCGGACGGTAATTTTTTCCATCTCTTTTAAGTTCTCGCGCAGCATATCCTCAAGCATGATAACCTGAGCCCGCTTAAGCGGCGTGCCCGCCTGTAAATTGATAAATTTTGCCGCCGCTGCCGCCCCCTCCTGAGAAGGCGCTGCAATCTTTACCGTCTTGAGGCGCCACTCCAGCCACGAAGGGGTTTTAAGGGTATGGGCCCAGCCGGCGGCGGCCGTAACGCCGAAATAAAGGCCAACGGCAATAAACGGCAAAAGCAGTAAAAATATTATTTTATTTCTGCGGCGCGCTTTTTGCCTTCTGAGGCTGACGGGGGCAAGCTTCCCTGATTTTTTGTTAAGACTTTTCATTGCGCACCTGCGTATATATTATAAGATACGTCTATTTTAGCAAATAGAGAGAGGTAAAAGAAGCTTTTGAAAAATTAAATTTGCTTAACGCGGAGTTAAAAAATGTTTTGATAGAAAATAATGATAATAATGATAAGAAATAAAAGTTGCTTGGAAGAAAAACTTGGCCTTAAAAATAATGGGCGGAAAGGGACTTGAACCCTTAAGTCCTTACGGACATACGGTCCTGAGCCGTACGCGTCTGCCAATTCCGCCACCCGCCCATCTTAGATATTTTATTAAATTAACAGTTGTTTTACAAATAACACAAATAATAACACAAATAAAAAATAAGACAAACCGCAGTTAATATGCTAACTGCAAGATTGGAAGATTGCTTCCGAGCGTTCGCCCGTCTTCGCTAAAGCTGCGACGTGGCTTCACCTCGCGCAAAGACGGCCTAATTGATAACGACAACAGCGCGCGGCGAAGACGCGAGAGCCGTACATGTTAGGGCACGCGCCGTTGACCTGGTCGTATGTGTTAGGACGCGCGGCGAAGACGCGAGAGCCGTACATGTTAGGGCGCGCGGCGAAGACGCGAG
>CAZNCX010000061.1:0-7113 GCA_964571655.1 uncultured Elusimicrobium sp. | reverse complement strand
GGCCCTTGTCCATATCCCGCATCGTGGGATATTGCCCGCTTAAAACTAAATCAAGCGGGCGTTTGCCCTTTTGCAAAGGCCACGACATAAGCAAAAACCACACAAGAACAACAAAAATAAATAAATCCAGAAAAAAATTGAAAAATTTACTGTTATCAAAAAATAATTTTGCCAGTCCCGTCAACAGCACCGCCGCCGCCATACAAAGCAGAAAAAGAAACGCAATGTAGACAAGTCCGTAGTGCGAAAACTCAGAGTAACAAATGAACATCGCGGCAAAAACAAGAAAAACCAAAATTAAACGGCGCAGCAGCCTCATAAAAACCCCTTTACTCGTTCTTAAATTCCACCGTGACGGTAAGCGTATCTTTGCCGAAATCTTTGGGCAGCGGCGGGTACGGCGAAGAGTTGCTTGCCGCCAAAGTGGCGGCGTAGTCGTAAGTTTCGTCGCCGGAAGATTTCTCTATCATAATGCCGTAGACGACACCGTATTTATCCACGCTGAAGGAAACCAGCGTCGCAAGCCCAGCCACTTTGGGCATGCGCTTTTGCCACTGACTCCACAAAGAATTTCGCACCTGCGTTATATACCACGGATACGGAAAATTGCTGAAGCTGGCCCTCACTAAATTGCCCGAGCCGTCAACTCCTAACGCATGGGAGGCGGCCGGATCTAGATTTTCGGCCTCAACATTTTTTAAGATGCTGGGTTTTGATAAAACTATTTTCTCCTCTTTCGGGGCGGGCTTTTCTTTGGGAGCCGTTTTCTTGGGGTTTTTGGAAATTTGCTCTTTTGCGTTATAGGCCGCTTTCTTTTTTACTTCTTTTGGTGGGGCGGGGATTTCTGTCTTAATTTCTTTAGCAGGCTCGGCCTTTGCCTCTTCCTTGACGGGGGCGGGTTTTGCGGCGGCTTCTTCTTTAACGCCGTAACGCGCCGCCGTTTGGGAACTTTGCCCTATAAAGTCAATTGTATACACGGCCTTGGGCTTTTGCGAAACAGGCCCGAGCGCAAAAAATAAAAACGCAAATAAAAATACGTGTATTATGCCGGAGTATACCAAAGACAAATTCATAAAAACCCTTCCCTTTTATCTTTTTTCCGCCACGCCGATGCCCAGCTTGGCCGCGCCCAGCTTTTTAGCTGTGTCAAAGACGTCTATTACTTTTTGTACGGGAACGTTTTTATCGGCCTCAACAAGTATTGTCTTTTCGTAAGAGCGGCCGAGACGCAAAGTAAGTTCTTCGGTTAATTGGGAGGCCGAAACTTTATTGCCCATAACAGAAATAGAGCCGTCTTTTGCTATTTCCACGCGGATAACTTTATCTTCCGCAACGCGGTTGACCGCGCGCGCCGAAGGCAGGTCCACCGTAAGCTGGGACTGCACTATAAAAGGCGTCATTACCATAAAAATAATGAGCAGTATCAAAGTGATGTCTATAAAAGGCACCATGTTGATATCCCCCATAACCTGCTTTTGGTAGCGGCGTTTTCTCATAAAATTTCCTAACCTACAAGGATTTTCATACCTTCAAGGGCGGAGTCTTTGTTATCTTCTTTCAAAGACTGTATTTTCGCGGAAATAACCTCTTGCGACATATATTCCAAATTCTTTGCAAAAAAGTTTACCTTGCTTAAAAAATAATTGTAGGCAATCAAAGCCGGCACGGCCACGAACAAACCCGCGGCCGTATTAACAAGAGCCTCGGCTATGCCCTTTGCCACGACAGAAGGCCCGCCCGCACCCGAGAGCGAAGCCAAATCGGCAAAAGCGCGCATAACGCCCAGAACCGTGCCGAAGAGGCCTATAAAAGGCGTCGTGCTTGCAAGCGTGGCCAGCACGGAAAGTTTGCGCGAGAGGTTTGCAATTTCCCAGTCAATAATAGTATCGGCAAGGTCGTTAAGTTCTTCCAAACTCGTCTTATCGGACTTAAGCAGATTAAGCACCAAAACCGAGGCCGCCGTCTTTGCGTAAGCTGCTTTGCGGCAGGCGTCCATTATCCTGTTTAAGTTACGCGCGGGCAGGTGGTAACGCACAAATTCCATAAGTTTGCGCGATTTATTTATGTTTGCGCGGTACTTAAAAAATCTGTCTATCATTATCGCAACAGAGTAAACAGAAAGCCCCAGCAGTAAAAATAATACTGGCCCGCCGGCCTTAAAAAGTTCCTTCAAACTGCCCATTTGCGAAAAATCCATAACAGAACCTCTCTTTCCTTCAGATTAAATTAAAATATATAAGCGCAAGCGTAAACACGTTTGCAAACAGACCTGCGACGATATCATCCAAAACCACGCACGCCCCGCTTAAATAATATTTGCTTTGCAGGGACGGGGCCACATTCCTTGCAAGACCTTCAAGTTTCTTTATAGGGTACGGTTTTACTGTATCAAAAATTCTAAATAAAATAAAGGCCGCAATTACGGCCAACCCTTCCTTGGGCAAAAAAGCCGCCGCCGTAAAAAAGCCTGCTATTTCGTCAATAACTATTTTGGGATTATCTTCCCCGCCTTCTGCAAAAACCGCTTTTTGCGAAACAAAAACGGCAAACAAAATAAAAATTATTATAATAATAAACTGCGCACGCGGGTTTTGCGGCATAAAAAATAAATAAAGCAAAAACCCTTCCAAACTGCCCAAAAGCCCCGCGCCGGTATTTTTTTTATTTCTTAAAATTGCCGTCGGCAGATAACTTATATAAGCGCCGCTGGCAAGAAAACGCAGAAACTTATTTTTCACAAGGCAGGCTCCATGATTTCTTAAGCATTTCCCAATTATTCCTGAAATAGAAAAACGCGCTGAAAATCGTAACGGCCGCCGTTATAACCGTAATCGGATAGGGCAGCTTATATAAGACGGTGTTTATAAGACTTAAATTAAATTTTTCCGCACCGTTTGTCATCGTAATAAGCACCTGCACGTCAACTATAAAAAATATAAGGCCTATTGCTATAAGCTGCACGGTAGTCTTAAATTTCCCCCAGCGTTCTGCCGCAAGAACATGATTGTTTAAGGCCGCCAAAACGCGCAGGGTTGAAACGGCAAGTTCCCTCATAATTATAAAAAATACGGCCCAGACCGGCACGTTAAGGGATTCTATTTCCGTAAAAGCAAAGAAAGCCGCGCCGACCAAAATTTTATCCACAAACGGGTCCACTATCGCGCCAAAAGGCGTGGAGGTATGCGTACTGCGCGCTATTTTGCCGTCAATCCAGTCGGTGGAAGCAGCAAAGGCAAAAAGCAGCGAAGCGACTATCAAAGCATAGGGATTATTTGAAGTCATTAAAAGAAACATCAGTATTGCAATAGCCGCCCTCAACAGGGTTATTTTGTTGGCCAAAGTCATTCTCATAGTCATTGTAATGCGCCCTCGTCAATTTTTACATTCTTTTTAACGTCTTTAAGCTTGGTGCGCGTGCGCGCGCCTTCGCTTGAAATTATAATTTCCAAAGGAAATTTATCTTTCTTGTCCAGCAAAAACTCCAATTCATAAGAGCCGTTTTCTTCAACCTTCGGCTCCAAAACAACGTCGTAGCAATCTTCCTTTTCTTCAAATCTTTTTACTTTGTGGGTTTTAAGCAAAGCTTCGTAATTGCCAAAGTCAAATAAAGCTTTATTGACCTGCGTTTTGCCCCAGTCTTCCCAAGACATTTGCATAACAAAACGGTTTTTATCGTCAAATATTTTTATAGTATTCTTATCGGTAAAAGCGCTTTGGACCACTTTGCCGTTTTCAATAGTGTCAAGACGCAGCTTTTGCCCGTCCTTATAGAGCCTGCCCTGCGAAGAATTTATCGGCGTGCCTTCAAAATCCGTCGTCTGAGTAAAAGAAAATTGCGCCGTCTTCAGATTTTTATCCCACGAAATAAAATCTTTAAGTGTTTTTTCGCGCGCGTCTTTTGCCGTAGGGGCCGCGGCCGCAAAAAGGCTTAAGCAAAAGAGCAATGCGCAGACCGCCGCGGCCGCCTTATTTATAGACGGTTTCATAATCATTTCCCCCGTCGTCTTCGGGCGAGCCTTGTTTTTCTTTAAGGGTTTGCAGCTGCTGCTCTATTAAGTCAAAATGTATTTCCCAGCGGTTTGAGCCCTCGGGTTTTGAAATAAAACCCTTCATCTCAAGGACGCTTAAAATATTTGTCGCGCGCGCAGAAGAACCGAAATGCGACTTAAGCAAATCCTGAGAGACTCTTCTGCGCTCCAAGATAAGCGTTAAAGCTTTTATCATCTCCTCAGGCGTAGTGCCAAGGCCCTCGGAGGGTTCCTCCCCGTCGGCCTTTATCTCCAAAGGCAGCTGGAAAGGATAGTCCGGCCCGCCCTGCGCGCGCAGAAAATCGGTTACGCGCGTTATCTCTTCTTCCGAGATATAAGTGCCCTGTATGCGCTTTGGCTTTGCATCGCTAATGCCCAGATAAAGCATATCTCCTTTGCCCAAAAGCGCGTCGGCGCCGTTTGCGTCTAATACAACGCGCGAGTCCACCTTAGAGGTTACCTGAAAAGCTATCCTTGATGGCAAGTTTGCTTTTATAACGCCCGTTACGACGTTGGTGGACGGACGCTGCGTGCATAAAATTAAGTGTATGCCCATTGCGCGGCCCATTTGCGTGAGCCGCTGGACGGAGTCTTCTATAGCCGCCTTTGTTTGCAGCATTAAGTCGGCCAGTTCGTCTATTACTACGATAACGTAAAAAAGTTTTTCTTCCCCGTGTTTTACGGCCCATGCATTGTAAGATTCAAGATTTTTTACTTTTGCTATTTCAAAAATCTTCATGCGCTTTTCCATCACTTTTACCAAGGCCTGCAAAGATTTAACCGCGCCTGCAGAATCTTTGACAACCGCTACGTCTTCGCAGTAAGTTTTGGGGTCGTAAAGATGCGGTATGCCTTCGTACAAAGTAAGTTCAACGCGTTTTGGATCTATAAGTAAAAATTTAACCTCGTCGGGTTTGGCGCGATATAGTATGGAATTTATTAAGGAGTGCACACAAATGCTTTTGCCTGAGTTTGTCGCCCCCGCAATAAGTAAATGCGGCATGCGCGTTATAACAGCAGTCGCAGGCAGCCCGTCGGCATATCTGCCCAGAGCAACCGTAGTCTTTGCTTTTGAGTTAAGAAAAGAATTATCCTGCAAAATCTCGCGGATAAGTACGGTTAAAGGCTTTTCGTTTGGAATTTCAAAGCCAATAGCGTCCTTACCCGGAATAGGCGCCTCAACCCTTATGCCGCGCGCCTTCATGGCAAGTGCTATATCGTTGGATAAAGATACTATGGAGCTTATTTTTACGCCCGCATCGGGCTTTATTTCATAGCGAGTTACAACGGGCCCAGGGGCAACGCCCGTAACGGAGGCTTGTATATCAAAACTCTTAAGCGTATCTTCTAAAAGACGCGTTGCAAGGGCAATTTCCTCGTCTGTCGGGCCTATGACGCCGTTTACGGCCTCGGGCTCGTCAAGCAGGGAAATCGGCGGCAGTATAAAATCAATTCTTTGCTTGTGCGCGGTCTGCGGATCCAAAGCCTGGGCAACAGCCATATCGGGGAATAATTCCCTCTGCTGCACGCTGCGGCCTGTTTCTATGCGCGGGGGAAGTTTAATCTGCCCCGCTACGGGACGGCTTATTTTGGGCAAAGGCTTTCCCCGTTCTTCTATATCTTCTTCCTCGTCCTGTCCGCGTTCTACGACGCGGCGCGGCGCGGGCTTATTTTCTTTCTCAAATTTTTCGTTTTTGGCTTTAAGCTCTTCTTTTGCTTCTTTAACCTGCGCCTTAAACTGTGCGCGGGCCGACATCCAAGAAACAAAATCGTCCCTTATAATTTCAATTGTCTTCCTGACTGTGGCCACCCACGCTATGTTAAATAAAATATGCGCCCCTATAAATACGCTTACAAACCCCGCCAAAGCCGCGCCCGCGCGCCCGCTGACAGACTTCATAACGCCAAAAAGCCATCCGCCGGCCGCGCCTCCGCTTAGAGCGCTTTTTGTAAAAATATCCTTAAGGAGGGCGGCCTCGGCCCCGATGCCGACAAGAGTCAAAAACGTGCCGAAGAGCAAAGTAAGCACGGCAAGCGTGCGGTATTTAACCGAACGCCAAAGCCAGTAAAGTAAAAACAGAGGAAGAAAAACCGCCGCCTGCCCGAAGAATTTATACAGAGCGTTTGAAACAGTTTCCCCAAGAGGGCCGTTGACCGTACCTACCCATAAAACCCAAGTGAGCCACAAAAAGAACGCGCAGGAAAATATCCACGCAATTATAAGCCAAAGCCCCGACCCCTTGGAAGAGGGCTTTTTTTTAGTCCTTTTGTATATGGTTTTATAGGCCACTGAGTTACCTGCCGAAGGCCGCCTTATTTAACGGTCTTCACAATTTTATAATTGAGGCCCTCAGGCTCCACGGTTATTTTGCCTTCGCACAGAAGAACGCCCAGTGCAAGATACATAAGGGAGCTGGAAATGCGCAGCGCCACTTTAATTTGCCAAGAGGTAGCGCTTTGCTTATCTTTCAAAAAATCCATTATTTTAGCCGAAGAGGCCCAAACAGTTTCCTTAAAAGACATTGCGTTTCCCCCTTAAATTTTTTCTATTGCGAAAAGCAAATCGCCGGGCTTGACGGGCTGTCCGTTTTCCACAAGAACTTTTTGTATAATACAGTCGCTTGCGGCTTTAACTTCATTAAAAACTTTCATAGCTTCTATCAGGCAGATAGGAGTTCCGGCTTTTATCTTATCGCCCTCGCGTACAAAAGGCGGCGCGGACGGGGAAGCCCCCCTGAAAAAGATACCCATAAGAGGGGACTTTATTGTCTGCGCGTATTGCGCCGAAATTGCCTGCGCTTCCTGACTTGAGGAGGGCGCGCCCTCACTTAAAACGGGAACGGCTACTCTTGCGGGGGCCATTCTTTCAAGCTTAACGCAAGTGCCCTTTTGCTCGTAGGAGACAGCGGCCAAATTGTTATCCTGCATAAATTTATAAATCTGTTTAACTTCTTTTAGCAGCGGACTTTCCTTGCCCGCGCAAGAAGCCGTCGCTTTGTTTTTAGGGGCTGTAGTCTTAGCCATAGAAATGACCTCCGTATTTCCGCTTTCTTATATATTACTAAATTTTAATATTTTTATACAG
>CAZNCX010000060.1:0-7120 GCA_964571655.1 uncultured Elusimicrobium sp. | reverse complement strand
AAATGGTGGGCCGGATAGGACTCGAACCTACAACCTTTCGCGTGTAAGGCGAACGCTCTAACCAGTTGAGCTACCAGCCCCAAAACTGTCAAATCTTTATATATTTTACTAAATTATATCGCTTCCGCCAATACACCGACGCAAATGCGGCGCGCCAAAACCCTCACAGCTTTGACATACCGCGCGTAATTTGCAAATAGAAATCAAAGGCCGTCTGTCCGCTTTTGACGGGCGCGCGCCTGATAGCTTTGCCGTTAAGCGGCCACGTGGAAATGCCTTTTTTAGTGCTGAAATCAAACAAATATCCCGCCTTAAAAACAAGCGGGCGCACGCGCCTGTCAAAAGCGCCCGCGCCGTAAGGATAGCAAAACGCGGTGATGTTAACGCCCAGTTTTTCTTCAAGGGTTTGTTTGCTTTTAGTAAGCTCGCTTAAAATTTCCTCATCTGAGATACTGCGCAGCCTCTTATGATTTGCCGTATGCGAGCCAAAACCCACAAACCCGCTTTTTTGCATTTCCAAAACCTGTTCCCACGTTAAAAAGTTTTTATCGCGACCGATTTTTTCGGTAATCAAAAAAATATTTGCCTTAACATTTTTCTTTTTCAAAACGGTAAAAGCGTTTGTGTAAGCGTTAAGCGCGCCGTCGTCAATGGTAATTAAAACGGGTTTCTTTGGCAGCGCGCTTTTGCCAAGGTATGCGGCCGTCAAATCCTCAAAAGTTATCGGGGTAAAACCGTGTTTAAGCAAAGTGTCAAGCTGACGCTCAAAGACCTGCGGGGAGATAAAAAAAGGCCTTTCTTTTTCATCGGTATCTTCGGGCGCGGTTTCTATGTTATGATACATCAAAGCCAAAAGCCCGTTCTTTTTTGGCCAAACCCACCACGTAAAGCGCAGGGAAAAAGCAAGCAAAGCCGCACAAAAAATTATCACAAAAATCGTCATTTATTTTTTATCCTCTTGAAAGTAGGTATACCAAAGTTTCGCGTATTTTACCGTCGGATAAAAAGAGGAAAACAAAGCCCACAAAAACCCCTGCAAACCGTCTAAAAATCCGAGTTTAAGAATATATATCTTAAAAAAATCAAGCGGCGCGCGCAGCAAATTTAAGGCGTTAAATTTCCTGCCTTCTTCATACAAAGATTTCGCGCCTAAAGTTGTATAAGCGTTAAACTTATCAAAATAATGCTCAATATCCCGATAGGGCCTGTGCATAAAAGGATTTTCAAGACGCTCTGTTTTACCGTCTTGGACAACCATGCGTTCGTGCACAAGGCCGCCTTCGTAGCGCGCGCTTTGGCGCAGGGCAAGCCTTTCCTTAAAATGATTGGCAAGGCCGCTGTGTCTCATTTTGCGGCCAAGGAAAATATTGATAAAAGGAAGCAAAAACAATGTTATGCCCTGCTCTTGGGCGCGCGCAAGGGCGGGGGGGATTTCGGCAATTAAAGCGTCAGAAAGATACTCATCTGCGTCCAGATTAAGAACCCATTTGCAGGTGCATTTATCCAAGGCGAACTGTTTTTGCTCCGTGAAGGAAACGAGATTTTGTTGATATACTTTTGCGCCGTAACCCTCGGCTATTTTTGCGGTATCATCATGCGAAAAGCCGTCTATTACGACAATCTCGCCCGCTAGAGTTTTAACGCTCTCTAAGCAGCGCGGCAAATTTTTATCTTCGTTTTTTGCGATTATAAAAACCGATAAATCGTTTTTCTTTTCCATTTTATTTATCCGTATTTTTACCTGCCCTTGTAAATTTTATTGATTATGACGGCAACCGCGCCGTCGCCCGTAACGTTGCAGGCGGTGCCAAAGCTGTCCATAGCGATGTAGAGGGCAATCATAAGGCCCACAGCCTTTTCATCAAAACCAAGAACGGCCTGCAAAACGCCTATTGCGGCCATAATGGCGCCGCCGGGCACGCCGGGCGCGGCCACCATAGTTATGCCCAGCAGGCATATAAAAAGCGCATACTGCGCAAAGCTTATCGGCATGGCGGTCATCACCATTATGGCCATGGAGCAGGCTACTATCTTCATCGTACTGCCCGACATATGGACCATAGCGCAAAGCGGGATAACAAAGCCGGCTATATCCTCCCTCACGCCGTTTTTAAGCGTTTGCTGGAGGGTGACGGGTATCGTCGCCGCCGAAGACTGCGTGCCCAAAGCCGTCGCGTAAGCGGGCAGCATATTTTTAAGCAGTGTAAGCGGGTTTTTGCCGGAGACGCCGCCTGCTATGCTAAATTGTATAAGCAGCATTACTATCGTTATTGCAAAGATAAAGAAAATAAGTTTTATAAAAACGCCAAGGACGTTTGCCACCTGCCCGCTGGCGGCAATTTCCGTAAAGATGCAAAAAATATAAAACGGCAGCAGCGGGATTATGACGCCCGTAATCGTCTTATAAATAATCTGCTTAAAATCTTCAAGCACATTTTTTAACGTCGGTGCGCCGCTGAAAGCCGCGCCAAGTCCCAAGACAAAGGCCAGCAAAAGCGCGCTCATAACGTTAAAAACGGGCGGCATATCAATTACAAAAAACGGCGTTAAAGAAGAGCCTAAGGCGTCCACCGCGCTTATCCCGTGGGCGGAGGCAAGCAAACTCCCGTAAGCAAAATTACAGCTGAAGAAGGTAAAAAATCCGCTAAATAAAGTAAAGCCGTAAGCAAGCGCAAGGGTGATAGCAAGCAGCCTGCCCGCGCTTTTGCCCAAATCGGCTATACCCGGGGCAACGAGCCCCAAAATCAAAAGCGGCACTATAAAACCGAGGAAGTTACCGAATATCTTGCCGACGGTAATACAAAGCCTTACTGAAGCGGTGTTAAAAACAAGGCCTCCTGCGATACCCAAGGCTATGGCTATGGCCACCGCGAGCAGCAACGGAATTTTAGGAAGTTTAAGTTTCATAAGTTCTCCTTTTTGCTTACTTTGGTATAAGCCTTGTGAGAGCGCGTCGCATTTCAAAGGCCCTTAAGAACATTCTATAACAAAATTCTAACAAAAAATAATAAAACTTGTATAATAATATGTATAAGCAGACAGTAAGGGAGGATTTTTGTTATGTTCCAAACTTCAGATAATGCCCCGCAGGGGGGATACGTCCCTCAGAACGAAAGCTGGCTTCCGCCTCAGCCTTTAGGCGGGCAAAATTACGAGCCTGCCCCTCAGGAGGAGGTGTTTATTCCCGCCGCCGTTTTTGAGCGCGCGGTTGCCCTGTTTATTGACTTATTTCTATTTATAACGCTATTTTCCGTAATCTTTTACATTTTAGGCGGGCTTTTCGGCGCGCGCGCGTTAAATATTTTATACGCTCTATTTTTTAACGGGGCTTTCATTTTATACTGTTCTTTCTTCGGCTCGCAGGGCAGAAAGACTTTGGGTAAATTCCTTCTGGGCATAAACGCGGTGGACAATAAGACGGGCCAGGCGCTTACCTTAAAGCAGGCTTTTATAAGAACTCTGGGTTATTATTTGGGATTTTTTACTTTATTTGGCGGGTTTGCTTTGGCGTTTTTTAATAAAAAACGCCGCGCGCTTGAGGATATTTTAAGCGGCAGCCGCGTGATTGAAACGCGCGAGAAAAGCGATCAGGAAAGTATCATAATTGCCGTTCTTGGCACGGTGCTTATCTCGGCGGTATTTATTTATCTGTATTTTGTGGCCAAAAGCGTTACCGGCGCGGCAGATGCCGCTATGGTAACGGCGGCCCAGCGGCAGGTAAATCAAATTGCTTATCTGGAAGAGCAGCATAAAAAAGCCTATGGTTTTTATACTGAGGATTTGGTGCGCCTCGGCCTTATCAGCGGCGACGCGGTGCAGTTCCAGCGCGACGTGCAAAAAAATCTTAAGCGGCGCGGATTTGCTGTAGGCGTTACGCCGCGCGGCTACAAAATAAGCGGCCATGCAAAAGACTTAAACCAAACGCCCGTCTTTGCGGAAAAATAACTATGGCTTTTGAAGAGAAAGAATTTAAGTGGGCCTTAAAAACTTCGGGAGATTTCAGGATACTGCGGGATATGTTAAAGAGGTCCCCCATATTTTCTTTCTTCCGCATTACCGATAAATTTATTTTGATAAAAGACATTTATTTTGACGCAAAAGACAGCTCTCTATCCCGCGCCAAAACGGCTTTGCGCCTGCGCCGCGCCGAAGGTAAATACGAAATTACGCTTAAAAGCGCGGGCGTTGTTAAAGACGGCTTATATCAAAGGCGCGAGATAACAAAAAAACTTCGCATTGCCTCAAAGAAGCACGCTATGGCAAGCCTGCAAAAGTTTGTCGCGGAGGTCTGCCAAAATTCTGCTGCGCCCGCGCTTAAAGAAATATTTATAATAAAAACGCGCCGCCAGCAGTTTAATCTTACTAATGAAAAACTTACCGCGCAGTTATGTTTGGACAGCAGTTTTATAAAAGCCGGCAAAAAAAGTCTTCGTCTTTACGAGATGGAATTTGAGTATAAAAAAGGCTCATTTGCCTTATTTAGCGAAACGGCGGAAATGATTTCAAAAATAACGGGGATAGCGGGCTCAAAAAAATCAAAAGTAGCCTCTGCCGTCGGCCTTTTGAAAAACAATTAAGGACTTTTATGTTTGAACTTCTTATAGCTTTTATCCTATCTGCAACGGCGCCCGGCGCGGGGCAGATTTTTAACGGAAATACGACAAGCGGCATTGCGATATTGCTGTTTTTTATCTTCGGGCGCACGGTATTTTTGCCGCTTATGGTGCGGCTGCTTTCTTTGAAGTCAAAGATTTCTTTTTTACGTCTTATTTACGCTTTCAATATTCTCTATATAATTGTTATGATTATCTCGGTGATAAACGCGGTTATCGTCGCGATAAACGCGCCGCATACGCTTACGGGGGCGGTAATCTCTTTTCTTATAGCGATGATTTCAATTTCAATTTATAAAGGCCTCAGGAACGCTTTTATAATAACGGCTCTAAGCGGGCGAGAAGACGCGGCGGCTTATATCTTATCTAAAAAATAATAGAATTCATAAAAGGAAAAATTAAAAATTATGCTCAGTTATATACTGTTGGGTCTTGTTGTAGCAACGGCCGGCTTTATTGACAGCCTTGCCGGCGGCGGGGGAATTTTGACGCTGCCCGCCTACCTTATTTTCGGCGTGCCGCCCGCGCTTGTGCTGGGGACAAATAAGCTTGCCTCCTCCATAGGCACTGTTATTGCGGCCTATAAATTCCGCAAGTCAATTACGGTAAGCAAAAAATTGGTTTGGCGGCTTACCGTATTATCCCTTTCTTTTTCGGCCTTGGGGGCGGGCTTAAGCCGTCTTGTTCCCGCAGACAAACTTAAATTTATAATTTTAATTATAATACCCGTGATGGTATATTTTATCTTAAGCGATAAGAAGCTGGGCCGCGTTGAAACGCGCCAAAAGATAGGCATAAAAAAATCAAACCGTGCGGCCAAAAAGATAACTTCGGCCGTGGCCTGCTACGACGGGTTTTTAGGCCCTGGCGCGGGCACTATGTTTGCCGTATTTTTAACTAAATACGCCGGATTTGAGATAATGCAGTCAACGGCCATAACAAAGATTTTGAATTTGGCTTCAAATGTTTTTGCGCTGCTTGTTTTTATCTGCGTGGGCGCGGTTAATTATAAGCTTGGGCTGCTTATGGGGTGCTTTAGCATTTTGGGACAGAGTTTGGGCGTTTACGTAGGCAAGAGACGCGGGGCAAATATCATAAGACCGATGATACTGATAGTAAGTTTCATAATTTTTATAAAATTTTCTTACGATATCTTTTTCGGCGGATAATATTTTGTATAATATTCTCAGAAAGATAAAAAAATAAGGAGATGTATTATGGCATATAAAGTTAATCCGGAAGTCTGCGTGAACTGCGGCGCTTGTGAAGGGGCCTGCCCCGTCAGCGCAATATCGGAAAAGGACGGCAAAAGATTTATTGACGCGGCAAAATGCGTCAGCTGCGGTTCCTGCGCGGGGGCCTGCCCCGTCAGCGCCATTGCGGAAGAGTAGTTTTTTCCTCCGCAAGAAACATAACTTGTTTTTACAACATTTGTTTATAAAAAAGCCCCCGTTTACGCGGGGGCTTTTTAACGTTTTATTTTAATCTGTTTTTATCTTCCGAGATTTTTTACAGCATTAACAATGCCAATACCCCTTAGGAGAGACTGTTATTTTGAGGGGGCTTTTTCTTTAACGCGCTTGGAACAGGTCTTTTCCTTTTCCCTGTCGTCTTCTTTGGGGGAGGGCGGCCTTATTTCCGCCGCGGGGGCCTGCAGCGCAAAATTTACAAATTTGCGCCAGCGCGCGTAAAGCGCAGCGCTTTTCTCTGCACTGAGGGAGGGGACAAAAAAATCCTCTTTTTCAAAGCCAAGCATATTAAAATCGGCCGCCTTATTACCCGCGGCGAGAAAAGCCGCTCCTTTCAAAGCTGCCTCTTTTTGCTTGCAGCGTATTATATCCTGTCCTAAAACGTCGCTTTGAAAGGCAATCAATTTTTTACTTTCCGATAGCCCGCCGCTTGCATAAATATCTTCCGCCTTGCAGCCTTCTTTCTGCAGGTAAAAGTAAATATCGGCCAGTAAAAAATTGATTCCGCGCGCCGCGCCGCAGATGATATCGTCTCTGTTGCTCTTCGGGGTAAGGCCGCTTATTACGGGCGATATGGAAAAATCCCAGTAAGGCGCGCCCAAACCGCCTAAAGCGGGCAAAACCCACGCGGGCGTTTTGGAATTTTCAAAAGCTTTATCAAGGCGCGTTATATCAAAATCAATGCCAAGCTGCTTAAGCCACGCAAAGAAAGCGCCCGCTGTGTTAAGGTTGCCTTCAAGCAAATACTGCGCGCCGCCGCTTTTTTTAGACGGCGCAAGCGAAGTCAAAATACCTTTTACGTATTTTACTTTAGGACCGATATTGAGCAATAAAAATGCGCCCGTGCCGTAGTTAATTACGCAGGACCCCTGATTTTCAAGCAGCGGGGCCGTGGCAGCCTGCTGATCTCCGCAGGATACTTTTATCGGTATATTTTTATAAGTTCCGTAATTATCAACGGTATTTTTAATTTCGGGCAGTATTGAGCGGCGTATGGAAAGTAATGAAATCGCAATTATACAGGTCCTGCAAAGGAAC
>CAZNCX010000059.1:0-7378 GCA_964571655.1 uncultured Elusimicrobium sp. | reverse complement strand
TTTGTGCTGGCCGTTTTGGCGGCGGAAGATAAACGTTTTTTTGAACACGGCGGCGTGGACTTAAAGGCCATAGCCAGAGCAATGTGGCAGAATATAAGCGGGGGCAAAATAGTTTCCGGCGCCTCAACCATTACCCAGCAGCTTGTCAGCGCAAGTAACCCTAAAAACAAGAACATTATCTCCAAAATCAGGCAGGCTGCGGGCGCGTTTAAGTTGGAAAAAGAAATGTCCAAACGCCAGATACTGCAGGCTTATTTTAACACGGTAAATCTGGGCGGTAATATTTACGGGGTGGAAACGGCAGCGCGGATATATTTTAACTCAAGGGCTTGCGCCTTGTCTCTGTCGCAGGCGGCCTTTTTGGCGGGGATAATAAAATCGCCTGCGAGATATAACCCGCGTAAAAATTTTCCGGCCGCGCTCAAACGCCGCGACGCAGTTTTGGGCCTTATGTACGAAAACGGCTTTATCAACGACGAACTTTATAAAACCGCGCTTGGGGAGAAAATTGAACTGACTTCAAACCCGCCCGCTTTTACCGCCCCGCATTACAGCGAGTTTATTGCCGCAAAAGTTCCCGATTGTAAAGGGGAAATACAAACCACGATAGACGGTAATATCCAAAGTTTTATAGAAGGTCTGCTGCCTTCTTATCTTGAAAAACTTAAAACGCACCGCGTGACAAACGCCGCCGTAGTGGTGCTTGATAACGCCTCGGGCGATATACTTGCCTTTGCGGGTTCGGCCGATTATTTTAACGCCGATGCGCAGGGCTTTGTAAACGGAGCCGTTGCCTTGAGACAGCCGGGATCTGCCCTAAAACCCTTTGTCTATGCGGCCGCGTTTGAAAACGGTTACCTGCCTTCAGATAAAATAAATGACGAAGATACTTTTTTCAAAGGCGGTTTCCGCCCGCGCAATTATGACGAGGGCTTCCACGGTTCCGTAAGTTTGCGCCGCGCTCTGGCGTGTTCCTACAATATCCCCGCAGCCGCGCTTACCGACGCGCTTAGCGCGGGCAAAGTGCTTGACACTTTGCGCAAATGCGGCTTTATCTCACTTACAAAAACTGCGCAGGAGTACGGCCTTGGCATATCGCTGGGCAACGGGGAAGTTACCCTACTTGAACTTGCAAACGCTTACCGCGTGCTTGCAAACGGCGGGGAATGGAGCCCGTTAAGATACGCCCTTAATCCTTTAATTTCGCAGGAGGGTAAAGCGCGGCGCGTATTTTCCGAAGAAAGCGTGTTTATGGTAACCAATATTTTAAGCGATAATAATGCAAGAAGCCCTGCTTTTGGTTTTAACTCCCCGCTTAATTTGCCTTTTGCTTTTGCCGCTAAAACAGGGACCTCAAAAGATTACAGGGATAATATCGCCGCGGGTTACAACAGGCGCTTTACCGCCGCCGTGTGGGTGGGTAATTTCAACGGGGAGTCTATGAGAAAAGTGTCCGGCATAACCGGCGCGGCCCCGCTGCTCGGGGATATTTTTATGTTTTTACAGGCGCGTTACCCGCAAGAGGCGGCGGAAAATAAAAGAAATTCTTTTGATAAACCTTCGGGCATTGTCCGCGCGGAAATTTGCCAGCTAAGCGGCTTGCTTGCTGGAGCAAATTGCCCGTATCGCACGGAGGAAGTCTTCCCCCAGGGCAAATCCCCCCAAAAAATCTGCGCCCTGTCTAAAGAGGAGCATATCGGCCAAAAACCGCAAAGCTCCACGCCGACGAAGCAAGGCATATTGTTCCCTTCGGACGGGGACGTCTTCATTTGGGATCCTTCCGTTACCTCTCTAGGCCAGCAATTGCTTTTCAAGGCCAATTTGCGCGGTAAATGGATGCTTAACGGGCAAGAATATAAATGTCCGCAGGAATGTTTTTGGCCGCTTAAAGAGGGGGAGTTTACCTTGGAACTTCTCACTCCTTCTAAGACATATTCCGTTAAATTTACAGTATTGAAGTAAAAAGATATCTTTCCTTTCTCTATTTTTTTGGTGGTTTTAAGTACGCGAATTGAGGTTTACTTAGACAAAGATGGCAAAAGACGCCCTAAAATAAGCTGTCAGATTTTAGGATAGCGGGATATTCTTCGTACAGCCGGCCTTGCAGCAGGCGGCCGGTCTCCCTCTTGTCAACGCCGCCCCATTGCTTAAAGAAAAACGCCGCCCCCTGTGCCGCGCATTGCTCTTTAACGCTTAAAACCCAGCTCTCCTGCATTTTGCGGGCGTTTGGGCCGGACTCGCCTCCTAAAATAACCCAGTCTATCCCGCGCAAATCCAAATTAGGGATATCGGATAATAATGGCTCCAGCGAGAGGAATTTTGTCTTCGCGCCGCATTTTCTAAGTAAATCTATCCTGTATTTATAGGCCGCGCTTTCAACCGTTACGCCCATTAAAATATTGGCGGCCCAAGGCAAGTTTTTATCCAATTCTAACAGGCGTTCTGGCCGTTTGGTAAGTATTTGGTACTTGTGCCAGTTGGCGCGCCGCATAACGTCAAAAATCTTAAGCAGAAATTCTTTGGAAACTTTTTCGTGAAACAAATCGCTCATTGAGTTGGCAAAAATAAGGCGGGGGCGTTTCCATCGGAAAGGGATTTGCAAAGAATCTTCGTGCTGGGTTACCTCAAAGCCGTTTTTATAATGCGGCGCGCCTATGGCCTGCAGACGTTTGGCCATACGCTGGGCGTAGCAATTTTGGCAGCCCAAAGATATCTTGTTGCAGCCGGTTACCGGGTTCCAAGTCGCATGCGTCCATTCAATATTAGAAGTATTTGCCATGCCATATTTTACTATATAACGGGTAAGTTTATATGCAGAAAATGGCGATATTTATGGTATCCTTTTTATATATGGCGCAATACAAAATATAGACAAAAACAGGAGGAAGCGATAAGTGGCTTGGTATTTTATATGTCATTGCAATAGCAGTCGGCCTGGGCATATTATATCTTTTGTGGGTTAAATCTATATCGTACGTGTTTAAGGCAAAAGATTTTTTGTTTTATAAACATTGGGATAAGGTTCCGTCGGAGAATATTAAGCTGCTTATAAAGAAAATTCCGCATATTGAGAAGGACAGTATAAAAGCATTTTTGGATAAAGGGGTATATTTTGTGCGGGAGGGCGTTTCGGAGCTGATTTTGTATTTAAATATAGAGGAATTTATAAAGTTTCTTAAAACGCATAATGTGAGCGATTATTATAACCATAAAGCCGTTGGGGATTGGGCGGGGAAGTTTTCCGTCAGCGAGGATAAAAAGCAAATACTGATAAAGACGGAATTTGTGATTGACAACAGCAGCAGCGCGAAATTGCGGGCGACATGCGCCAACAATATTATAACGGTGCGGCAGATGAATGAGAGCCTTGTGCGCGGCCTTGAGCTGGGCTGGAAGTTTGCCAAAGAGATGGAGCGCGGCAAGCCCGCGAAGCCCGCTAAGACGACGAAGACCGCTAAGACCGTGCGGGAGCTGGAAAAGGAAACGGGCTTGCAACACAGGACTATATACAGGTATATTAATCTTAAGTATCTTTCGCCCCGTATTGTGCAGGATATTTTTGAGAATAAGAACCCGCACAATTTACGTCTAAGCGAGCTTATGACTTTAGCCGATAAGCATTTGGATTTTGCAGAGCAGGGAAAGGAATGGAATTAATTGGAATTAAGTAGTATAATCTAACTATAGAAATATTAACTCTAGGAGAAAATTTATGGGGCATAAATGTTATATATCTTTTAAAATGGAGGATAAGAATTTCAAAAAATATATTCAAAAAAAATTAAACATAGATATGATAGATAAATCATTGGATGAAGATATAGATTCGACAGATGAAGAATATATCATGCAAAAGATAAGAGAAGACTATCTTTCAGGTTCTACAGTTACTATCTTTTTAATTGGTTCTCATAGTTCAGAAAATCTCGGATTGAAAGAGCAAAAATATATCAAAAGAGAATTACAAGCGACTTTATATGACGGAGAAAATAATTCAAAAGGTGGAATTTTAGGAGTGGTTCTTCCTAATATGTATGACAGAATTTATCTTGGTTCTTCCCCTTGTAACCGGTGTGGTAATAGCCATAATATAGTTGCTATAAATGATAATACTGTTGTAAAAGAATTCTCATATAACTATTATTTGCCTAATGGCGGTAAATGTTGTTGGTCGTATGATGAGTGCTATTGTGTTTTAGTCAAATGGGATGATTTTATAAAAAATCCTGAGAAATATATTGACGAGGCATATCAAAAGAGAGAAGCTCCAATATCATCTAAAACTAAGGTTTATTTGGATAAATAAAATGCAAATTACTGATAAAGATTTTCCGTACTTATATGTACAGGCTGATCAAAAAGCTATAAATAGTCAGAAAGAATACTTTCGGGAAATAAAAATTTCATTATTTTCCATTATTATTGCTTCTTTAGTGTCTTTTATTACCCAATTTGTAAACTATTCTATTTTTAGATATTTAGCACTTTTTTTGTTTTTAATTAATTTTGCTGTGCTTGCATATGCAAAAATAAAAAAACCAGATGAACTATGGTATGAATCTCGTTCTATTGCAGAATCTATAAAAACATTGGCTTGGCGTTATTTAACTAAGGCCCATCCATTTAATGTTGAAGATAAAATGGCAGATAATATTTTTAAGAAGCATTTATCTCATATTAAATATCAGAATGAAAGTACAATTAAAAAATTTACTCCTATCATTGATATACTAAATCGAGAAACAATAACAGGAAAAATGAAAGAGATGAGGGGCTTTTCATTAGCAAATAGATTGGAACTGTATCATAATGAGCGGATTAACGATCAGGAGAATTGGTATATTAAGAAAACTACTTCAAATAAAAAGATTTCTCGTATTTTCTTTATAATTTCTATGTTGCTAAATATTTCTATAATTATACTTTTAATCATAAATATTCAACATCCAAAGTTAGTATTTCCTATAGCTTTCATTGCTGTTTTATGTACTTCTCTTGCTACATGGGTTCAATCTAAAAAGTATGATGAGCTTTCATATTCATATTCATTGGCATCAAATGACATTTGCCTGATTAAGAAGGATTCGTCTAGTATTAATGACGAAAAAGCTTTTTCTGAATATGTTTTAGATTGTGAAAATGCTTTTTCTAGAGAGCATACTCAATGGTATGCTCGAAAATATTTATAACTATAATGGAATAACAAGGGGCATAATATGCAAAATTTAGATACATATAATAGATTTGTATGTAAAAAGATTCCTGAAACTAAGTCAGGAACTTTGCAGTATCTTGTTAGAAAGAATATCTGTTATAATTTACAATTTATGGAATATCTTTACGAATCTTTACAATCTCATACAAAGCCTACAACCGTTATACAAAGAATGTTTATAAAACACTTCATAATAGTTGCAGTTTCAATTATGGAATGTATTATTTATTATGAATTGAGAGTACAAAATCTTATGCCAAAAGAGGAGTGGGAGGAAATAAAAATTATAAAAACTAATCCTTTTAATTTAAATGGAGGAGAAGTTAAAATTGAGAATGTCTTATATAAAAAATTGGTTAATCCAAAAGAAAAACAAATTCCTTTTAGACACGCCATAAATATGGCACAACAAGCTAAAATTTTTGGATCAAAATATCGTACATATACTTTTCTGCGGAAATTGAGTATTCTTAGAAATAAGATTCATTTACATATCATGGATGAGAACTCCGATACGGACTACAATGTATTTACATACACGGAATTTAAAGATACGCGAATATTTTTTAGTGGATTTGTGAGATATTATTTTGAAGTCACGGATGAGGAGATTGATAAATATTTTATTTTTCTTGAAAGTTTTAAATAAATATATTTATGTTGTCGGTGGATAAGGAAATAAGACATGAATGATGAATTAAATATAAATAACATTAATTCTGCCAAAACATTTTCGGTTGCTAAACAAAGGCAAGAGGAAGAATTGTCTCGTATAAAAAAAGAGAAAGATGAGGGATGTAAAAAAGAAAATGAACGGGTGGAAAGAGAGAAATACTCACTTAAAATTGCGACAAAGACCATGAATTACAATCGGAATTCAATGCTTATTGCTGTTTTTGCACTTATAATAGCTTTTCTCGCTTTAATCGTATCTATCTTATCTATCCTAAAATAAACACTTGTGATACCTGGAAAATGGCCAAGAGAGAGGTCGGGCCTAAAAAGTCCTATATAAAACCACCCAAAACGCCCTAGATGTCGGCGACTCCGTAAAACCGCAAAAACCTACGACGATAAACCGCGCATGATACAACAAAAAAGGCATCTCACGTGAGATGCCTCAGTCAAATGGTGCGGCAGTAAACTCTAACTCCACTCTCCATACAGAACGTCTACCGTAAAATGGGGGGAATATAGACTTCCAGAATCCCTGTAACAGGCAAAATAACACGCTTCGGCTAGTTTAGTATGGCCAGCGCACTCAAAATTTAGCGGATTTCTTGCGGCAGATGTTTTGCGCTGCGCCGGCCCTACAAGACTGCGGCTATGACGGAGAGGGAGGGGCGGGGGTAATTCCCTAAAAACAGGCAAAAAACAGGGTAAATCGCAATTTTAAGGGCATTAAACCCCCTTCCAAAGTGTTTTTGTCTTGCTTTTCCTCTATACAGCTTTATTGAGTTCCTTTTCAATTTCCTAAACAAAAAACAGGGAAATATCAGGGCAAAACAAGGAAAATATTCTTTTAAATTTGTGAAATTATATAATTTTGTCCAGTTGTCAAAATTCTTAACAAAGGTATACAGAAGATAACAAATACCATTATAACTTGTTAACCCAGATAAATGATAATGCGGAGAATAAGAATTATTCTCCGCATTGCTTAATTAAATAAACTAATTTTGTCTGTTATTGCTTCAGCCAGTCAAAAATATTTATTTGTTTTATTCCATTGTGTGAAGTTTGTGGTTCAAAATCTCTTGTAAGAAGGATTTTTGGATTATGATCTTTTATTGCATCAAGGGGAGCAAGTTCACGTGAGAGAGTTTCCTGATCAGCCACGCTATCAGAAACTTGGTAATATTCTCTTTCTCCATTATTTTCTGCCACAAAGTCTACTTCTTTATCTCCTACTTTGCCTATATAAACCTTGTAACCGCGGCGCAAGAGTTCTAGATATACTATGTTTTCAAGAATACGGCCTCTGTCTGCTTTTTTATTCCCAAGAAGGTAATAACGCAATCCTATATCAACAAGGTAGTACTTATCCAATGTTTGAAGAAGTTTTTTGCCTTTTACATCATATCTGCCAACCTTATAGAGTATATAGCTGTTACGAAAAGCGTCCAAATAATTTTCTATGGTTAGCGGCATCGTTTTTATACC